>VBHN01000105.1 GCA_005881155.1 Chloroflexota bacterium | reverse complement strand
CGTCTTCCCCACTGGAAAGATTGTCGCGAATCTGGGTCAGTAGCTCTTGGGCAGCTCGAGCACGTGCTGGGCGAGGTAGTTGAGCACCATCTGCTGGGAGACCGGCGCGATCTTGTAGAGGCGCACCTCCCGCCAAAGCCTCTCCAGGTGGTACTCCTTCGCGTAGCCGAAGCCGCCCAGGGTCTGCAGCGCGGCGTCCGCCGCCTCGAAGCCGGCGTCGGCGGCGAGCAGCTTGGCGGCGTTGGCCTCCCGCCCGCAGGGCCGGCCGTGATCGAAGAGCCAGGCGGCCTTGAAGGCCAGCAGCTCGGCCGCCTCCAGCTTCGCCCAGGCGGCGGCAAGGGGATGCGCGATCGCCTGGTTGCGGCCGATGGGCCGGTCGAAGACGACCCGCTCCCGCGCGTAGGCGGCCGCGATCCGGAGCGCCGCCCGGCCGATCCCGACCGCCTCGAAGGCGATCACGATCCGCTCCGGGTTGAGCCCGTCCAGGAGGTAGGCGAAACCCTTCCCCACCTCGCCGACCACGTCGGCGTCCGCGGCCTCCAGGCCGTTGATGAAGACCTCGTTGGAGTCGACCGCCTCCCGGCCCAGCTTCTCGATCCGGCGCACCGTCACCCGCGAACGGTCCAGGTCGGTGAAGAACAGCGTCAGGCCCGCGTACGGCTGCGCGTCATCCCGGGGCTGGTCGCGGGCCAGGAGCAGGATCTTCTGGGCGTTCTCGGCGTTGGTCGTCCAGACCTTCTGGCCGCTGATCGTCCAGCCGCCCTCCCGGCGCTTGGCCCGGGTGCTGATCCGGGAGGTGTCGGAGCCGGCGTCGGGTTCGGTGATTCCGAACGCGGACATCAGCTCCCCGCGGGCGAGGGCGGGCAGCCAGGCAGCCTTCATCTCCTCCGACCCGTGGTGGATCACCGGCGTCAGCGGGAAGAGGTAGAAGTGGATCGGCGAGGCGCCGCTGAGGCCTGCCCCCGACTCGCAGATCGCCTCCAGCATCACGCCCGCCTCGGTGACCCCGAGACCGGAGCCGCCGTAACGCTCGGGGATCACCAGGCCCAGCCAGCCCCGCTCGGCAAAGGCTTTCAGGAACTCCCAGGGATAGCCGCCGGCGTGGTCGTGCTCGCGCCAGTACTCGGGCGGAAAACCCCGGCAGAGCGCGCGGACCTCCTCGCGGAGCGACTCCGCGAGGTCGCTCGGCGCGAAGTCCACTCAGCCGGCGACGGTCGCGGCGGGCTGCGCTGCCACGGGCTGCACGGGCCGGGCCCCGAACGCCCAATTGCTACGAGTCAAGGCTCCGGTCAAGCCCAGGATGATCAGGCCGTTGATCACGTGCAGGGCGGAGACGAGCGGGATGCCGGTGTGGGCCAGGACTGACTGGATCGCGAGCAGCAGGAAAAGGAGCGCGGTCAACCCCGTCGTCCGCCACGGGTAGCGCGCTCCGAATGAGAAGCCGACCATCAGCACGATGAGAACGGCGAGCGTCGCGCCGTTGACGGCATGCGCGAGGAAATAGAAGCCCGAGTCGTCAAGCGCCTTTTGCGCGGCCGTGCCGTTGCTCGCCTCGCTGTAGATGGTGAAGACGGCGGCGCCGATGATGAAGAACTGGACCAGGACGTCCAGCAGCAGGAGCGCCCCCACGATCGAGTAAGCCTTTCGGAAAAACCCCATGGCACTAATCACTCCCTCAAAGAAACGCCAGCTCCCGGCGCGCGCACTATACATCGATAGGTGAGCGCTTCCCAGGGCCCGCTGAAGGGGCTTCGCGTGCTGGACCTGACGCGGGTCCTGGTCGGTCCGTACGCCACCATGCAGCTGGCCGACCTCGGCGCGGAGGTGATCAAGGTCGAAAGGCCCGGGGATGGTGACGAGACACGCCACGTCGCGCCGCTCCAGGATGGAGAGAGCCACTACTTCCTTGCCGTCAACCGGAACAAGCTGGGGTTGGCCGTCGACATGAAGCGACCCGAGGGGAAGCAGATCCTGGTCGACCTCGCGCGCCGCTCGGACGTCTTCATCGAGAACTTCCGGCCCGGCGTCGCCCAACGCCTGGGCCTGGACTACGAGTCGCTCAGCAAGGAGAACCCGCGGCTGATCTACTGCTCGATCAGCGCCTTCGGGCAGACGGGGCCCTATGCCTCCCGCTCAGCGCTCGACATCGCCATCCAGGCCATGAGCGGCGTGATGAGCATCACCGGCGAGCCAGGCGGGCCGCCGACCCGCCTGGGCCTGCCCATGGCCGACCTCTGCGGCGGGCTGTTCGCCGTGATCGGCGTGCTCAGCGCCGTCTACGAACGGGAGCGGACGGGCCGCGGGCAGTTCGTCGACTTCTCGATGCTGGACGGCATGGTCGGGCTGCTGATGTACATGGCGACCCGGGTCTTCATGACTGCTGAAGACTCGCCCAAGATCGGCACCGGCCATCACGGGATCGTGCCCTACGGCGCCTTCCCGGCCAGCGACGGCTACCTCGTGATCGCCAACATCGGCGAGGCCTTCTGGCCCAAGATCTGCGCCGCCATCGGGCGTCCCGAGCTGGCGGCCGATCCGCGCTACGACACCAACCTGAAGCGGGTGGACCGGCGGCAGGAGGTGGACGCACTGCTGGCGGAGGCGATGTCCGGGAAGACGGTGGCCGAGTGGGACGAGGTCTTCGAGCGCCACGACGTCCCCCACGCTCCGATCCTGGAGATCAGCGAGGTGCTCAGGCACCCGCAAGTGCTGGCGCGCGGCATGGTCGGCGAATTCGAGCATCCGACGCTGGGCCGCTTCCCGGCCCTCGGCCGGGCAATCCGCTTCCCCGACCACGAGGGTGAGCCGCTGCGCCCTCCGCCCCGGCTCGGCGAGCACAACGAGAGCGTGCTCAGAGACCTGCTCGGCTACACGCCGGAGCAGATCGCCAAGCTGCGCGGAGATGGTGTCATCGGCGGTGGGTCCGCGGTGGATCCGGGGACCAGCGCTCAGGTCGAGCCTTAGGGTTGCGCCTCAGGTAGAGGACGATCGAGCCGGCCTTGAGCCAGGTCCGGCGGCGATCGATGTAGCCATCCAGGCCGCCGCCCTCGACCAGCCGGCGGAGAGCCCACTTGATCCGACCCCGCCCTGTCTCCACCGGCTCGGTGACGTCCCCTGCGCCGTGCAGCAGCTCGACCGCCTCGTAGCCGTTGGAGTACGCCTCGCGGACCCGGTCCTCGGCGAGGTCGACCGCGGTCAAGACGTCATGGCCGTGGAGGTCGATGGTCCGGGTTCGCACTCGTCCGAAATCTAGCTTGAACGGGCCTGCTTCTCCGTCAGCAGTGCGGCCAGTTCGGCCTCGACGGCTGCGTCGGACTGCTCGTCCAGGGCTGGCGGCGGCCCTTCGAGGGCGCCTTCCGAGACCAGCCGGTCGATCGCCGTGGCCCGCGCCTCCATCCGCTCCGCCCGCTCCTCGGCGAGGCTCAGGCCGGCGCCGAGGTCGCCCAGCTCGTCGCTGACGCCGGCCAGCGCCTCGCCCACCCGGATCTGGGCCGCCGCCGCCGTGTACTTCGCCTGCGCCAGCTCGTGCTTGGTGTGGTAGGCCTCGACGGCCGCCGTGACGCGCTGTTCGACCAGCGTCAAACGTGCTTCCTCGCCCTCCAGTTCCTCCACCTGACGCCGCAGCTGGGCCAGGTTCAGCGCAGCCGCCTGCCGCCGTCGGAGCGCGGCCCGGGCCAGGTCCAGGCGGCCCGCGGCGACCGCCTGCCGGGCCCTGACGGCGAGTTCCGGGAGGTGTGCCTCCGCTTCCGCGGCCCGGGCGCCAAGGCGGATCTTGGAAGCGGAGACGGCCGCCAGCGAGTGGCGGAGCTGGTCGAGCAGCAGCCGGTGCCGCTCCGCCGGCGAGACGCCGCCCTGGCGGGGATCCTGGGCGGGCGCCAGCAGCGCATCCAGCCAGGCCCGGGGTTGCCCGAGAAGCTTGCGGAGCACGCGCGCCTCAGGCTGGGAGGACCCGCCGGCGGGCCCGCTGCTGGCGCCAGTAGAAGGTGCCCAGGGCGGCCATCGCCGAGAGGGTCACCAGGCGCATGACCAGGGACTTCAGGTCGGACGGTCCGTGCTGCAGACCCGCGAAGAGGCTCACGGACGCGTAGGCGACCGCCGCCAGCAGGCCGAAGGCGGCCGCGTAGGCGGGCGGGAACACGAGAGCGAACGCAAACACGACCGGGTAGAGGAAGACGAAGTACGGGCTTCCCAGGCCAGGGCCGCCTGGCCAGGTCAGGACGATGGCACTCAGCACGGCCAGGTCCAGCAGCGAGGCGAGCAGGACCAGCAGCCGGTTGGCAGGCCGCTCCATGAAGTGGCGCCCGTGCAGGAAGAAATTGACGGCCATCAGGAGCACGATCGGGACCAGCTCGATGGTCAGCTGGCCGGCGTTGCCGGCGGCGAGGATCATCACGATCCCGGCCACGATCACCGCCCAGCGGGCGTAGATGATCGCCACCTGGCCGAAGAAGAGGTCCTCGGCGGCTTCGGCTGCGGTTTCTCGGACTGGGGCCGACGCGTATGCGGTCGGGTTCATCTTTTGATCTCCTCCTCGAGCCGGGCCAGGCCTGGTCCCGCCGCCGACAGGCGGGCGAGCCGCGCCCCCTCGATGCGCTGGTATTGGTTCCCGCAGACCGCGACGGCGGCGATCATCAGGCAGCGGACGACGACGGTCAGGACCTCGGCGTCGAACGGGGCGGTGAGGGCGCCGATCACGGCATACGCCGAGACGGCCGAGATGGTGTAGACGGCAGCGTGCTCGGTCGAGAAGGCCACCGAGATGGCGAGCACGGCCGGGAAATAGAAGATGTAGAGCTCGGACGGGTAGCCGCCCTGGATCCAGAGCAGGGCCGTGATGGCGACCAGGTCGGCCGCACTGGCGCCGTAGACGACCCAGTCCGGGGCGGGACGGCGGCGCAGGACCTGGGCGTGCAGGAAGAAGTTGCCGATGGCCAGGAGCAGGATCAAGAAGGCCTGGACCCGGAGCTGGGCCAGCGGTGCCGGCAGCCAGAGCGCGAAACCCATGGCGGCGGCGACCAGGACCCAGCGGGCGTAGACGATGACCCCCTGGCCCTGGCTGAGCTCGCCGGAGCCCCCGAAGAACGTGTTGGCGCGGTTGACCATCTAGCTCTCCTCCTTCTCGGCCGGGACCCGGCCGGTTAAGCGCTTGGGCGCCAGCTCGAGCAGCGCCGCCAGCTCCGATTCGACGGCGTCCGCGGTCGACAGCCGCCGCAGCTCTGCCTCGATCGAGTCGCCCGCCTGGTTTGCGCCCAGGGTGCCGCTCTCGATCAAGGCGTCGATCGCCGAGGCGCGGGCGCGCAGGCGATCGGTCTTCTCCTCGGCCCGGCCGACCGCCATGCCCAGCTCGGCCAGCTCGCCGGAGACGCCGGTGATCGCCTCGCTGATGCTCACATGGGCGTGGGCGGCCGAATACTTGGCCGAGACCACCTCGCGGTGGATTCGAAACTCCTCGATCCGGGAGGCCAGCTGGCGCTCGGCGACGCCGAGCTTGCGCTCCTCGTCCGCGACCTCGGCCAGCTGCCGGCCGAGGCCCTCCAGCTCGGCCGCCGCCGAGTGCTTGCGCTCGAGGGCGACCCGGGCCAGGTCCTCGCGGCCATGCTCGACGGCCCGCCGGGCCTGGTCCTCAAGGGCGGGGACGCGCTCGGCCAGCAGCTGCGACTGCCGGCTCAACTGCTGCTTGGCGGTGGCCACCTCGACCAGGCCGCCACGCAGCTTGCGCAGCATCTCCTGCTGCTGGGAGTAGGCGTAGTCGAGGACCTGGCGGGGATCCTCGACGCTGTCCAGCGCGCTGTTGGACTTGATTCGAAGAAGCATCAGGACGCGGGAGAGCAGCCCCATGAAAGGTCAGGCCACCTCCCGCTTCCGGTCGATGCGAACCCGGATCGGTCGCAGCCGCGGGCGCAGCTCGGACCAGATGTCGACGGCATACCCGGCGGCGATCCAGAGCGTCCCGAGGATGGCGACGGACCAGACGACGGTCTGATAGACGATGCGCTTGCTCATGCCGGTAACGGTCAGGCCGGCCCCGCTCTCAAGTCACTATCGCGGGCCCGGCCCGCAGCTGTCAGTTTTGGAGCAGCGCCTCCCGGGCGGCGGCCTCCCGGTCCTGGAGCAGCTGGGTCAGTTCCGCCAGGCCGTCCTTCCGGCGCCGGTAGTAGGTCGCGTCACTGAGGAAGAGTGCTTCCATCACCTTCTCGTGTGACCCGAGCCGGCGCAGGTAGTACGCATCCAGCACCGCGCCGCGCTCCGCGTGGGAGGGATCGGGCGAGGCCATAAGCTCGCGGACCAGGTCGCCCAGCAGCCTGCGCAGCGGCTCGCCCCGGCCGCGGGCGGCGGAACCGAGGCACTCGAGGTCGAGCAGCGGGCCGGTCTCGGGATCGGCGCCCAGGCGGATGCTGTCCAGGGCCGCCGCGACCAGCTCGACGGTCGGCTCGGTGCTGGCGCCGGCTTCCCGGAGCGCCGTCCGCGCCAGCGCCGCCTCCTGGAGCGAGCCCCGCTCGCGAGCCGAGGCGAGCGCGGTCCGCAGCTCCTCCCGACCTCGGTCGGCGTGGCCGGCGGCCGCGAGCGCTGCGGCCAGGACGATCCGGGTGCGCGCCTCCTGGTGGGCGAGCCCGCGGGAGGCGAACCCGGCGGCCGCTTTGCCGAGGTCCTCGATCGCCGGGATCGGATCGCCGGAGGCCAGCGCCAGCCGGCCCCGAACGCGGTCGGTCAGCGGACCTTCGCCCAGCTTCGGCAGCGCGTCCTCCGACACCCGCCGCGCCTCGGCCAGGTGGCCGGCCGCCAGAAGGACCTCGACGGCGATGTCGAGCAGGATCCGGCGGACGGGCGAGGCGACCGGCAGGCCGGCCAGCAGGGCGGGACCGGGCGAGAGCGCCAGCTCCAGGTCGCCGGCGTCGAGTCCCACCCGCATCACCGTCCAGGCGTTGAGCATCCAGAGGTGCGGCTCGGAGCGGCCGCCCTGGCCCTGGAGCAGCCGACGGGCGGCCGCGAAGCGGCCCAGCTCGGCATTGACCGCGGCCAGGTTGATCTCCGCCCAGGCGATCCAGGTGTTATCGGCGCCCCGCTCGTAGGGCGCGATCGCCTGCTCGAGCAGGTCCAGGGCCGGAGCCGGCAGGCCGAAGCCCCACCAGAAGGTCATCGCCTCGGCGATGTCGGCCTCCCGCCGCGACCACCTGCCCGCGTGGAGGGTGCGCAGGACGTGGACGCGGTCCATCGCCTCCTGCGGCCGCAGGTCGATGAGCCGCCAGAGCGCGCCCTGGTAGAGGGCGTCGGCGGCGATCAGGAAGAGCCCTCCGTCGCGGGCCTCGCGGAAGCTCTGGTCGAGGTACTCCAGCCCTTCCACGAGACGACCCGTGTAGGCGAGGCCGGCGCCCAGGTAGTCGTAAGCCCAGATCCGAGGCGCCACGGCCCCGACCTTCCCGGCGATCTCGACGGCGGTGGTCGCGGACGCGATCGCCGCCTCGCCCTCGAGCTCGACCATGTCCAGGCCGGCCAGCCGGACGTGGACCATCGCCAGGTCCTCGCTGGGCCCGTCCGGCTCCAGCGCCTGGCGCGCCTGTTCCAGCTCCGCGCGGGCGAGGTCGAGGCGCGAGCCCTGCCAGCTGGCGACGGCAAGCTGGATCCGGAAATGGGCGGCGCTGCGCTGGGCGCCGGCCGCCTCCAGCCGGTCGATGCCTGCCGACAGCCGGCGCCGCGCCTCGGCGACCTCGCCGTGCTGCAGGCGGGCCACGCCCAGCCGGCACTCCAGCTCGGCCTGCTCGAGGTCGCCCTCGACGTGCTCGAGCGCCTTGGTGTAGATCTCGGCCGCGTCCTCGGAGGAATAGGCCGCCTCCGCCTCCTCGGCGGCCTTCAAGAAGAGGGGCGCGGCCGAGCGCCAGTCGCGCGCCGCCAGCAGGTGCCGGCAGACCTCGACCGTCGGCGTCCCGGGCTGAGCCGCCAGCGCCGCCGCCGCCGCAGCGTGGAGGCGCCGGCGGCGGGGAGCGATCAGGTTGTCCTGGACGGCATCGCGGGTGAGCGCGTGACGGAACCGGTAGAGCCCGAGCTCGCCGTCGGTCTCTTCGAGCAGTTGGGCGGAGATCGCGGCCTCCAGCGCGTCCCCCAGCTCCTCTGCGTTGAGACCGGTCACGGCGGCCAGGCTCTCGTAGCGGAAGCGCTGGCCGAGAACGGCCGCCGCCTGCAGGACCTCCACGCCCTGGCGGCCCAGGCCCTCGACCCGCGCCAGCACGCCTTCGCGGACGGTCTTCGGCAGCAGCCCCTCCTCCCCTCCCTGCCAGCCGGCGTCGCTGGCAGCGCGGAGCAGCTCCTCGACCAGGTAAGGATTGCCCTCGGAACGCTCCAGGACCGCCTCCAGGGCGGCCGGTCCAAAACGATCCGCACCAACGGTGGCCCGGATCATCGCGCGGGTCTCGACTGCGTCCAGCGGCTCCAGCCGGACGACCTCGACCTGGTGCGACCTCTCCCAGCCCCGAATCAGCTGCCGGAGCGGGTGGTTGCGCCCGAGGTCCTCCGGCCGGCAGGTGGCGACCAGGAGCAGCCGCAGCGGCCGGATCAGCCGCGACAGGTAGTCGAACAGCTCGCGGGTGGAGGGGTCGGCCCACTGCAGGTCCTCGATGACCAGCAGCACCGGCGACCGCCGTCCGAGCTGCCGAAAGAGGGCCAGGATCGCGTCGAAGAGTCGGAGCCGGCCGGTGGCGGGGTCGCTGGGGTCCACCGGTGGGGCCTCGGCGTCCAGGCTGGGCAGCAGCCGGGCGAGCTCGTGGCGGTAGGAGCCGAGCTGCCCGCGACCGGGATCGGGAACGGCCAGGTGGTTCCCGATCGCCTCCACGAAGGGCAGGAAGGGCAGGCTCAGCTCTCCCTCGGCGCAGACCCCGGTCAGCACTTGTCCGCCTTGCGCGGCAGGGGGGAGCACCCCCCTGCCGGTCGTGCTCGGCAAAGCCTGCGCGGGCGCTACCACCCCGCCGCGCCAGTGGGCGATCAGCTCGGTGACCAGCCGGGTCTTGCCGATCCCCGCGTCACCGGCGATGAGGACCGCCCGGCCCTCTCCCTCAGCCGCCTTTCGGGCGCGCTCCTCCAGCAGCGCCAGCTCGGGCCCTCGCCCGACCAGCACCGGGCATAGCACGCTTTCGCTTGCCATCTCCTGAGCCCCGCTCGGCGCGCATCATAAGCCCCTTCAACTCGCGCTCAAAATCGGCCACCAGGCGCTCCGGGTCGGGGACCAGGCCGGCGTCGGCCGCAATCCCGACCATCACCCCGCCGGCGTAGCTGAGAATGCTCACGCCAAGGCCCATCCGGCCCGACTGGGGGACCCAGAACATGCAGCCGGCGATCCGCCTGCCGGCCAGGTAGAGCGCCTCTTTTGGACCCGGCACGTTGGTCAGGACCACGCTCGCCTTGCTGCCGAAGAACTCCACCGCGGGCGGGTGCAGGACGCGCGGCACCAGGCCGATCGCGTTCAGCACGCCGAAGCTGACGATCGCCTCCGCGGAGGCCTTGATGCGGTCCATCCTCAGCTTGACCTCGCTGACCCGGCGCTGCCGGTCGGCGACCGAGATGGGCAGGGGTACGAAGACCAGGCCGAAGCTGTTGCCCAGCTCCAGGCCGCGCTCGCTCGGGCGCAGGTTGACAGGGACCGCGGCGCGGATCTCGAGGGTGTCGACCGGCTCTCCGCGCTCCTCCAGGTAGCTGCGCAGCGCCCCGGTCACGGCCGCGACCAGGATGTCGTTGACGGTCGCGTCGCCGCGGCGCCCGGCAGCCTTCACTTTCTCCAGCGGAATCACGCTGGACCAGGCAGCGCGCTTGCTGACTCCGAGCGCGCCTTTCAGCACCGTCCGGGGATCGGCCGGCATCAAAACCAATCGCTGCAGGGTGTCGGCCACACCGACCCCGGTCTGCGCCAGCTCCAGCAGCCCGAAGGGGTTGGCAAGGGTCTGCGCCAGGGCGCCAAACGGGAGCTGGAAGCCGCCATCACGCTCGGGCCTGGCCGCCGGTTTGACGCGGCGCGGGCGCGGGGTCTCGTCGGTCAACGAGAGCAGCAGCTGGATCAGCGCGATACCGTCGGCGATGCAGTGGTGCAGCCGGCTCAGGAAGACCGACCCGCCGCGGTAGCCGTCGATGACGTGGATCTGCCAGAGCGGCTTGCTCATGTCGAGCGGGGTGCTCATGAGGTCGCTGACCAGGTCATCGAGCGCGCGCTGGTCGCCCGGTTTCGGGAGCGCCACGCGGTGGAGGTGGGCATCGATGTCGAAGCGCTCGTCGTCCACCCAGCGAGGCGGTCCCAAACCCAGTGGCGCCTCCACCACGCGCTGCCGGAAGCGGTCAAAGCTGAGCAGCCGCTTCTCGAGCGTGCTCCGAACGCGGCGGAAGTCGAGCGGCTCGTCGAAGGTGAGGATCCCGGTGACCATCATCAGGTTGGTCGGGTCCTCCATCCGCAGCCAGGCCGCGTCAACGTTGGACAGCGGCTCTGCCATAAGCTCAAGAGTATGAGCAGCGACATCG
>VBHN01000104.1 GCA_005881155.1 Chloroflexota bacterium | reverse complement strand
GAGCTGGAGGGGTGGCCACGTCCCGAATTCTCGGCTCGAATCCTTGGAGTTTGCTGAGAATCGCCTGGGAGCTAGATCAGGCCCTAGGCATGCCAGGCTATCGAGGAGGTCGCGTCGAAGCCCACGTCGGTTGTGATCTGGACCGGCTTCACCGGCACCGGCGCTGGCGCCGCGGTCGGCTTGGGTGTCGGCTTGCCCTTGCGAGCGGCGCTGGCCGTCGGCGTGGGCGAGGGGCTCGGGCCGGGCGGGGGCGGCGCGTACGCCCCCTTGGGCAGCCACCAGAGCTGGAAGAGACCCCCGCTCCCCGCCGGCGCCAGGTAGGCGATGCCGGCGCCGTCGGGGGACCAGGCCGGCTGGGCGACCCACTGGTCGGAGACGAGCACGCGCCGATCGCCCAGCGAGGAGCCGTCGAAGGGCGCCAGAACGAGCTGGGACTCCTGCTTCTTGTGGCTGCAGATCATCTGCCCGCGGAGAGCGGGCGGGTGGTCAGCCAGAGTTCGGACGCCATCTTGCCGTCGGTGTCCTCGTCGTATTTGACGTAGATGAGGCCGCCTCCGGGCAGCGGCAGCGGCTGGACGTCGCCACCCGTGTACTGGTTCGGGGAGGTCCAGCGCCGGCCCTGGTTGATGGTGGCGCCGATCGGTAGGCCCCAGATCGCCGAGTCCACCTCGTAGTCGAGCTGCTTGGCGGAGTCGTAGCTCATGTAGAGGGTCTTCTCATCGGGCGAGAAGCGTGGGTAGAAGGACCAGTGGTTCGCGCCCGGGTCGGAGTTGAAGCGGGAGCCGGCATTGTTGGTCAGCTGCGACTGCACGCTCCCGTCCAGGCCCAGCTGGTAGACGTTGCTGTAGGACTGGTCGCGCTTGACCGCCAGCAGGCTCGAGCTGTTGGGCAGCAGCGACGGCTGAGTCCAGCCGCCCGCCGGCGTCACCGATTTGAAGACCCCGCCGCCGAGGCTGTAGAGGGCGCCGCCCTGGGCGAGGTAGAGAGTGCCCGAGAGCAGGTAGGCGGGCGGAGCCGGCGCGATCTTGGTCGGGGCTTTGGCGACCTTGCGCAGCTCGGTCTGGTGAGCGGCCTCGTAAATGTAGGTGCCGACCCCGGAGAGCAGCATGGTGATGACCAGGGCGGCGGTGGCGGCGGGCTTACCGATCACGGGAAGTACTGGTGAACCAGCGGCAGGATGAGGTTCCAGTGCGGCAGCACGACGGACTGGTTGTCGACGTCCGTGATCGTGGTGTAAGGCGCGAGCAGGACGATCTGGCGGACCGCATCGGGGCTGGTCAGGGCGGCCGCCAGCGGCAGCAGCTGCTGGATGCGCGCGATGCCCATGCTGGTCTTGAGCTCACCGTTGAAGGTGGCGGCCAGGGCCGGCACGTCGGCGACCGTGATGTGCTTCGCCCGCTCGCGGATCGCCAGCAGGACCTGCTGCTGCCGCTGCGAGCGCCCGAAGTCGCCCTCCAGGTCGCCGTGCCGGGAGCGCACGTACTGGAGCGCGTTGGTGCCATCCAGGTGCTGGGGGCCGGGCAGCACCGCCACTCGCATGTAGCCGTAGGGATTGTTGGAGTCGATGTCGCGCGGGTAGTAGTCGTCGGTGACCGGGTTGCTGGCGACGACGTCGACGCCGCCCAGCGCGTCGATGAGCCGGATCAAGCCCTTGAGGCCGACCCACACGTACTCGTCGACGTGGACGTTGAAGTTGCGCTCCACGGTTGCGATCGCCGCGGCCGGGCCGCCGTACGAGTAGGCGCCGTCGATCTTGGCGGTGCCACCGGTGGAGAGCGGCACCCAGAGGTCGCGGGGGATCGAGAGCATCGTCACCTGCTGGGTGGCGGGAACGACCCGGACCAGGATCATCGACTGGGTGAGGACGTGGGCGGGGTCGAACTTCTGGTCGTCGTCGGAGCCCAGCAGGAGGACGGTGAAGGGGCCGACCTGGGCAGCCACCGGAGAGGGCGAGCTGAGGCCCGGGACGAACGGTGGGGTGACCGCCTGGCCGGTGGAGGCGAAGGCCGTCATGACCGCCGGCAGGAAGAAGGCGAGCGCGCCCGACATCGACGCCATCAAGGCGGCGACGGCGAAGAGGGTGAACGTGGACACCCATCGGACCTTGGGCCGCCGACGGGCCGACGCTCGGGCCCGGCGGTTGCCCGAACTACCGCCTCGCGGCAATGGCAGGCACTCCTCTGATCTGCTGAGAAGCAGTACGGTTGCCAATCCTCAGCGCTGAAGCTGAGGTGAAGATTAACTCCAGGGCTTTGCTACCATCCTTGCGAGGTGCGAACGATGTGGCCCGTCATTGCGCGGCTCCGCGGGCGGAGCCTGCCCAATCGGGACCACTCCTTGAGCACCGAGCGCTGAGCTAGCCAGAAGCAAGCTTCCGCAAAGGCCGAGTGGTCTCACCACCGGCCTTTTTTCTATGTCAGCCAAACGTGAGGAAGCAGTGAGCAAGAGCCAAATCAACTGGGACTTCTGGAAGTTCTTCAGCGGGCAGACGATCTCGAACTTCGGGACCTCGATCACCGCCTTCGCCCTCCCCTTGCTGGTCTTCAAGCTGACCGGGTCCCCGATCAACCTCGCCGTCACCAGCGCTGCCACCTTCCTGCCCTACCTCCTCTTCGGGCTGGTGATCGGCGCCTGGACCGACCGCACCGACCGGCGGCGGCTGATGATCGCCTGCGACCTGGTTCGAGCGGTCGCGCTGGGCAGCATCCCGGTCGCCTACTTCGCGGGCGTCCTCTCCGTCTACTGGATCTACACCGTCGCCTTCGTCGAGTCGACGGTCTCGATCGCCTTCAATGCCGGCCAGTTCGCAGCGATCCCGTCCCTGGTCGAGGGAGGTGACCTGGTCACGGCCAACGGCCGCATCAACGCCAGCTTCGAAGCGGCGCAGATCAGCGGGCCCTTCCTGGCCGGGCTGGCGCTGCTGACGGTGCCGCTGGCGACGCTCTTCACCGTCGACGCCGCCTCCTTCATCGTCTCCGCGGTCTCGCTCGGCTTGATCCGAACCAGCTTCAACGCGCCGCTGCAGGAACGGTCGACGCACATCCTGCGTGACGTCGTCGAAGGCCTCCGCTACGTCCTCGGGCACCCGGTGCTGCGGATGATCTCGGCGATGATGGCGATCTGGAACTTCTTCAACACCACGACCTTCACCCAGGTCGTGCTATTCGCGAAGCTGCAGTGGCGGGCCAGCGACGCGCAGATCGGTTGGCTCTTCTCAGCCGGCTCGGTGGCCGCCATCCTCTTCTCGCTCAGCGTCGGCCGCTTCCGGCGCCGGCTCCGCTTCAGCCAGATGATCCTCGGCATCCTCGCGGTAACCGGGCTGCTGATGATGGCCTTCTCGCAGACGCGGACCTACTGGGTGGGTGTCGTCGTCTGGTCCTTATGGGTCGGGATCGGCTCGATGTTCGACATCAACACCATGAGCCTGCGGCAGGCGATCGTCCCCAAGGAGATGCTGGGCCGGGTCATGACCATCGCCGGAGTCCTGGCCTGGTCGGCGATCCCGCTCGGCGCGCTGGCCGGGGGCTTTGCGATCCAGGCCACCCACAATGTGGCGCTGGTCTACTTCGTGATCGGCGTCGTGACCCTGGTGATCCCGATCGTCTTCTCCTTCACGCCCCTGGGGCGGGCCGAGGACTACCTGCCCAGCAAGGGCTCGAGCAGCGCCGAGGCGCGGGAGGGCAGCGGGTCGGCCAGCCGGTAATAGGTCCAGATGCCCCCTTTCTCCGCTTCGACGAGGCCCGCGGAGCGGAGCTTCGCCATGTGGTGGGAGATGGTCGGCTGGCTCAGGTCGTAGGCGGCGGTGAGGTCGCAGATGCAGACCGGGTCGCTGGCAGCGCGGAGCGCCGCCAGGATGCTCAGCCGCGTGGGATCGGCGAGCGCCTTGAGCAGGCCGGCCGTCTCGACCGCACTGGCGGGTTCGAGCTTGACGTCGATCTCGCAGCAAACACCGCGCTGCCTGGTGACGGCCACGAGCGCCATGATACCAATAGATGATCATCAATGGGTTGTGCTAGCATCCCGCTTGTGAGCGAGATCAGAGAAGCGGTCAAAGAGCGCTATTCGGGCCTGGCCAAGCAGCTGGCGGTGAAGCCGGCGGCCGGCGCCTCCTGTGGCGACGAGGCGGGAGCCTGCTGCGGCGGCTACGCCGGCGAGCAGCTGGCCGAGATCGGGCTGACGGAGGCGGTCAGTCTCGGCTGCGGCAACCCGACCCTGCTGGCGGAGCTGCGACCGGGCGAGACCGTGCTCGACCTCGGCTCCGGTGGCGGATTGGACGTACTCCTCTCCGCGCGCCGGGTCTCTCCCGGCGGACACGCCTACGGGGTCGACATGACCGACGAGATGCTGGAGCTGGCTCGTGCCAACCAGGCGAGCTCGGGCGTCGAGAACGCCAGCTTCCTGAAGGGGACCATCGAGCAGGTGCCGCTGCTTGACGGGTCGGTGGACGTGGTGATCTCCAACTGCGTCATCAACCTGGCGGAGGACAAGGGAGCCGTGATCCGGGAGGCGTTCCGCGTCCTCAGGGCGGGCGGCCGTTTCGCCGTCGCGGACATGGTCGAGGTGGAAACGCTGCCCGAGGAGGTCAAGCGGAGGCTTGACCAGTGGGCGGGCTGCATCTCCGGGACCATCCCCGTCGACACCTACCGAGGGCTGCTCGAGTCGGCGGGCTTCATCGCTGTCGAGGTCGAGGTCTACGAGACCCGGGGTATCGACGGCCAGCCGGGCAAGATCGGGAGCGCCTACCTGCGCGCTCGGAAACCCGCCTAGCGGACCTGGCTAGCGGAGCGCCAGCCGGCCCGGGACCAGCTGGGGACGGCGGTGGCCCGGCTCGCGCTGACGCCTGAACCGACGCTCCTCCATCCGGGCCCGGGTGTCGAGCCGGAAGAGGGTCAGCAGGCAGCTGAAACAGAGCCAGCGGCCGGCGCCGCGCCCCTCACCCCAGGGCACGAAGCTGAGGGTGTCGTCTGCGCCTTCGTCGTGACAGGTGGCGCAGCGGGCGGGGAGGGTCTCGCTCGACTGAAGCGGCACTGCAACCATGTACTGGAAGCGCTCAAAGGGCGATTTTCTTGCTCAGGCCGATCGCCAGGCGCTGGAGAACCAGCCCCTGCTCCCGGGGCGCCAAGATCCCGCGCTGCACTCGCGGCTGAGCCTAGGTGTCTGCGCTTAAGCCTTGATTAAGGGCGCCGGGGGGAGGAGCCGCCAGAACTCCTCGAGGGTCGCGCCCGCGGTCGACCGCCGGCGGATGGCGCTGATCCAGCGCCGCCGGACAGGGATCGGGAGCTCGACCAGGCGCCCGTCGGCGAGCGCGCCGGCGATCGAGATTCGGGGCAGCACGGCGTAGCCCAGGCCGGCCAGCACCGCAGCCCGGACGGCGTCCAGGTGGCCGAGCTCGATCTTCTGGGTCGCCTCATAGCGGTCCCCGAGGATCTCCTCGGCGAGGTCCTCGAGGATGGCGCCGGGCTCCCGGCCGACATACCGGTGCTGCGCCAGCTCGGCCGGCCCGACCCGCGCCATACCCGCCAGCGGGTGCCCGGCCGCCACCACCACGATCACCTCGTCCTCTTGCAGCAGCCGCTCGACCAGCTCCTCGTGCCCGGTCGCGCCTTCGATCACGGCGCAGTCGAGCGTTCCACCGGCGACCAGGGCCGCCAGGCGTGGCGTGTTCTCGGTGACGACCTTGATCCGCACCTGCGGGTGCAGGGCGATGAAGCCCGCCAGGAGGGCGGGCAGGTGGTTCGCTGCGGCCGTCGGGCTGGCTCCGATCAGCAGCGAGCCGGACTCGAGGGTCCCCAGCCGGCGAGCGGCCTCGCTGACCGCTTCGGCGGCGAGGATCGCGGTCTCGGCGGCCGCGGCGATCGTCGAGCCTGCCTCAGTCAGCCGGACCCGTCGGCCGGCTCGTTCGAGAAGCCGCAGGCCAAGGCGTGCCTCGAGGTTGGCGACCTGCTGGCTGACGGCGCTCTGGGTGAGGTAGAGGGATTCGGCCGCGCGGGACATGCTCTGGCCGCGGGCGACCGCGAGGAAGATCCGCAGCTGTTCGAGCGTGAAGGGTTGGCGGCCGATGGCGGCCCATATTAGCGCGCCTTATCTAAATCATCGAAATAGACAGCGCAACTTGATCGTGTAATGTCGGCGGCGCCTGACACAGTTGGGGATCACTCAGCGACAAAGGAGGTGAGGTCAGAAGAGTGAGAACGAAGAGAGCGGAGTCCAAGCCGGCCGGTCAGAAAGGACAGGGGATGGTCGAGTACGCCCTGATCCTGGTGTTGGTTTCGATCGTGGTCATCGTCATCCTTCTTACGATGGGCGGACAGATCGCCAACGTGTTCTCGAACGTGGTGACGGCGCTCAACGCCTAGCTCGATATCCTCGTAACAGCCGGCGGCCGAGATCTCGGCCGCCGGTTTTTGGTCCCTGAAGGCGACTAGCGGATCCGGTAGGACCGGGGCGGCTTTTCGGAGACCAGCCTCTTGACCAGGTCCGGCCGGTACTTTCCGAGGAGGTAGCCGGCGGCCCCGAAGACGATGTCGCGGACCACGTAGGCGAGAACCAGGGCGCCGAGCCCCATCCCGCCGTAGACCAGCAGGCTCTGGCTGAGATCGCCGGCCGCGCCGAGGGTGGTCGGGTAGGGCTCGGCGACACAGCCCCAGGCCGGCAGCACCATGCCGATGCAATCCAGCCCGAGCAGGTGCCGGGCGACCTGGTCGAAGAGGAAGACGGTGACGACGATCGCCGCGAAGACGGTCAACGTCCGCTTCATCCCGCTCTCATAACGCCGGCCGGCGCTGTTTCCACCACCGTGCCTCTAGCATTCAACTCAGCGGAGGTTTTTCCCAGAGCCCTGAACCCCCTCCTACTCCAGCTGCCCGCCGCCTTCGGGCTCGCCGGCGCGAGCGGCCTCAACGCAACGCTGCCGCTCTTTCTGACCAGCCTCCTCTCCCGCCTGGGCTACGTCCACCTGGCCGCTCCCTTCACCGCGCTGCAGTCGGACATCGCCTTCTACGGGCTGCTGGTGCTGACGGTGGTCGAGATCGCGGCCGACAAGATCCCGATCGTCGACTCCGGCTTCCACGCTGTGATGCTGCCGCTGGCGGCCGCTTCGGGTGCGATCCTTTTCGCGGTCGAGGCCGGGACCATCAAGACCGCCGACCCGGGCCTCTTGATCATCCTCAGCCTGCTGGCGGGAGCCGCGACGGCGGGGACGGTCCACGTCAGCCGCGCCACCGTGCGGCCGGTCACCAATCTCGCCCTCCTGGGACCGGTCGCGTCGGGTGTGGAAGACGTGCTCTCGGCTGCCCTGGTGATCGCGGCCTTCCTGTTGCCGGTCGTGCTGCCGGTCCTGCTGCTCCTCATCGGTCTACTTGCCTACCTGTTGATCACCCGCCTTCGGAGGAGGCGCCGGGCGCCGGCCCGAGCGCGCCAGCCTTGAGGGTCAGCCGGTCCCCGGAGCTGGCGCCGGCCATCGCCCGGGGACTGCCGCTGACCGTGCTCGGGCAGCTCGCCCTGCCCAGCCCGCTGGCCGGCATCCTGGTGCTCGCCCGCGGGGGTCCCGCACCTGGCCGGCTGTCGCTGGCCGCGGTCCTGCAGCCGCGGACGCTGCTCCGGGTGCCGCGCCTGGAGGGGATGGCGACCCGGGTCCGGCGGACCGGAACCATCGTCGAGGAGCGTTTGGCGGTCACCCCCGGCCTCCTCAACCAGATGGTCATCGCCTGTGGCGCCTGGCCGCTGGTGGTTCCGCTGCTGAACCCCAGCACGCCCGCCCTGGAGATCGCCGACGAGGCGGCCGTGGAACGGGCTCTCGATCACTTCGCGGCCGTCACCGAGAATGTGGTCGACGCCATCTACCGAGGCGCGGGCAAGGAGCCGCCCGACTCGGAGCTGCTGCTGGCTCCCAGCGGTCTCGGCGTCGAGACCGCGCTGGCCGGGCTGCGGCGGCTCCGCCGGGGCGCCGCCGACCTGGCCGCCCGGGTTCCGCGTCAGCAGCCCCCGGGCCGCGTCTACTCGCCGGCGGCCGAGGCGGACGACTCCGAGGCGGTCGGCTTCGGAGATGTCGGCGGGCAGGAGGAGGCGGTCAGCCAGCTGCAGGCGATCTGCCAGGCCATCCGCGAGCCGGACAGCTACCGGCGCTGGGGCGTCCGGCCGCCGCACGGCGTGCTTCTCTTCGGGCCGCCCGGCACCGGCAAGACGCTGTTGGCGCGCGCGCTGGCCAAGGAGTCCGGCGCCCGCTTCATCCACGTGAGGGCCACCGACGTCGTCTCCAAGTGGTATGGAGAGGCCGAACGGAAGCTGCAGGAGGCTTTCGACTGGGCCCGCCGCGAGCGGCCGGCCGTGCTCTTCTTCGATGAGATCGACGCACTCGGGCGCGCGCGCGAGGACGCCCATGAGGCGACCCACCGGCTGGTCAGCACCTTCCTGGAGAACATGGACGGGCTCGAGGGAAGCGAGGGGGTGGTCGTGCTGGCCGCCACCAACCGGCCCGAGGCGGTCGACGACGCCCTGACCCGGCCGGGCCGGACCCACCGGCTGGTCAGCACCTTCCTGGAGAACATGGACGGGCTCGAGGGAAGCGAGGGGGTGGTCGTGCTGGCCGCCACCAACCGGCCCGAGGCGGTCGACGACGCGCTGACCCGGCCGGGCCGCTTCGACCGGCTGGTGGCGGTCGGGCTACCGGACCGGCGCGGGCGCCGGGCGGTCTTCGAAGTCCACCTGGCGAGGGCCGATCGACGCGCCGGCCGGCCCGTTTTCGAGCCGCTCGACGAGGCCGGCTGGGAGCGGCTCCTCGAGGCCACCGAAGGGCTCAGCGGCGCCGACATCGCCGAGGCGGTGCGCCGGGCCCTGGAGCTGAAGGTCCGGGCCGGCGCCACCGCCGGCCAGATCAGCCAGGACGAGCTGCTCGCCCAGGCGATGTCGGTCGCGCGGCCCTGGTAGGGGAGGCGGCGATCAGGCGGCGGTAGGTTTCGGCCGCGGGCGTCGGCTGCCGCCGAAGCTCGGGGTCGTTGTCGAGGTCGACGTGGTAGAGGCCGAAGTCCGTGCCCGGCCCTGTCGGCAGGCCCCACTCCCGGTTGGTCGTGATGCTCCAGCAGACGTACGCGGCGACGTCGACTCCCTTGGCCACGGCCTGCTCCACGACCTGGATGTGCTGCTCGAGGTAGAGCGCCCGGCTGACCCCGTCGGCCGTGACGACCGAGCCGTTCTCGACGATCACCAGCGGCAGGTGGGGGAAGAGCTTCTGGTACCGCTTGAGCATCCGCTCCAACGCCCCGCACCAGACCGGCGCCAGGTCGAACCGGCCCATGCCGGCGTCGAGCAGGCGGTGGATCGCCTGCAGGTGGTAGGGCCGGATCCCCCAGTAGTAGTCGAAGCCGACGAAGTCCATCTGGTGGACGCAGTCGGCGGGACAGATGAAATGGGCGAGCTTGCCGGCCAGCCCGAGGTTCCACCAGTCGGCGGCCAGCACCGTGGGCAGGAAGCTGAGGATGCGAGGGATCGGCCCCAGCAGACTGTGGAGCGCCTTTTTCGCGGCCGTCCGGCGGGCCACGCTGTGGCCGTGGGAGGCGAGGTGCTCGAGGCTGGAGATGCCGATCGCCCGGTAGTCCATCAGGTTCTGGATCCAGGTCGGGATCCCCAGGATCAACGGGTTGGCGCCGACCATCGCGTCCTCGTCGTGCTCCTTGAGCACGCGTCTCGCCTCGCGGTTGGCGCGGAAGAGGTTGCGCATCAGCCTGGCGCAGGACTCCATCTGCTCGTGGCTGGTCGCGTCGGCGCTCAGGCCGGGCGGCATCCGGTAGGCGTGCTGCCACCAGGGCTTCAAGAAACCGAAGACGAGCTCGGTGGGCTCGTTGATCGTGATCCACCAGCGAACGTCCCGACCGAGCTCCTTCGCGACCTTCTCCGCGTAGGCGTGGAAGCGTCTCGGGAACCGCTCGTCCAGCAGGTCGATGTGGAGCGGCCAGACGTAGTGCATGAGGGTGACCATCGGCTCCATGCCGGCCTCTTTGATCGCGCGCACGACGTCCCGGTAGTGGTCGAGAGCCTCCTGGTTGAAGACGCCGGGCTCGGGCTCGATCCGCGCCCAGCTGAGGCTGATCCGGAACATCGTGCAGCCCAACCCCGCCGCCAACCGGACGTCCTCCTGGTAACGGTTCCAGAAATCGGTCGCCTGGCCGCGCGGTGTCTGGCCGGCCAGCTTCTCCCACTCGTCGCGGATGTCCGGGTATCGAGGGTCGAAAGCCTCGCACTGGTGGTCGGCCGTGGCCACGCCGAAATGCACGGCGCTCATCATCGTGGAAGAGGGCCGGAACAGGCGCTTGAAATTGCCGATTTCTACCTATGCTGTGCCCGTGCCCGTCGAGACCACGCTGACCGCGGACGAGACCCAGGCCTGGGTTGGGCTCCTCCACGCCCACGCCAGCCTGGTCAAGCAGCTCGACGCGGAGCTGACGTCAGCGCACGGCCTGACCGTCTCGGGCTTCGAGGTCTTGTGGCGGGTGGGGGCCGCCGAGAACGGCCACCTGCGGATGACGGACCTGGCCGAGCTGGTCATGCTCAGCCCGAGCGGCCTCACCCGGCTGGTCGATAGACTCGAAGCGGACGGAATGATCGAGCGGGTCGCCTGCCCGACCGACGGGCGCGCGATCAACGCGAACCTGACCGAGCTCGGTCGCCGGCGGCTGGGCGAGGCGCAGGCCACTCACTTCGAAGGAGTTCGCAGGCAGTTCCTGTCTCACTTCAGCGACGCGGAGATCGGGCAGCTGGCCAAGTTCTGGACGAGGTTCGCGCCCAACTGCGAGTAGCCGCCGCTCTGGCGGTGGTCGTTCTCTTGCTCAGCGCCTGCAGTCTCGGCGCTTCGCGCCCGGGGCTGGCCCGCCATTCGCCCTCCCCGTCGTCCAGCCCCTCTCGATCGCCTTCGCCGGTCCCTACGGCCGCACCGGGCGCGGCCTGGCCCCAGTTCCTGGGCGGCGCCGAGCGCTTCGGGATCGGCTTCTCCAGCCCCGCCCTGACCGACATCCGGCAGGCGTGGTCCGCCGGCCTCGACGGCGCCGAGTACGGCCAGCCGCTGGTCGCCGGCGGGCACGTCATCGCCGCCACCGAGAACGACTCGGTCTTCTCCTTCGACGTCGCGTCCGGCGCCCTCGCCTGGAAGCAGCACCTCGGCGACCCGGTCTCGGGGAGGTCTCTGCCCTGCGGCAACATCGATCCCAGCGGCATCACCTCGACGCCGGCCATCGACCCGGTCCGGGGGACGGTGTACGTGGTCGCCTACCTCTCCGGGTTCCACCACACTCTCTTCGCCCTCGACCTGAAAACCGGGGCCGTCCGCTGGCAGCGCCCGATCGACCCGCCGGCCCTGAGCCCGACCGTCCACCAGCAGCGCTCGGCGCTGAGCTTCGCCAACGGGCGCGTCTATGTGCCTTACGGCGGTCTCTACGGCGACTGCGGCAACTACCGCGGTTGGGTCATCGCCTCGGCCGCGGACGGGCAAGGCGACCTCCTGAGCTACGAGGTCAAAGCCGGCCGGGAGGCCGGGATCTGGGCGCCTGGCGGCGCCGGATCAAGCTCTCGCCCGACCTCCGCGAGCTCGACTACTGGGCGCCCTCCAACTGGGCGGCGCTGAACGCTTCGGACACCGACGTCGGCTCGGTGGCGCCAGCCCTGCTCGAGGACGGCCTCCTCTTCCAGGCGGGCAAGGCGGGGATCGGCTACCTGGTCAAGACCCAGGGCATGGGCGGAATCGGGGGTGAGGTCTTCAGCGGCCGCGTCTGTCCGGGCCGGGTCGACGGCGCCACCGCTTACAACCCGCCCTTCCTCTACGTGGCCTGCTCGAACAACGGCCTGGTCGCCCTGAAGGAAGGCGGCGGCCGCTTCGACGTCGCCTGGCGGGCAGGCGCCGGCGGCAACACCGCCACCCTGGCCGGTGGTTGGGCGTGGTCGATGGGAGGGTCGACTCTGGCCCAGATCAACCCGACCAGTGGGGAGGTGAAGGGGGGAGTGCCGCTCGGCCAGGCGGCCCACTTCCAATCGGTCGGCGCGGGCGAGGGCCGG
>VBHN01000217.1 GCA_005881155.1 Chloroflexota bacterium | reverse complement strand
CCGGTAGTGGCCGGGCCCTGGCCCTGGGAGGCGTTGGGTTCGCCGGGATTGGCGGGCGGCGCAGCGTTCGCGTAGGCCCAGGTGCTGACGTCGTAGCCGCGCTTGTCCTTGTTGTAGCCGCTGAACAGCCCGTCCTTGAACGAATAGCCGTCCTTCACAACCCAGGAGGCGTTGGTGTAGTTGCGGACGTACTCGTCGTGGAAGAGGTTGTTCTGGAGGACATAGTTGATCAGGCCGCCGAAGTAGGCGACGTCGGTGCCGGTGCGAATTCGCAGGTAGGTGTCGGCCAGGGCGCTGGTGCGGGTGAAGCGGGGGTCGGCGTGGACGATCCTGGCGCCGCCGCCCGAGCCGGGCCCGCGGGCGGGGTCAAGCTTGGCTTTGAGAAACCACTGGAAGCCGACTGGGTGGGCCTCCGCCGGGTTGGCCCCGTTGATCAGGATCAGGTCCGCGTTCTTCAGGTCGCGCCAATGATTCGTCATTGCCCCTCGACCGAAGCTGGCGGCCAAACTGACCACCGTCGGCCCGTGTCAAACGCGGGCCTGTTGCTCTAAGTGCACCACCCCCAGGGTGCGCATGACCTTGGTGGCGAAGTAGCCCTCTTCACTGGAGAAGGCGGCACCGCCGGCGAAGGCGACGCCCTCGGTGCGGTTGACCACGTTGCCGCCCGCGTCGCTGCCGACGAAGGTCCGGTCGCGGGAGGCCTTGAAGTTCTGGGCGATCTTGTCGAGGACGAAGTTCCAGTCCTTCTCCTCCCACTTGCTGCTGCCGGGCGCTCGATAGAGCGGCTTCCCGACCCGCCGCGAGGAGGTCGCCAGCTGCATGGCCGAGGCACCTTTCGGGCAGAGCCGCCCCTCGTTGACCGGGCTGGAGGGATCTCCCTCCACCTGCAGGAGCTTGGTCTTGCCGTCGGCGCCCTGGCGGGTATAGGCGACCAGGCTGCAGCCGACCGCGCAGTAGGGGCAGATGGAGTGCAGCTCTTTGGCGTCGGCGATCTTGAGCGTCTGCTTGACGGTGTTGGCCCGGGCCAGGTCAAAGCCGAGACCGCCCGCTCCCACGGCTCCCGCGGCCGCCGCGCCGACCTTCAAAAAGTCCCGGCGGCTGAACTGGCTCACAGGCTCACGTCCCCCATTGCTTGGGCCGAAGCGAAACTTGGCTCCCAACGTACGGGGGCCGCTGTTCGAGTGTCAAGCTTCGGTCTGCATGAACGCCTTTTTCACCGACCTCGGGCACCGTTACGCCAACGCCGCCGCCAGCCGCGGCGCGGTCATCCCTCCACCGGTCCTGGATCCAGAGGTAGCCGCCCAGCTGCTGGAGCTGGCGGGCGTCGTGGCCCACACCCAGGAGCGCCGCTTCGCTCCCCTGGCCTGCTACCTCGCCGGAGTCGCCGCCGAGCGGCTTCGGAACTCGCGGGCGGGCTTCCCGGAGGCCGAGGTCGCCGCCTACGTGGCCGAGATCCGGGCCGGGCTGGAGAGCCTCTCGCCGCCCGAGTAGACGTTGAAGCGGTCGCGCTTCAGGAAGCCGGCCAGGGTCAGGTTGAAGGCGCGGGCAACCTGCACGGCCAGGCTGCTCGGAGCGCCGACCGCGACCAGGAACGGGATCCCCGCCGCCACCGCCTTCTGGACCAGCTCGTAGCCTGCCCTCCCACTCACCGCCAGCACCGAGCGGTGGAGAGGGAGGCGCCCGTCGAGCAGGCTGCGACCGACGACCTTGTCGACGGCGTTGTGCCGCCCGACATCCTCCCGCAGCAGTTGGAGGTTGCCCGCCAGGTCGAAGAGGCCGGCCGCGTGGAGGCCACCGGTGCGCTCGAAGAGGGCCTGGCCCTCGCGCAGCCGGTCGGCCAGCGCGGGCATGCCCGCTGGGTCGAGCTCCGGGCCGGGAGGCAGCACCGCGAAGTCGAGGGCAAGGCTTTCGACCGTGGTCGCGCCGCAAACGCCGCAGGCCGAGCTGCTGAGGAAGCTCCGCTCCGGCCGCCGGCCCGCACTCGCGGTCAGCTGGACGTCGACCTGGTTCGACTCGACGAGCACCGCCTCGACCGGGAGCGCCTCGGAGTTCTCGCCCGCCTCGGCGCTGATGCGCACCCGCTCCACCTGGGAGAGATCGGTGATCACGCGCTCGGCCCAGAGCAGCCCCAGGGCCAGCTCGAGGTCGTTGCCGGGTGTGCGCATCACGATGCTGAGCGGATCGCCGCCGAGCAGAAGCTGGAGCGGCTCCTCGGCGGCCACCTGGTCGTCGGCTGGGGTCCAGCCGCCCTCGCTCCAGCGCCGGATCGCCACCGAGGGCGATTGCGGCCTTGCCATCGGCGTCATCGTAACCTTGGGGTGCACTGATGCCGAAGATCGGAGTCCGGCTGCCTGCGGAGTTCGCCTCCGCGGGGGAGTTCCTGGCCGACGCTCAAGCGCTGGAGGCGGCCGGCGCCGACCTGCTCACGCTGGGCGAGGGCGAGCTGGACCGGCCGCTGCTGCTGGCGGCCCTGGCGGCGGCGACCCAGCGGGCGGCGCTGCACTTGGGCCCCGGCGCAGGTGAGACCCTGCGGCGGCTCGCCCGCGAGCGCCTGGTCGAGGACCTCGAGGGCTGGCAGGAGGTGCCCTTTCCGGTGGACCGAACCGCCTGGCGGGCGACGCTCGCCGACCACGAGGAGAAGGGGACGGCCGGCCTGCTCCTGGAGATGGACCCGCGGCTTCTCGACCTGCTGCGCAACCCCGACCAGGAGGACGACCGGAGCGCCGACCTCCAGCTAGCGCAGGGCTAGCTGGAGATTCGCATCGTTGCTTCCTAGGAGAAGAACTCCTCGACGACGCCCGGGTCCTCGGTGAAGGTCCAGAACTCGGCCACCCGCCCCTCCTGGTCGGCGTGCGTGATGTTCGCGGCCTTCCACTCGAGGCTCTTGCCGTTCCGCCCGGCGCTGTTGGTCACCAACGCCACCACGTGCTCGTCGTTGGCGAGGATGTCGTGCACGTCGATCTTGAAGGTGCCCCCCGTCTCTTGGGCGAGCTTCACGAAGAAGCCAAGAACGGCGTCCTTCCCCTTGTAGTCGCCGGAGATCACGCCGCCGCCGGCGACGTGCCAGACGACGTTGTCGGCCATGAGCTCGCCGACCGTCTGCATGTCCCCCTTGGCGAAGGCGTCGTAGGCGCGCCGGGCGTTCTGGACGTTCACGTGCTGCGCGGTGGTAGCCATGGGCGGGTCCTCCTCAACTGGCAACCGCACGGACGAGTTGCGGAACATGTTGCTCCGTTCCGTCGCCTGGCTCCTCGAGAGCCGCCCGCTCCGGCGCATCCGCTCGAAGATCAGGCCCGACGCGACCGAGGTCAGCGAGAGGACGGCGGCCGCGCCGATGGCGAAGGTCAAGCTGACGTGGCTCAGCATTCCGGGCTGGTTCAGGGCAAAGGCCAGGCCGACGGCGATCACGCCCGGGATCGGGGCGATGGCGGCCAATCGAGCGCCGACCAGGTAGCCCGAGCCGGCCCCCAGAGGCACCAGGGCGAGGGTCGCGGCCGGTCCGAAGACCACGTAGGCCGCGTAGAAGAGACCCGCCGTCAGCGACATGCAGACCGTCCAGCCGGCCAGCACCTTCAACCGCCGCTGGAGTCTCTGGCGCTTGATCTCCTGGAGAACCGTCATGTTCTGTGCATCCCTCCGACCTCTTGGATTGACATCTCGCGTGTCAGTCAAGCACCCAGGGCGGGCGCGACGGCGGCGAGACCCAGACGAGACTGGTGCCCGCCGCCGTCATCTTGCCGTCAGCTCAGGCCCACATCGTCGAAGAGCGTGGAGGTCGGGTCGGAGGGGTGGTTGTCGTCGTGGCTGACCGGGTTGGCCTTGGCAAGGGCCAGGATGGCTTCGTCGCCGCCCGCGAACTCGTACAGGGACTGACGCGTCACGGTCGAGTACCGCCGGCTGTCTTCATTCCGCCCAGCCTACAACCGCCCCGATTAGGCTGAGCCATTCGGGTGGGCGTGATGCACGAGAAGGAGAAGGCGAGATGGCGACCGAGATTCCTCCGGTAGGACGAGAAATCGGTCCTTCCGCCAAGCTGCAGGTCCTGGCAACTGAGCACTGGAGCCTGCTCGCAACACGGTCGCTGACCTACACCGAGTCGCTGAGCCGGGTGACCATCTTCCTGGCCATCCTCTCCGGTGCTTTGATCGCCATCGCGCTGGTCGCACAAGCCGACCGCTTCGGCCCGGCCTTCGTCTCGATCGCCATCCCGATGCTGCTCGTCGTCCTCTTCGCCGGCATCACGACCGTCGCTCGCCTGACGGCGCTCAACCGCGACGACTACCGCTGGGTGATCGGGATGAACCGGATCAGGCGCGCCTACCTCGACCTGCTGCCGGAGCTGGAGCCTCACTTCGTGACCAGCCCGCACGACGACCTGCGCGGCGCCCTGCTAACGCTCGGCATCGACAGCATCGAGGCAGGCGGCCGGGTCGGGTCGGTCTTCCACCTCCTCCAAACGCTGCCCGGCATGCTGACGGTGATCGTGGCGGCCGTCGGCGGCGCGGTCGGGTCGCTGATCGCACTCGCGGTTGGCAGCTCAGCGGTGGGGATCGTCCTGTCCGGCGCCGCCGCCTTCGTCGTCGTACTGGCACTGATGGGGATCTGGAGCAACCGGTCCTTCGGCCACCTGCCGCCGAGCCTCCAGCCTCGCTTCCCCTCGGATCAATAGACGAGCAGAAGGCCGGGCCGTTGGGCCCGGCCCTCATAAGTCGGAGCGGCTTCAGGAACCCTGCCCGTTGCCCAGGGTCTTGGTCAACCCGAGCAGGTTGCCCTCTGGGTCACGGAACGTAGCCAGCTCCACGACACCCGGGATCACGCTCGGCTCCATGACCAGTTCGGCGCCCGCCGCAACCGCGCGGTCGAGGGTGCCTTTGACGTCGTCGGTCTCGATGTAGACCATCACGCCGCGCTGACCGCCGCCGGTGGCGATGCCGCCCGCGATGCCCTTTGTGGACTTCGTGTCCACGCGGCCGTACGCCATCGGGTTGTTGGAGTCGATCGACCAGCCGAAGGTCTTCTTGTAGAAGTTGTGAAGCACTGTCGGGTCCTGTCCGTGGATCTCGAAGTGAACAACCGGATTGCCCATCGCTTTGTCCTCCTGTGTTTGTGATGTGGGCATATGCTAGTCGGCGTAAATTTGGGACCTCGAAGCAGAAGTGGAGGCTAGTTTTTGTTCAGACTGCACATAAGGGATCAGCTATATCCCGAGGTCGAGGCACTCCTCGAGCGCCTCTCCCGGCGCCGTCTGGAGATCGCCGTCGATCTGCTCGCGGCCCTCCGCCGCGAGGTCGCCGCCTACTCCGCCGCCCAGGGCGCCGAGCTGGAGGCGCTCCGCGGCCACTGCAGCGAGCAGGTGGACTCGTTCCTCGACGTCGTGCGGAGCGGCCGCGTTCCTCGCGGTCTTCCCGCCGACTTCGTCGTCCGCTTTGCCGAGCGCGGGGCACGCGAGGGCTTCGAGCTCGAGGCGCTCCTGCGTGGGTACCGGACCAACGCTCGGACCCTTACCCATTGGGTCGGCGAAGAGGCGAGCTCCGCGACCCATGAAGGGCTGCGGGCGGCCCTGGCCGTGACCCGCATGGTCATGGAGTACACGGACAGCGTCAGCGGCATCCTCGCCGAAGCCTTCCTGCATGAGAACCAGCTCCTCCTGGCGGAGGCGGGCTCGCTCCAGCGCGACCTCCTGGAGGATCTGCTCGCGGGGCGTTCCGGCGCCGCGGCCGGGCTGGAGACGCGGTTGCGGGCAACCGGCCTCGATCCCGAAGCAGGGCTGCAGCTGGCGGTGGTGACCGCGAGCGACCTCGGACGGGCGGCGGAGGCCGTCGGCCACCAGTTTCGAATGTCGCGCGTGCGCGGGCTGCGCGTGGTC
>VBHN01000225.1 GCA_005881155.1 Chloroflexota bacterium | reverse complement strand
GTCAATCACGGTCTTTGTGTCGCTGCGCCGGCACTTCCGCGATACGGAGACGGAACCGACAACCCGGCCCAGGGCCTTGCACGCGGAGCGGCTGCCGCGAAGGCCGCCGCCAAGGCCGCGGCCGCAACCTGCGCAGCGGCGGGTATCGGAGCCATGCTCGGGCTGCTCCCCAAGAATCCGTGTGACCTGCTGCCCATCGACACCTTCTTCATCGGCCAGGACCTGTCCGAGCCCACGAACCATGATCTCAATGCGATCAAGCGCTATCCGGAGCTGTGGGTCTTCCTGACCAGGGGGCCCAACAGCGCCCCGGACAGAAGCTGGAAGGACAGGCTCGACCCCTGCCCGAGCAAAACCTCGACCCAAAACTGCGACGAATACCCGTTCTTCGCCACCGTCCAGGGTGGTCCTGCCGCCCCCGGTCATCCGCAGGCCGATCTGATGAACCTCGACGCAGCCCAAAACCAACTCCAGGGCTCGCGCCTGGGCACCTTCATCATCCTCTGCAAGATTCCGATCTATGGCGAATTCCAGGTGAGCGAGGGCCCGATCACACGGGGTGTCTGCGGAAAGGCATGAGGATCGGCCTCTGACGGCATCGAGCAAGGCGCTCGCCGCGCTTGAGGCTGAGCTGCGCCGCGTCAACGCACCAGTCCTGGCCGCTCTCCGGCCAGGTCTCGGTGCGGACTCGATTCGCCGGCTGACCCAGGAACTGCCCTTCCGCCTACCTGGGGAGGTGGCGGCGCTCTACGAGTGGCACGATGGGTCCAGCGGCGACGGGCCCGCCGAGGAACTGTTTCCAAGCGGTCGTTTCCCAAGCTTGCAAAGGGCCGTCGAGGCCTACTTCTTCGAGGTTCGTCTCGCCAGAGAGGTGACCAGCGGGACCGGGCTGGACCCGGACAGCAGCTATGCGGCGGACTGGTTCCCGATCTTCGTCACCGCCGGAGGCGATCGTTACGTCGCCACCCAGGCCGGCTCGGGACCTGTGCGCCTGTTGGACCGGGTGGATTGGAGCAGCCAGGTCGAAGAGGCAGCGTCCTTTGCGAACTTCCTGGAGCAGCTCGTGGAGAGGTACCAAAAGGGCGCCTATGTGGCAGGACCGGTCCGCACCGTGGTCGTCAACGAGTCCGTCTTGGCCCAGCTCCGGCGCGGTCAACGGGGCGACCAGGCGGGCCCCGAGGCGTTGCTGGCTCAGCTGCAGGGTGATGATCCGGACCTGCAGAACCATGCCGTCCAGGAGATCACGCGCCTGAGATATCCCGAGCTGGTCTCACCGCTGATCGGCCTCCTGACCAGCCCCGACAGCATCCTCAGGAGGCGGGCAGCTCTCCTACTGGGGGCGATCGGCGACAGGCGGGCCATCCCCCACTTGGTCCGGGCGCTGGCCGAATGGAAGGGCGATGATCTCGCCAGCGCCTGGGGGGGCCTCCAGCCGATCGGCGGGGAAGGCGCGATCGGTCACCTGGAGGCTGTCCTGCGCGACGGTGACTCCGAGCTCCGGGTTCTCGCCGCTCAGGCGCTTGGGAACACCGAGGATGCCACCGCCGTACCTGCCCTGCAGGCGGCTCGCCACGACGCCGACGCGCGCGTTCAGGCGGCTGCCGATGCCGCCCTCCGAAGATTGGGCGCCACCTGACGACGTCCGCTAAGCTGGCCCCAACTTTCGCAAAGGAGGGCCGGAGGTGGTGTTGATGGAAGTCACCTGCCGCTGCGGGTGGACGACCCGGGGCTCGAAGTCCGAGGTCATCTCGGGCATCCAGCAGCACGCGAGGTCGGAGCACAGTCGGGAGCTCAGCGCGGCCGAGGTGCGCGCCATCTGGCGGACCGTCCACGATGGTCCGGCCGCGCTCCGGAAGAGTGGTTCGTAAGGTCGCGCCCGGCTCGACGTCCCGCCGCCGGTCCGCGCCCCTGGAGGTCCTGGTGGAGACCATCGGCCCGCCGATCTCGGAGGTGGCCTGGTCGCCGGAGCTTGTCGCTCAGTCCCTGGAGATTCTTCCAGTCGGGCTGCGCGACGGGCGCATCTTCTGGCTGAAGCCGATGCACGCCGACTCGCTGCGGGTCGGCCTGCCGAAAGCCAAGCAGCCGGGCGAGTACGTCCTCGAGGTCATGGAGTGGTATCCGCTCTCACCGCGGGTCGTCCACTCCACCTCCTGGCGCTTCGGTGACGGTGCGGTGGTGCTGACCTACATTGCGGTCGTGGAAGCTCCGGAACGCCTGCCGCCGGATTCGCTGGTGGAGCTGCCCGTCGGGCGCTCGGAGCTGGCCCGGGGGGAGGCGATGGCGCCGCCGAAGGGGATCCAGGTGCAGGCGGTTCTCGAGCACGCCCTTCGCCACCTCTCCTGGCTGGTCCGCGACGATCCGGTCATCGCCGGCGCCCTCGACGGTTGGAAGAATCTGCTGAAGGAATACACGCCGGAGACGTTCCGGGCGCTGGGATGATCAACGGCGCGCACGCAATCACCTACAGCCGCGACCCGGAGGCCGACCGGGCGTTCTTCAAAGACCTGCTGAAGCTCGCCTCTCACTGAAAAGCCAGAGAGAGCAAACGGCGGCCTGCCTGGGAAACGGTTCCCTTTCCTCTTCGCAACTCGACCGGCAGGCCGCCTTTAGACCGCAACGAGCGGCGGCCGGCAATCGATCGCTTCTAGGGGTTCCGCTACTGGCTGGCCGAAGCGCGGCGGCGGATGGCCGCCCCCGTCCGCTCGACCAGGATCCGGTTGCCGCTGTATGCGACCTGGACTTTCCGCGGGGTCTGGATCGAGACGATGCTGGCCGCGATCTTCCTGATGCAGTCGATGACGATTAGTGCGACGACGACAACCACGTTGACTTTTCACCTCGGACTGGGAATACGAATGTGACATCAACGTTGGCATTGCCGAGATTCTTGCGAAGCAGTGCCCGGCCCGGGCCGGGTGTAACGTCTAGCCCGCCCACTTCATGGATCTCATCGAGCGGATCCGTTCGTCGGTGATCGGGGAGGACGAGGCGGTCCTCGGACCCTACGGTCCCCGCCGGGTCACCTACGCCGACTACACAGCCTCCGGCCGAGCTCTCTCCTTCATCGAGGACTTCATCCGGGAGGTGGTGCTGCCGCTCTACGCGGGCGCCGGGCCCGAGCACGCGGTGATCTTCTGCGGGTCGGGCTCGACTGGCGCCATCAACAGGCTCCTCGACGTCCTCAACCTGCGGCTGCCCGCCGACCTGGACGAGCGCTACCGGCTGGGCGAGCGGATTCCCGAGACCGAGCGCCCAGTGGTGTTCATCGGCCCCTACGAACACCACTCCAACGAGCTGCCCTGGCGAGAGTCGATCGCCGACCTGGTCGTGATCAAGGAGGACCAGGACGGGCACGTCGACCTCGAGCACCTCGAGCAGGAGCTGCTGCGGCACCAGGGTCGGGGGCTGAGGATCGGGAGCTTCTCGGCGGCCTCCAACGTGACCGGGATCATCACCGACTGGCCGGCGATCGCCGACCTGCTGCACCGGCACGGGGCGCTCAGCTTCTGGGACTTCGCCGCCGCCGCACCCTATGTCCAGATCGACATGCGCGGCGCCGGGCTGGACGCCGTTTTCATCTCCCCGCACAAGTTCATCGGCGGGCCCGGCACGCCTGGCCTGCTGGTCGCCCGCCGCGACCTCTTCCACAACCGCGTCCCCAGCGTTCCCGGCGGCGGTACTGTCGCCTACGTCAACCCCCAGGAGCACGTCTACCTGTCCGACATCGAGCACCGCGAGGAGGGCGGCACGCCGGCGATCGTGGAGTCGATCCGCGCGGGGCTCGTCTTCCAGCTCAAAGAGGCGGTGGGGGCCGCCGCGATCCGCCGGCGCGAGGAGTCCTTCATCCGCCGCGCGATCGATCGCTGGCGCCGCCATCCGAACCTGGAGATCCTCGGCAACCCCGACGCCGATCGCCTCTCGATCGTCTCCTTCGTCGTCCGCCACGACTCGCGCTACGTCCACCACAACTTCGTCGTGGCCCTGCTGAACGACCTCTTCGGGATCCAGGCCCGCGGAGGCTGCTCCTGTGCCGGGCCCTACGGGCACCGGCTGCTGGGCATCGACCTCGACCGGTCCCACGAATTCGAGCGGGAGATCGCGCGCGGCTGCGAGGGCATCAAGCCCGGCTGGGTACGCGTGAACTTCAACTACTTTCTCTCGGAGCCGGCCTTCGAATTCCTGCTGGAGGCCGTCGAGCTGGCCGCCGCGGACGGCTGGCGCCTCCTGCCCGAGTACCGCTTCGACCCCGACAGCGGCCTCTGGCAGCACCGGCAGGGCACGCCCGAGCCACCTTTGAGCCTGCGTGACATCCGCTACGAGGACGGGCCGCTGCCGCGTTCTGCCCACCGGCACCGGGAGCCGGAGAGCGCCCTGCCCGGCTACCTGGACGCGGCGCGCCACCTGCTCGGTAGTCGCCCGGCACCGAACGGAGCCGCAATGGAACACCTGCAGACGGGGCCCGATTTCGAGCATTTGAGATGGTTCTGGCTGCCCGAGGAGATCGGCGCCCGCTGAGACCGACCGTCCTCTTCGTCTGCGTGCACAACGCCGGTCGGAGCCAGATGGCCGCGGGTTTCCTGCGAGCCCTGGCCGGCGACAGGGTCGAGGTCCTCTCGGCGGGCAGCGAACCGGGCGAGTCGCTGAACGCGGTGGCGGTCCAGGCCATGGCCGAGGCCGGCATCGACATCGCCGGCCAGCAGCCCAGGCTGCTCCGCAATGACCAGGTCCAAGCTGCCGACGTGGTCATCACGATGGGCTGCGGGGATACCTGCCCGGTCTACCCCGGCAAGCGCTACCAGGACTGGGAGCTGGAAGACCCGGCCGGCAAGGATCTTGCCACCGTTCGCCGGATCCGCGACCAGGTCCGGGCCCGCGTCGAGTCGCTGGTGGCCCTGCTAGCGCCCTAAGGCGACGCCGCCGTCGCGGGGGTCGGAGCCGCCGCGCAGGACCCCGTCCTGGGCGTCGATCGCGATCAGCTGGGCGGAACCGCCACCCTCCCAGGGCCCGAGCACCTGCACGGGGTGGCCGCGCCGCCTCAGCCCTTCGATGGTGGCTGCCGGCAGCCGCTCTTCGACCTTCAGGGTTTCCGGCTCCGACAGCCGCCAGGGGTCAGTCGTCGGGCCGTGCGTCCAGCGCGGCGCGGCGACCGCCGCTTGGGGATCCTGACCGTGGTCGAGGACCCGGTTCAGCAACTGCAGGTTCCACTGGATCTGACCGTCGCCGCCCGGGGTTCCCCCCACCCAGGCCGGCTTGCCGTTGCGGGTCACCAGGTAACAGTTGAGCGTGCTCATCGTCCGCTTCCGAGGAGCGATCCGGTTGGGGTGGCCTTCAGCGAGCGCGAAGCCCCGCCCGGCGCGGTTGTTGAGCAGGATGCCGGTGCCCGGGACCGTGACGCCCGCGCCGAACCCGGCCGACAGGGAATGGACCAGAGAGACAGCCATCCCGTCTCGGTCCACGACGCAGAGATAGGTGGTGTCGCCGCCTGCCGCCGAGACCGCCTGGGCGGTCCGTGAACGGGCGGGATCGATCAAGCTTGCGCGCCGGGCGGCGTGCTCGTCGGAGAGCAGGCCGGCCAGGTCCCAGTTCACGTGGCGGGGGTCGCCCGCGTACGCGTTGCGATCCTCCACCGCCAGCTTCTTCGCCTCCACCAGCAGGTGGATCGTCTGGAGCTCCTCGAGCACGACGAAGCCCTGGGACGGTGGGGCCGTCTCGAAGACGCGGTGGCCGCGGTAGTCGATCGAGGGCGGGTCATACACGTCAACGCAGTTGGCGGCGAGGTCGTCGGCCGTCAGGAGCCCGCCCGCCTCGCGCATGTAGGCGGCGATCGACTCCGCCAGGGATCCCTGATAGAAGGCGCGGGCGCCGCCGGTCGCGATCGCCTCGATGCTGCCGGCCAGGTCCGCCTGGACGAGCAGCGAACCCTCGCCAACGCTGCCATAGATCCGGCTCGACTCCGGGTCG
>VBHN01000224.1 GCA_005881155.1 Chloroflexota bacterium | reverse complement strand
AGCGAGAACAGCCCGCCGAGCATCACGGTGACCCCGGCGAAGTACCCGAAGCGCGACTTTGCAAGGAGGTAGATGGTGCCCAACCCGAGCCAGGCCGCGACCAGGATCGCCCCGAACAGGTACCAGGTCCGGTAGAGCCCGGCGTTCCAGCCGAAGGCCGATCCCAGGAACTCGGAACCCGCCCCGACCCCGTAGCAGGAGAGCCCGAAAGCCCAGACCAGCTGGAACGGCCGCCTCCGCAGCCGCCACTGGTCGAGCACCAGCGCCGCGAAGAGGAAGCTGAGCAGCGACGAGGCGAGCGGCAGGATCAGGTTCATATCAGGCGCGACGAAAGCAAATCTATACCCGCGGCCTATCATCAGCGCCGCGATGGCCACGCGAACCGAGTACCTGTCCATCTCCAAGCGCGGCATCGACTTCAGCTCGGTGCCGATGCGCCTCTTCCAGAAGTCCAAGAAGCTCGGCATCTGGGACCCGATGGCCTTCGACCTCGCCCAGGACAAGCAGGACTGGGCGCTGCTTTCCCAGGTGCGGAGGGACGACCTGCTCGGCACCACGACCCTCTTCCAGGCCGGCGAGGAGGCCGTCACCCTCGACCTCCTGCCGCTGGTGATGTCGGTCGCCAAGCGCGGCCGCCTGGAGGAGGAGATCTACCTCACCAGCTTCCTCTGGGAGGAGGCCAAGCACACCGAGTTCTTCCGCCGCTGGCTCGACGAGGTGCCCGAGATCGGCGCCCAGGACCTCCACGAGTACATCGGTCCCAACTACCGGCACCTCTTCTTCGAGGAGCTGCCGACCGCCATGCAGAGGCTGCTCAGCGACGACTCCAACGAAGCCCTGGCCCGGGCCCTGACGACCTACAACATGATGATCGAGGGCGTCCTCGCCGAGACCGGCTACCACAGCTACTCCCGGCAGCTCGAGCAGGGCCGCCTTTTCCCCGGCCTGGCCGCCGCGCTGCGGCTGATCTCCCGCGACGAGACGCGCCACATCCGCTTCGGCGTCTACATGCTCCAGCTCCTCATCCAGGAGGACCCGGCGATGTGGGAGGTCGTCCAGGGCCGGATGCAGGAGCTGCTGCCGCAGGTCCTTGGGATCGTCGGCCCGCCGGCGCCGGAGGAGGGACCGATACCGGAGGGCTCCAGCTACGACCCTGACGAGATGACCGAGTTCGCGATGACGCAGTACCAGCGCCGGATGCGGGTGCTCGAGCGCGCCCGGACGCAGACCCGCGACGAGGTCGAGGAGGAGGTGGCCGACGAGCTCACCGAGGAGTTCTTCACCGGCCGCTAGCCCCGGGCCGGTACGGGTCTACAAGCCCGCACCGTCCGGCGGCACCTACTGGCTCATCGGGCTGGCGCTGGCCCTGGTGTTCGTGCCCGTCCTCCAATACCTGCAGCACCGGGTGGGCGTCGGCCTGGCCGTGGTCTCGCTGCTCTGCGGAGCGATCGCGGTCTGGCTGCTGCTGCTCGCCTACTGGTTCCCGACCATGCGCTATGAGCTCGACCAGCAGGCGGTCACGATCAGCTTCGGCCGCGTCATCCACTGGCGCATTCCGCTCCGCGAGATCCGCAAGGTGGAGGTGAAGGACCTGACCCTGTCGGTCTGGGCGGCCACCCGGCTGCCGGGCATCGCCCTCTTCCCCGTCTACTACAGCAACGTTGGCGCGGTCCGGATGTGCGCCACGCGCGCGGCCAAGCAGATCGTCCTGATCCGCACCGCAAGCGCGGTCTACGGCGTGACGCCGGAAGAGCAGGACGAGTTCACCCGCGCCCTCCAGGCACGGGCGCACGGGTGATATCGGTCAGCCGGTCGTAGACGATCTGCGACCAGCTCTCCATCTCCAGGTAGTACATCCGCATCTCCTCCAGCGTCAGCAGCTCGCCCGCCAGCTTCTCGGTCTCCCGGATCGAGATCTCGGGTGAGGAGCCGTCGACCAGGAAGGCCAGGGCCAGGTGCACCTTGGAGACCGGCGACGACTCGTCGTTGATCAGCCCCAGCAACGTCGCCTGGAACTCACCTGCGTACTCGACTTCCTCCTCGAACTCCCGCCGGAGACCGTCCATCACCGGGTCACCGTCGTCGGAGACGTCGCCCGGGTTGATGTGTCCGCCAAGGCCCAGGGAATAGAGCTGCCGGAGGCGCTTCTCCGAGGAGGCTTTGAGCCGCCGGGTGAGGAAGTATCGGTCGGCATGTCGGAAGACGACGAAAGGGATCACCTGCTGGTAGGTGGGGTCGTCCTCGACTTTCGACCGCAACTCGAACGAATGCTTCTCGCGGATGACGTGCAGGTAGCGATCCAGGCCCTGGTCGACGAACCCGTGCCAGGCGCCGTCCGGAAAGACATCCTCGCGCTTGACGCAGAGAACGTGCTCGGCGAAAGGTCCGGGCATTCCTACAGCTGGGTCCTGTCCACCAACGGCTCGGTGCGCAGTGGCGTCAGAGCACCGATGTCCAGGGGCGGCGTCTCGCCCAGGATCATCGCCGCCAGGCACTCCCCCACCGCCGGCGCCTGCATGACCCCGTGGCCGCTGAAGCCGCAGCAGGCCCAGACGCCGGGCCGCTCGGTGGCTCCGACCAGCCCGTGGTGGTCGAAGCTGACCTCGTAGCTCCCCAGCCAGTGGCCGGCCGGCTCCGACACCGCCGCGGCCGGGACCCGGCAGGCCAGCCAGTCCCGGAAGTGGCCCCAGTCGTGCTGGTCGCCCGGGCCCATCACCCAGAGCTGGCCCTCGCGCTCCCGGAAGTGGTACCCGGAGCCGGCCTCGAGCGTCATCGGCACCGGCCCCTCGAGCCAGGGAAAGGGGCCGACGCGGAACACGCCCCGCTCCCAGGGCGTCACCTCCAGGCGCACGCCCAGCCCGCGCGCCACCTCCGGCGACCAGTTGCCGGCGGCGATCACCACCGCGCCGGCGGCCTCGAGCTCCGCCGGCGGGGCCTCCTCCCAATGGAACTCGACCCCGGCGGCCTCGGCCTCGTCCCGCAGGACCTCCTGCACAAGCGGGGGCAGGTAGAGGCCGTCGAGGGCGCAGAAGTTGGTCGCGACGTACCCGTCCGGCTCCAGGAAGGGGACCAGCGCGCGCGGCTCCGGGTGCTCGATCGGAAGGCCGAGCGCTGCCTGCAGCTCCGCCCTGGCCGCCAGCTCGGCCGCGACCCCGGCGTCCTCGGCCAGGTACAGGTAGCCGACCGGCTGGAACCGGATCCGCGCCGCCCGGCTGACGAAGAAGTCCCGGGAGCGGAGCGCCAGCTCGATGTTGAGCGCGCTCCCGTGGCCAGGGCCAGGGCCACCGAGGAACCGGCCACGCCGCCGCCCAAAACGGCGATCACGGGACCCGGACCAGGCCGCGGCCGTACTGGGCGACCAGCTCGGCGGTGCGTTCCAACGCCGTCTCGTCGATGGGCAGGAAGTAAATCCAGGCCGCGGACATCGTCGCCGTGGTGATCTGTGTGCGCTCCGAGTCACCGGAGGGATTGCCACAGGGTCCGTCCGAATCCGCGACGCAGACGCGGCCCTCGACGTTCACCCGGGCTTTGCCGATCCCGGCGTAGCCCTCGCCCGCGCGTCCGCGCCGCACCACCAGCTCCGGCCCGGCCAGCCGGTCCAGGTCGTACAGGCCGACCGGCACCTGGAGGAGCAGCGACAGGACGTTCCCCACGTCGACGAGCGAGTTTATCCGGGGCAGCCCCTCTCCCCGCTTGACCCGCCGCAGCAGCGCCTCGTTGGAGGGCCGGACCTTGGTGGGGTCGACGCCGAAGCGGCGGAAGAGCGCCCGGGTCGGAGCCGGGTCGGCGACCAGCCCGGCGGCCGCGGCCCTCTCCGCAGCCAGCAGCTCGGCGTCGAAGTCGGGCAGGGGCGGCCGGACCTCGAGCTCTCGCAGCTCGATCGCGGTCACCTCCAGGCCGTCCTCGCAGCGGACGGTCAGCGGCACAATGACCCCAGGTCGTCCCAGAAGCGCGGGTAGGAGACGGCGACGCACTCGGCGCCCTCGACCTCCGTCTCGCCCTCGGCCAGCAGCCCGGCCACCGCCAGCGCCATCGCCACCCGGTGGTCGCCGAAGGAGTCCACCCGCGCACCCCGCAGCCGAACCGGGCCGTCGATCTCCCAGCCGTCGGGCAGCTCGCGGATGGTGGCTCCGAGCGCGGCCAGGCCGGCCGCCATGGCCGCGATCCGGTCGGACTCTTTGACCCGCAGCTCGCCCGCGCCGCTGATCACGGTCCGTCCCCCCAGCTGGGTGGCGGCGACCGCCAGCACCGGGAGCTCGTCGATCAGCTCGGCGCTGAGGTGGTCGGACCACTGCCACGGGCGCACCCCGCGCATGGTCCGGGCATGGAGCGTGGCGGTCGGCTCGCCACCGGCCTTGGTCTCCTTGATCCGGGCCACCGGCAGCAGCCGAAGGATACCGGCCCGGGTCGGGTTCACGCCCACGCCCGGCAGCTCGACCAGCGCGCGCGGGTGGAAGGCGGCCGCGACGATCCAGAAGGCGGCCGAGCTGAGGTCGCCGGGCACCCGGAGCGGGAGCGGGTCGAGGCGGGCGGCCCGGCGCACCTCGACGGCGGAGCCGTCGACCCGGATCGGCGCCGCCATCGCCCCCAGCATCCGCTCGGTGTGGTCGCGGGTCCGGACCGGCTCCACCACCCGCGTCACGCCGTCCGCCTGGAGGCCCGCCAGCAGCAGCGCCGACTTGACCTGGGCGCTGGGCGTGTCCATCACGTGC
>VBHN01000077.1 GCA_005881155.1 Chloroflexota bacterium | reverse complement strand
ACCGGCCCGGCGTGGCGGCCGCCCTCTTCGAGCCGCTGGGTGCGGCCTCGATCTCGGTCGACGTGATCGTCCAGAACGTGGGCGTCACCGGCGCCACCGACATCACCTTCACCGTCGCCGAGGACGAGCTGCCGCAGGCCGTCGCCCTGGTCCAGCGGGCCAACCAGGAGATAGGCGCCAACGAGGTCCTCTCCTCGGGCGGCCTTGCCAAGCTCTCCATCGTCGGCACCGGGATGCTGGGCACGCCCGGGATCGCCGCCCGGATGTTCAAGACCCTGGCCGAGCAGAAGATCAACATCGAGATGATCAGCACCTCCGAGATCCGGATCACCTGCCTGGTCGACCGGGCCCGGGCTGGCGACGGCGTGCGCGCGCTGCACACCGCCTTCGACCTGGACCTCCAGTAGCCCTTGCCTGTTTCCGTCGCCATCGTCGGCCCGCCCGCCTCAGGCAAGACGACCGTCTTCAACGCCCTGACCGCCGGTCGCGGCTCGGGCGGGGTCGGCATGGTGGACGTCCTGGATCCCCGGCTGGACCGGCTCGAGGAGGCGGTCAGGCCGAAGAAGAAGGTCTACGCCCAGGTCCGCGTCGCCGATGCGCCGCCGGGCAGCCGGGCGCAGCAGGTGGCGGCCGCCCGCGAAGCGGACGTGCTGCTGGTGGTCGCCCGCTGCTTCGGACCCGACTCGGACCCGGCCGGCGAGCTCGACAGCGTCGGGCTCGACCTCGTCCTGGCCGACCTGGCCTCGGTCGAGAAGCGCCTCGAGATCGCCGCCAAGGAAGCGCGCATCAACAAGCCGGGAGCGGCTGCCGCGGCCGAGGTTCTGACCCGCGCCAAGGCGCACCTGGACGCCGGGCAGCCCCTCCGCTTGCTGGAGCTGGACGCGGCCGCAAAGGAGATATTGGCGCCTCTCTTCCCGGTTAGCAGCAAGCCCGTCGTCTACGTGGCCAACGTCGCCGAGGATCTTGCCGCGGGCGCCACGCTCGAGCACTACGCGTTCGAGCACAGGGCGCAGAGCGCGGTCCTGGCCGCGGCGCTGGAGGTGGAGCTGGCGGAGCTGGAGTCGAAGGACGCGGCCGAATACCGAGCCTCTTATGGGCTGACCGAGTCCGGGTTGGCGACCGTCGCCGGCGCCGTCTGGCAGGCGGGCGGCCTGATCACTTACTTCACGGCCGGCGAGCCCGAGGTCCGAGCCTGGCCCTGCGAGGACGGCGCACCGGCGCCGATCGCCGCCGGCGTCATCCACACCGACTTCATCAAGAAGTTCATCCGGGCCGAGGTCACCAGCGTCGACGAGCTGGTCCAGGCGGGTTCGATGGAGGCCCTGCGTGCGGCCGGGAGGTTGCGTGTCGAGGGCCGCGAGTACCGGGTCCAGGACGGCGACGTGATCTTCTTCCGCATCGGCGGTTGAGCGACCTCAACCGCCGCCGCCTTCTCGTCTACGCCGGGGTTGCCGTGCTGGTGCTGGCCCTGGGTGGGGCGGGCTACGCCTACCTGAGCTATGTCGCGGAACACTCGCGGGGCCCCGACGGCCTGCCCGACCACCGCGCGGTGCGCGCGTCGGACCTCTGGGCGCGACCGGTGGCCAAGCTCTACTACCCGGGCTCGAAGGTCGTCCAGACGGCTCAGTCCGACCAGAGCGAGGACCCGAACAACCCGGCCTCGGGCCCGGCGCGGGCCGAGACGCTGCTGTCGACAACGGCCGATCGGGCAACGCTGGAGGCCTGGTACCGGCAGGCCCTCGCGTCAAACGGGTTCACGAGCTCCTCGCCGGAGCCGACCTCAGCGCAACCGGTCGACCTCGAGTGGCGACGGGGCGGCAGGGAGTACTTCGACCTTCGGATTGACTCCGGGGCATCTCAGTACCGGGTCGTCTACCAGGTGACCCGCTAGCGGATCAGCTTCCAGGCGATGTCGGCGCCCAGGTTGGCGCCGAAGCCGAGGTAGATCATGGCCGCGCCCAGCGCCTCCACGAGGTAGGCGTTTTCCAGCGGCCCGCAGTCCAGGGGCGCAAAGCCGGCATCGGCGATCAGCTTCTCCAGCCGCTCCCGGCCGACCTCGCCGTCGCCCGCGAAGGCCAGGTCCGCCTTCTGCCCGTGGGTCTTGCCCCCGTTCTTCATCACTTTGGAGAAAGCCGCGTTGAACGCCTTGAAAACGTGCGCGTCAGGGGCGGCCGCGGCCAGCTCCTCCGCCTTCGACTTGCCCTTCTCGAAAGCCGCCTGACCCATCCGGTTGGTGCAGTCGATGACCAGCTTCCCGGCGACCTCGGCGGCCTCCTCGAGCGCCTCCAGAGCCGCGTCAGCGGGCACCGCCAACAGGATCACCTCCGAGGAGCTCGCGGCCTCGAAGATGCTGCCTGCTTCCGCCCGCGTCCCGTAGCGGACCTCGTGCCCGGCCGCCTCCCAGGACCCACCCAGTGTCTTGCCGATGTTCCCCGCGCCCACGACCCCGATCTTCATCTGCTGACCATAGGCGCAGGCGCAGCAAGAGCACCAGCAACAGGACGGGGAGGCCCAGGTTGGTGACGATGGGGGCGAAGCGATCGTCGGCGCCGAGGTGGATCCAGGCGGCCAGGGCTGCACCGGTCAGGCAGAGCGCCTCGTATCCGATCAGCCAGGCGCCGGCCTTCCGGCTGCCACGGAGGAAAAGCACGGCCAGCACCAGCTGCCCCACCGAGAGCGAGATCGCCAGCAGCGCCAGGAGCGCGTCGGCAGGAGTCCCGCCGAGGGCAAGGACGATTGGGCCCGCGGCCGTCAGGATGCCGATCGCGGACTGCAGGACCAGCAGCAGGAAGGCGACCTCGCGGGTGGTCTTCATGCCTGGCCCGCCTGGATCTTCTTGACCCACCTGTCGTCCAGCTCGCCGTAAGGCCCGTTTGGCATGTCCGGACGCCAGACGTGAAGCATCGGGGTGGTGATGATCGCGAAGGAGAGCGGCGGGCAGCTGCCGAAGGGGGTCAGCAGCCCGCTGAGCGTGAAGGTGACCGGAGAGACGCAGGCGTTGGGATGCTCGTGCCAGCCTCCCACCGCGCCGTTGAAGTCGTTGCCGCGCTGGCCCTCTTTGGGGAGCACGAACATGGCTCCGAGCAGGACCGGTCCCTTCCGTGTGTTGGCGTAGACCAGGCCCTGGGGCCGGTTGGGGTCCAGGATCGGGCGCTTGGTTCCCTCGTAGGCCTTGTTCTCGTAGTGGACGGTCCCCGAGGCTTCGGGCGAGGCCGGCTGGTAGCCGGCGGCGACGGCCACCGACGCGTCCTGGTAGCGGTAGAGGTCCGCCCAGGTGGTCGCGGCGAACTGGTTGGCGGCCTCCTGGTCGGCCGCGGTCGGCGTGCCCGACGGCGGCTGGCGGAGCGCCCCGCCGTGGTCGCGGAGGATCCCGCCCCAGGCCAGGACTCCCGCCACCAGGGTGACGAGCAGCGTGGCGGCGGTCGCGCCCGTCCAGCGAAAGGCGCCGGGACGCACCGGCATGACCGTCAGGCCGAAGGCGGCCAGCTCGATCAGCTTGGTGACGCCGCCCAAGTCGTCGACCGACTCCCAGCCCGCCGCGACGTAGACGCCATAGGCGAGGATCGTCGAGGACAGCAGCAGCAGCGCCGCCGGCCGCCACCAGCGCCAGCTCAGCACCAGCACGCTGAGACCGCAGAAGAGGATGCCGTTGGCCAGGAAGAGAGCCGAGGTCACAGGCAGCGCCAGGTGGCCGGGCACCAGGCCGAGGTGGATCAGCCCGGTCGCCGCCAGCAGGCAGGCGACCAGTTGGCGGCGGCCCCCGGCGTCCCGCCACGAACGCCGGCCGCGCAGGAAATGGACGGCGAGGGGGAGGACGAGCAGGGCGAGCGCACCGCCCAGATGGTCCTTGGCGATCCCGTCCAGGAAACCGGTGCTGGCGTGCAGTGGGAGCATTTCCGCTTCAGTCTGGAGCGAGGTCGTGAGGCCGGCTTGAGGCGGTGATGAGAAATCGCTAAGGAGCGGCCGGGAGCAGGACCTCGAAGCGGGCGCCTCCCTCGGGCCGGTTGGCGGCGCTGATGCTGCCCCCGTGCTCGCTCGCGATCCAGCGCGCGATGGAGAGCCCGAGGCCGGCGCCGCCCCGGTAACGGGAGGGATCGGCCTGGTAGAAGCGCTCGAAGATGCGGTCCAGGTCCGAGGCCGGGATGCCGTCGCCGTCGTCAGTGACGACGAGCCGCGCGGTGCCCTCCGACGCGCCCAGCTCGACTCCGACCTGGCCGCCGGCGGCGGTGTGCTTGGCGGCGTTGTCGAGCAGGATCGAGATCAGCTGCAGGATCGCGTCGCGGTCGCCTACGACGGCGGTCGGCAGCAGCTCTTCGTTCAGGCGCCGATCCGGGTTGAGGAGCCGGAAATGCCGCAGCGCCTCGCCTGCCACCTGGTCCAGGGCGACCGCGTTCTGCTCAAGCCTGACGCCGGCGTCGGCCCTCGCCAGCGTCAGCAGGTCCTCGACCAGCCGGCTCATGCGCTCGGCCTCGGCGGCGATGTCGCCGGCGGCTTCGGTTCGGTCGCTGGGCGAGAGGTCGGCGCGCTGAAGCAGCGCCGCGTTGGTGCGGATCGAGGTCAGCGGTGTGCGCAGCTCGTGCGAGGCGTCGGCGATGAAGCGGCGCTGGAAGTCGAAGGCGTCCTGGAGAGCGCCGAGCATCCCGTTGAAGCTGGCCGTGAGGGACCCGACCTCACCCTTGGTCTCGGTGCCCGGCAGCCGGCGTCTGAAGTCGCGCGTGGTCCGGATCTCGTCGGCCGTGGCCGCCACCGTCTTCAGCGGCTGCAGCGCGCGCCCGGCCACCACCCAGCTGGCGAAGAGCCCGAGGAGGACGGCGATCCCTCCCGCGACGAACAGGAATCCCTGGAGGCCCCTGGTCGAGTCCCGCTGGGCCCGCCAGGACTGGCCGGTCAACACATAGCCGGCCAGCCCGAGCTCGGGTCGCGACCAGGGTCGTGAATAGAGATAGAAAGGATCCTTGCCGGACAGCCTCAGATAGTCGTAGGCCTCACTTTTCGCAGCCGCTTTGAGAAGACTCGCAGGCGGGGCCGGCGGGCTCCCGTTGAGGATGCCGGTGCTGAAGACCACCCGGCCGTCCGAGTCGAGCACCTCGGCAAAGACGTCGGTCGAACTGGATAGGTCCGCCGGCGCGAGGTACTGCTGGCCGCGGAGCTGGTCCGGGGTGGCCGTCGTCACCCAGGCCGAGACCGCGTCGGCGCGAGTCTTGAGACCTTTGTTGGTCTGGTTCCCCTGCCCCAGCTGGACGAGACCGAGCAGGAACTCGGCGAAGGCGAAGACGGCGCCGAAGACGATCAGTCCGCCGAAGAGCGCGACCCGCGCCCGCAGGGAAAGGATGCGCACCTCACACCTCCCGAAGCGCATAGCCGACGCCGCGGACCGTCTGCAGGAGGCGTGGCTCGCCCGCCTGCTCCAGCTTTTGACGCAAATACCCGACGTAGACGTCGACCACGTTGCTGGTGGCCTCCGATTCGATTCCCCAGACGCTCTCCAGCAGCTGGTCGCGGGTGAAGACGCGCCGCGGCTGGCGGAGCAGGTGCTCGAGCAGCTCGAACTCCTTGGCGGTGAGGTTCACAGGCCGCTCCCCGCGCGTCACCTCGCGCGTGTCGAGGTCGAGCTGGACGCCGCCGTAGGAGACCACCCTGGGAGTGCGTCCGGCGCCCCGGCGGAGGAGCGCCCGCACGCGTGCCAGCAGCTCTTCGTAGGCGAAGGGCTTGACCAGGTAGTCGTCGGCGCCGCTGTCCAGCCCCTCGACGCGGGCGGAGGTGGCGTCGAGGGCGGTGAGCATCAGGATCGCCACCTCGCCGCCGGCGCGCAGCCGCCTGCAGACCTCGATGCCGTCGAGGCCCGGCATCATCACGTCCAGGATCACCAGGTCCGGTGCCAGCCGGCGGGCACTGGCCAGGCCCTCGATTCCATCGGCCGCCGTCTCCACCTCATAGCCCTCATAGAGGAGGGCGCGCCGCAGCGAGGAGGCGATCCGGGGGTCGTCGTCTACGACCAGGATTCGGTGTCGGTTCGGCATCGGCGGCGCTCATTGTGGGAGCGCCCAGGTGAGAAGGAGCTAAGAAATGCCGAACGCGGTTCTCGTGTCGCGGCGCCAGAGCAGGTAGGCGAAGGGGATGCCGACCAGCGCCAGGGACCAGACGATGGAGAGCAGGAAGGCCACCATCCAGCCGGCCCGCCGCAGCTGCAGCAGGCCGTAGAAGGCGGCGGCGTGCAGCAGCGCCGGCAGCAGTGAGAAGAGCACCAGGGCGGCCGAGTACAGGACCAGGACGCCCGGCCGCTGGGCGGCCGGCACTCCGGCCTGGGCCAGGATCAGGTTCAGAGAGTCGCGGCCGTGCGGGTTGGCGATCACCGCCGCCGTCTGCGTGAGCAGGACCAGGAACATGACGGCGGTTGCCGCGCTCAGGACCGCGATCATCAGCACGTGGTCGGGGAGCTTCGGACGCTCGCCGGCCGCGGCGACGGCCGGGCGCGACCCGGGCAGGGGCCGGACCGGTTCTGGCGTAGCCTGGTCGGTCTTGGCTCTCTCCCCGGGATCCGACCCGGACGCGAGTGCTCGGGGCGTCCCGCAGTTCCAGCAAAAGCGATGGGCCGCCTCGAGGCGCGAGCCGCAGCGGATGCAGTAGCTCAGGCGGTGAAGTATCTCATGCCGGATTCGGAGCCTGAAAACTCTTGACAGGCGCTAGATGCTGAGGTACAAATAGCACCGGGACACAACATCTCGTAGCCAACGTCGCAGCAGGTTGTGGCCCGGCCCCCGGCAGCAGGCAAGTGAAATTCCGGCACCGTCGCGGCTCACGTCCCACCAACATTCCACCCTCACTTGCCTGCTCCGTATTCCCCTCGGCGGCTAAACTCTGCGACCGAATGGCTCGAAAGCAGAAGCGCCGCACCAACAAGGCGAGGAACCGGCCGCCGGCCCAGGTAGTCCAGTCTTCTTCCGTCGCCAAGCCGTCCGCGGCAGCCGCGCCGGGAGGTCGGGTCGGAGGCGACCAGGCTCTGGTCCGCTCCGTCGAGATGTCCCTCGGCGGCGGCGTCCAGGTCAGGGGAAAGGGCCGCCACCGCGTGGTCATCGAGAGTGGCGACGCCGGCATCCCGCTGGAGCGGGTCCCCTACTTCACCACCGACCTTCGCCAGATCGCGATCGTGGGCGGCCTGATGATCGTCCTGCTGATCGTCGCCGCCTACACCGTCATCCCGCTCGTCGTCAAATAGGGCGGGCGTGTCGGGCGCCGACTGGGCCCTGGCCGCCGGACTTCTCCTTAGCCTCGCCGGGACCGGCTATGCCTTCCGGCGGCTGACCTTCGTCGAACGCCAGCTGCGCCGGCGGGCACCTGGGCCCGCCGCCACGCCCGGCGACCGCTCGCTGCAGCGCGTCGGCCTGGTCCGCTACCAGGCCTACCACGACGTCGGCGGCGACCACTCCTTCTCGCTCGCGCTGCTCGACGCGGAGGGCGCCGGGGTGGTGATCAACAGCCTCTATCACCGCGACCGCTGCCGGATCTACGCCAAACCGGTCCAGGGCTGGGCCTCGCCGATCACCCTCACCGACGAGGAGACGGAAGCGATCGACCGTGCGAGGGCCGGCATCGATGCCGTAGACACGCCGAAACAGTCCCGTTAGATTGCTGGCGCAATGTCAAGCCTCGTCGACCACCAGAGTGTGAAGCAGTCGCTCCGGGACCGCCGGAAGTCCGCCGAGCTGCATCGGCATCCGGTCAACATGGCGCACTACGACGAGCGGACGTTTGGCGAGAAGGTCGCCGACCAGCTCTCGTCGGGGATGGGCTCCTGGACTTTCTTGATCGTGCAGACGATCCTGATGGCGATCTGGGTCGGCATCAACGGCTTCTGGCTGTCGCACCGGGCGGTCGACCCCTACCCCTTCATCCTCCTCAACCTGCTGCTGTCCCTGCAGGCGACCTACGCCGGGCCGATCGTCCTGCTGGCCGGGAACCGGCAGGGGGCGAAGGACCGGATGACGCTCGAGCACGCGGCCCTGGAGGCCGACAAGGGCGGCGCCCAGGTCAGCAAGATCCGCAGACCTCGCCCGAGTCCAGCACGGCGATCCTGCGCCGCCACGTCAAGGGCCACCTGCTCCACCCGGTCAACCAGGTCCACCTGGACGAGGCGACCCTTGGCGAGCGGCTGGCGGACAGGGTTGCCGGAGCGATCGGCACCTGGGCCTTCCTCATCGTCCAGGGCATTTTCATCGTGGCCTGGATCGTCACCAACGCGATCTGGCTGGCCAACAAGAGCTGGGACCCCTTTCCCTTCATCCTCCTGAACCTGCTCTTCTCGGTCCAGGCTGCTTACACCGGGCCGGTCCTGCTCCTGGCCGGGAACCGCGCCGCCCAGCACGACCGGCTCCGCCTCGAGCACACGGCCGAGATGGAGGAGGCGGCCGAGAAGGTGACCCTGGAGATCCTCAAAGAGATCGAGCGGAACACCGAGGCGACCCTGAAGATCCTCGAGCACATCAAGCAGCAGCGGGCGACCTCGCGCCCTCCTGCCTGAACCGAAATGTTCAATCGCATCCTGGTCGCCATCGCGGAGGCCGAGGACACCTCGCAGACGCTGCGGGTGGTGACGGAGCTGGCCGAGGCCTTCTCGGCGGAGGTCATCGTCTACCACGCGCGGCAGCGGGTCGTCCATCCGACCGTGGTGGAGGAGCAGGAGACGATTCCCGAGGCGCAGCGCTACGGCCAGTTGATGGCCGCCAAGCTGGTCAAGGCCGGCGTCAAGGCCACGGCGCTGGTGGAGAGCGTCCGTCCCGATCGCCTGGCCGACCACATCCTGGCCCAGGCGGAGGCAGCCGGGTCGGACCTGATCGTGATCGGCGGCCACCATCCCCACAACCTCCGCGAGACCGTCTTCGGCGACATCGGCAAGGCGCTGGCGCACCGGTCCGTCTGCCCCGTCCTCTTCATGCCCAGCGCACCGCCGTGATGATTGACTCGCTAACGGTGTTAGCCTAGACTGAGGCTAATGTCGTTAGCCAAGCCGGGTCGGCGCCTGCTGATAGTCGCCGCCGCCCGGAAGCTGGCCGAAGCTGAGGGCCTGAAAGCGCTGACCCTGCGCCGGCTGGCGGCCGAGCTCGGAATCCAGGCGCCTTCGCTGTACAAGCACTTTCCTGACAAGGCGGCACTGCTGGCCGCCCTGGAGGCGGACCTAAACGCCGAGTCGGGACGGCTGCTGGCGGTCTGGAGCCAGGAACGCGGCGCCGACCTTGGGCGGCTGGCCCGGGGCTACCGGCGCTTTGCCCAGGAGCAGCGGCGGCTGCTGCCGCGACTGGCGCCGACGGCGGACGCGATCGCGGCGGTCTCGGCCCTTGCCGGCGGCCGTGACCGGGCCCTCGCCTTCCTCGCCATGGCGGACGGCCTGGCCCGGCTCGAGGCGCCCGAGAGCGCCTGGGAAGCGGGCGTCGGAACCTTCGAAAAGGGCGCCTGAAACCCGTCCCTATACTCAGCCTGCAGTGCGCGTCATCCTCTACACCGGCAAGGGCGGCGTGGGCAAGACCTCGGTCGCCGCGGCTTCCGCGCTGCGCTGCGCCGAGCTCGGAAACCGGACCCTGGTCATGAGCACCGACCCCGCCCATTCGCTTGGCGATTCCTTCGACATCGAGCTCGGGCCGAAGCCGGAGAAGGTCGCCACCAACCTCTGGGCCCACGAGGTCAGCGCGCTCCATGAGATGGAGAAGCACTGGCAGAAGCTGCACGACTACGCGGCCAGCGTCTTCGCCACCCAGGGCCTCGACGAGGTGCTGGCCGAGGAGGTGGCGACGCCGCCCGGCATGGATGAGATCGCCTCCCTGATGTGGATCCGCCACCACGCCGAGAAGGGCGACTACGACGTCCTGGTCGTCGACTGCGCCCCGACCGGTGAGACGCTCCAGCTGCTGACCTTCCCGGACGCCGCCAAGTGGTGGCTGGACAAGAACCTCCTGGTCGACCTCGAGGGTATGAAGCAGCTGCTGACCGACTCGGCCGTGACCAGTGTCCGGATCGTGCTCAACCTCGAGAAGATGGTCGTCAAGGAGGCCAAGCGGGCCTACACCTACCTGAGCCTGTTCGGCTACCTAACCGACGCCGTGATCGTCAACCGGATCCTGCCCGAGGGCTTGACCGACGACTTCTTCAAGGGCTGGCAGAAGATCCACGGGAAGTACCAGCTGGAGGTCGAGCGATCCTTCGCACCGCTGCCGATCCTGACCGTGCCCCTGTTCGACACCGAGGTCGTCGGCACCCGGATGCTGAGCCGGATGGCGGAGTCGATCTACGGCGACACCGACCCCGCCCAGCGCCTCTACCTGGGCAGCCCACAGCGGATCGAGAAGGTCGGCTCCGAGTACGTGCTGGCGCTCAAGCTGCCCTTCATGGAGAAGTCGGACATCGACTTGAGCCGCCACGACGGCGAGCTCTCGATCACCGTCGGGAGCTACCGCCGCGAGGTCTCGCTGCCGCGCATGCTGGCGGGCCGGCCGACGGTCGGCGCCAACCTGGAAGGCGACGAGCTGAAAGTCCGCTTCGGGAAAGCGTGAGCCGCCGCTACCCGGAGTCGCAAGGGATGGTCGAGTTCGTCCTCGAGATGGGCAAGCGCTTGAGTCACGCGCTCAGCGAGGGCCTGCCCGACGAGGCCAAGCACCATCTCCTGAACGCGCAGCGGGAGCTGATCACCGCCCTGGTGATCATGTACGAGCAGCAGGCGGTCGGCCGCCGCCCGGGGGCCGGAACCCGAACCGCTTCACCGCCGGCACGGCCTCGACGGCCGGCGGCCAAGAAGCCCCGCAGCGCCCGCATCCCCGTCGAGTAGGTGCTCTCCAACCCTTACCCCTGGATCGCCTCGGCGCTGCTCCTGATCCCGGGTGCGCTGGTCGCCATCGCCGCCCACGAGCTGGGCCATGGGCTGGTCGCCTACTGGTTGGGCGACCGCACCCCGCGCAACCGCGGCTTCCTGTCCCTGGCCAACCCGCGCAAGTTCTTCAGCGTCTACGGACTGCTGATGATGCTCTTCTGGCGCGTCGGCTGGGGCGAGCGGATCCCGGTCAACGAGTACCGCCAGCAGAGCCTCTGGCAGCGGTTCGCCTACATCCTCGGCGGCCCGGCCGCGAACCTCCTGCTGGCCGTGGTCTTCGGTCTCGCGACCCGGCCCCTTGCCCTCTACGTGAACTACACCACGGTCGTGATGTCGCCGCTCGGCTACCTGGCCACCATCCTCTACGCGGCCTACTTCGCCAACCTCTCGGTGATGGCGTTCAACCTCCTGCCGGTGCCCGGCTTCGACGGTTGGGAGATCGTCGAGGTCCTCTTCCGGCGGCGCTTCCCGCGCTTCTTCATGGACGTCTCCATGCGCCGGCTGCAGATCCAGCAGGTGCTGATCCTCCTGCTCTTCGTCGGCCAGTTCTTCGCCGGCAACCTTCTCAACGTCGTGCTGGTGCCCTTCTACGCGCCGGCCGCGACCGTCATCCTTGGCGGATGCAGCGGGTACATCGGGCTCTTTCCCTGCCTGCCGTCGGCAAGCTTGTAAACGAGCCGGGTTACGCCCGGCTGCGCGAGCGCTTCCCGCACGACCTCGTGGTCGCCGCCATCCGCGCCCAGCTGGAGGCGGAGCGGGCAGGGGCGGAGGCTTCCGGTGAGGACCGGCTGGCCCTGGTCGAAGCGAGCCTGCGCAGTCTGCTGGCGACCAGCCTCCGCCGCGTCATCAACGCGTCGGGCGTCGTCATCCACACCAACCTCGGCCGGGCGCCGCTGTCCCGGTCTGCGACGGCCGCCGTCAGCGAGACCGCCGCCGGCTACTCGAATCTCGAGCTCGACCTGGCCAGCGGCCGTCGCGGTGAGCGCACCGCCCACGTCGCGCCGCTGCTGCGCCGGCTGACCGGCGCGCCCGCGGCGTTGGTCGTCAACAACAACGCCGGGGCCATCCTGCTGGCCCTGACGGCGCTCTGTAGGGGCCGCGAGGTGATCGTCTCCCGCGGCCAGCAGGTCGAGATCGGCGGCTCCTTCCGGATGCCCGACGTGATGCGGCTCTCGGGCGCGCGGATGGTCGAGGTCGGCACCACCAACCGCACCCGCGCCTCCGATTACGAAGAGGCGGTGGGTCCTCGGACGGCCGCCGTCCTGCGGGTGCACACGTCGAACTTCCGGGTCAGCGGCTTCACCGAGTCGGCCGGCCTCGCGGAGCTGGCTGAGGTGGCGCACAACCACCAGCTGCTGCTGCTCGACGACCTCGGCAGCGGGTCCCTCTTCGGCGTGGCCGATGAGCCGTCGGTGGTCGACTCGCTACGCCACGCCGACCTGGTCTGCTTCAGCGGCGACAAGCTGCTCGGAGGCCCTCAGGCGGGCATCCTGCTCGGGTCGGTGGAGGCGGTCCGGAAGCTGGCCCGCCACCCGCTGGCGAGGGCACTGCGGATCGACAAGCTCTCGCTGGCGGCGCTGGAGGCGACGCTCCGCGAGTGGCTGCTGGAGCGGGCGGGGACCGAGGTGCCGGTCGAGCGGATGGTCACCGCCCAGCCCGCCGAGCTCCGGCGCCGGGCTGCCTGGTGGACGGTCAAGCTCGGGGACCGCGAGGTCGCCACCTCTCTTTTGGAGTCCGAGTCGGCGGCCGGTGGCGGCTCCCTGCCCGGCCACGGGCTGCCCACCACCCTGGTTGCGCTCGAAGGCCCAGCCTCGCGGCTGTTGAGCGCGCTCCGCCAGGGTGAGCCGCCCGTGCTCGGGAGGATCGAGGCCGACCGCTGCTGCCTGGACCCCCGCACCGTCCTAACCGGCGAGGATGAACCCCTCTTCGACGCGGTTGAACGGGCAGTGCGCTCGCTCCAAAAATGAGTTTCCACGAAGCTCATCGACCGCCCCTGCGTCTAGTCGCCGGATCTGGGGCGCCTGGATCGGCCCATATCGCGGCGCCGGCTTGTGACTGCCGATGAGCTTCGTCGTCGGCACGGCAGGTCACATCGACCACGGCAAGTCCACGCTCATCGAGGCGCTGACCGGGATCGACCCCGACCGGCTCGCCGAGGAGAAGCGACGGGGCATGACGATCGACCTCGGCTTCGCCTACCTGGAGCTGCCCGGCGGCCGGCAGGTGGGCATCGTCGACGTCCCCGGGCACGCGCGCTTCATCCGCAACCTGCTGGCCGGGGTCCAGGGCCTCGACGCCGTGCTGCTGGTGGTGGCGGCCGACGAGGGCGTGATGCCCCAGACCGTGGAACACCTGGAGATCGTCCACCTGCTCGACATCCGGCGCGGGCTGGTGGTGCTGACCAAGATCGACCTGGTCGACCCCGAGTGGCTCGAGCTCGTGACCGCCGAGGTGAGCGAGCAGCTCGCCGGCACCTCCCTGGCCGGGGCGGAGATCGTTCCCGTCTCAGCGCTCACCGGCGGCGGCCTGGAAGCGCTGAAAGCGAAGTTGGATTCCCTCCTCGACGCGGCCGAGCCGCGCCCCGACCTCGGCCGGCCTCGGCTGCCGATCGATCGCGTCTTCACCATCGGCGGCTTCGGCACGGTGGTGACCGGCACCCTGGTTGATGGCTCGCTGAAGGTGGGGGAGGAGCTGGAGACCCTGCCCGGCGGGCGCCGGGTCCGCATCCGCGGCCTCCAGCAGCACAACCGCAAGGTCGAGGTCGCCACTCCTGGCAGCCGGGTGGCGGTCAACCTGGCCGGTGTCGAGAAGGAGGACCTGGCCCGCGGGCACCTGCTCGCGCGGCCCGGCGCGTTCGCGCCCACCCGCCGGGTTGATGCGGAGGTGAGTGTGCTGGCCGGCGCCGTCCGGCCGCTCCGGCACGGCTCCACCCTGATGCTCCACACCGGCACCGCGGAGGTATCGGCACGCGCCATCGTGCTCGACGCTGACGAGGTCCCGCCCGGCGGACGGGGCTGGATTCAGCTCTACCTTGCGGAGCCCGTGGCGGCCGCCGCCGGCGACCACTTCGTCCTCCGCCTGCCCAGCCCGTCCGCCACCCTCGCCGGCGGACGCTTCGCCGATGTCAATCCCCGCCGCCATCCTCGACATGACGCGGAGGTCCCGGCCTCCCTGGAGCGGCGGATGGCGGGCGACGTCCTCCAGGAGGAGCTCCGCAAGTACGCCCGCGGGATCACCGAGGGCGCTCTGCTGAAGGCGACCCTGGCGCCCTCGGCGGACCTTACCCGGCTCGCCGCCAGGCGGGCCGGCGGCTGGGTCTTCTCGCCCGAGGCCTGGACGGCGATCAGGGGTCGGACGGTCGGGCTGCTCGAGGAGTACCACCGCGCCCATCCGCTCCGGGGTGGGATGCCCCGCGAGGAGCTGAAGAGCCGCCTCGGCCTGGCGCCGGCCGCGTTCGGGGTGGTCGCCGGCGAGCTGGCTCGTGATGGCGTGCTGGTGGAGCGGTCAGGCGAGGTCGCGCTACCCTCCCACCAGGTCCGGCTCGACCCGGCCGAAGGCGGTCCCGCCCGGCAGCTGGTCGAGCTGCTGGGCCGGTCGCCCTACTCGCCGCCCTCGCTGCCGGAGGCGCTGCGCGAGTCGGGCGCCGGACCGGAGGTGCTGCGGGCGCTGGTCAAGAGCGGCGAGGTGGTCAGGCTCTCCGACGACATGGCCTTCACCCGCGAGGCGTACCGGTCGGCGCTGGCGCTGGTCCAGGAGATCGTCGCCGCCGAGGGAGGGGTGACCGTGGCGAGGCTGCGGGACGCGCTGTCCGCGAGCCGGCGACCCGTGCTGGCGCTGCTCGAGCATCTCGACGCCGAACGGATCACGCGCCGCGAGGGCGACGTCCGGACGCTGCGCTGACCGGGTTCGAACCCTACATCGGGGCTGTAACCTTGCCCGGTATTCGCTTGTATCTTCCCGAACGGCGGTATCGGAGGACAGGCCTACAACCGAGCCGGCGCGCCGTTGCAGTACGACGTCGCCTGCTACCAGATGTCCCAGAAGCCCTAACCGGCGCTGGGCTGGGTCCGGACCTCCTCTCGCCTTAGCGACCAGAGTGCCGCCGCGGCCAGCACCCCGTAGACCGCCAGGCCGGCGATGGCCGGGACCGGCTTCGGCTCGCGCGGCGAGATCTGCGGGTAGAGCACGCTGAAGGACGCCCAGTCGACCAGCGCGTGGACGATGACCGAGGGCCAGATCATGCCGGTCCGGATCCGGACGGTCCCGAACAGGATCCCGACCAGGCCGGCGCTGATCACCTGGTAGACCACCGCCAGCGGCGAGGCGGACGTGGTCAGCACGTTCAACGAGTGGCCGATGCCGAAGAGGGCCGCTCCTCGTGGAGCGCGACCAGGGTGGCCAGGCCTCCGAGCAGGAAGACGGTCACTGCGGGCTGGCCGCTGCCCCGGACCCCGAAGACCAGACCCGCGGAGAGGACGGGCAGGGCGAGCAACCAGAGCGTCTGCCGGCCTCGCGGGTCCAGGTCGCGCCGGAAGCCGGCGCGCCGCCAGCCCAGGCGTGAGGCCACGTAAAGGCCGACGCCGAGGGAGACCAGCATCACCGCCGCCGAGAGCGCCAGCCGAAGCGGCACCGAGGCCACGCCGGCAAAGACCAGGTGCAGGCTGACCCCGATTCCGGCGATCGCAACCACGACCGCGACCGAGAGCAAGACCGGGTGGCGTTCGAGTGACTGCACGGTCAACCCTTAGGCTAATCCGGTGATCGCCGGAATCGACCTCGGCGGAACCCAGGTCCGGGTCGCCGTCGCCGGTTCCGACGGGACCATCGGCGGCCGGGCCAAAGCCTCGACGGCAGCCCTCGGTGGTCCCGAGGGCATGGTTCGTTGGACCGCCGGCAACATCGAACGTCTCACCGGAGGCCGCCGGCTGCGAGCGGTCGGCATCGGCGTCCCCGGTCCTTGCGACCCCAAGACCGGCACCCTCATCAACCCGCCCAACCTGACCGGCTGGCCGAAGAACCTGCCCCTGGCCCGACTGCTGGAGCAGGAACTGAGAGCGGCGGTGCACCTGGAGAACGACGCCAACCTGGCGGCCGTAGCCGAGCACCAGAGGGGCGCGGGGAAGGGCGCCAACGACCTCGCCTACGTCACCTGGAGCACGGGCATCGGCTCCGGCTTGATCCTCGGCGGCCGTCTCCACAGCGGGGCGCACGGCAGCGCCGGCGAGGTCGGTCACATGGTCCTGGACCCGAAGGGCCCGCTCTGCGCCTGCGGGATGCACGGCTGCACCGAGGCCTACGCGAGCGGCTCCACCCTCGCCCGCAAGATGGGCCGGCCGGCGGCCGAGGTGTTCGCCGCCGCCCGGCAGGGGGACCCGCGCTCGCTGCAGGTGGTCGAGGAGGCCGCCGGAATGGTCGGCCAGGCGCTGATGAACCTCGCCAACCTGGTGGACCCCGAGCTGATCGTCATCGGCGGCGGGATCACCAACTCCTGGGCCCTGGTCCGGCGGGCGCTGTACGAGCCGATCAAGACCTCGCCCTTCATCACCCGGAACCGCAAGCCGAGGCTGGTCCGGGCCGCGCTGGGAACCCAGGTGGGACTGGTCGGGGCGGTCGAGTGGGCGCGACTGAACCTGTAGCGCACGACGCGGCCTTCGGCCCGCTGGCGAAGGCCGCCGCGGCGGCCGGGACCCGGGCCTGGGCGGTGGGCGGCTACGTGCGCGACCGCCTGCTGGGCAGGCCGCACGCCGAGATCGACGTGGTCGTCGAGGACGGCAAGGGGCCCGAGCTGGCCGCGCACTTCGCGCGGCTGACGGGCAGCGCTCCGCCGGTGGTGTTCGAACGCTTCGGGACAGCGCAGGTGATGTGGCAGGGGCGGCCGATCGAGTTCGCCTCCGCCCGTGCCGAGAGTTACGAGCCGGACTCGCGCAAGCCCGCCGTCCGTCCGGCAACTATCGAGGACGACCTCCGGCGCCGGGACTTCACCGTCAACGCCCTCCTGATGGATTTCGAAGGTCACGTTGAGGACCGCCTCGGCACGGGCCTGGCCGACCTGCGCGAGGGCCTGCTGCGGACCCCGCTGGACCCGGTCGCCACCTTCAACGACGACCCCCTTCGGATGCTCCGTGCCATCCGCTTCGCTGCCCAACTGGGTTTCCGGCTCGATCCCGCGCTGCTGCCGGCCATGCGCAGCCTCGCCGACCGGCTGCGGCCCCCGATGGTCTCCGTCGAACGTGTCAACGAGGAGCTGCGGAAGCTCCTCTTGAGCGAGCGGCCCAAGCTCGCCCTGGAGCTGCTCGACGAGGGTGGGCTGCTCCCCGAAGTCCTGCCCGAGCTGGCAGCTTGCAAGGGGGTCGAGCAGGGCGGCTTCCACCAGTACGACGTCTTCGGCCACACCCTCGAAGCCGTGTCCAAGACCCCGGCCGACCTCGTCACCCGCTTGGCGGCGCTCTTTCACGACGTCGGCAAGCCCTCCACGGCGGCACCCGACGGCAGCTTCCTCGCGCACGAGAAGGTCGGCGCCGAGATGGCGACCGCCGCGATGACGCGCCTCCGCTTCTCCAACGCCCTGATCGAACGGGTCTCCAAGCTGGTGCTGCTGCACTTGCGGCCCGTCTACTACGGGTCCGAGTGGACCGACGGCGCTGTGCGCAAGCTCGCCCGGGACGCGGGCCAAGATCTCGGCCGCCTGCTCGACCTGGCCCGGGCCGACATCGCGGCCTCGGCCTACGACCAGCCCGAGAAGCTCGAGGAGCTGGCTGCCCGCCTCGAGACGGTGCGGCAGGAGCGGCCCAGCCGCTTCCGGTCGCCGGTCACCGGGGAGGACCTGATGCGCGAGCGGGGACTGCCTCCCGGTCCCGAGATCGGCCGTCTTAAGAGCCGCCTTGACGAGCTGGTCCTGGAAGGTGCGATCGAACCCAGCCGGGAAGCCGTGCTGGAGTACCTTAGGTCGCATCCTGAGCTCTGACGCGGCGGTCGAGCTGGCGGCCTGGGCGGCCTCTTTCGAGCCTTCGGCGGAGGACCTCGCGCTCGCCCGAAGAGCGCTCGTCGACACCGTGGCGGTCGCGGTCGCCGGCCGTTTCGAGCCAGTCGTGGAGATCGCCCGGAGCGAGGACGAGGCGACCCGTTGGGCCGCCGCCGCCCACGCGCTCGACTACGACGATCTGCACCTGCCGTCGACAGCCCACCTCTCGGCCGTCTGCGTCCCCGCCGCCCTTAGCGTCGGGGGTGGTGAGCTGGCCTACCTCGCCGGCGCCGGCGTCATGGCAAGGCTGGGAACCGCCCTCGGCTGGGACCACTACAGCCGGGGCTGGCACGCGACCTGTACCGCCGGGGCGCCGGCGGCGGCCGTCGCGGCGGGCATCGCGATCGGCCTCGACGCGGACGGTCTGGCCCGCGCCATAGCGCTGGCCGTGCCAGCCGCCGGTGGCCTGCAGCGGGCGTTCGGAACCATGGCCAAGCCGCTCCAGGTCGGCTTCGCCGTCTCGGCCGGCGTGCGGGCGGCCCGGCTGGCCGCCGCCGGCGCCACTGCCGACCTGGGTGCGGTCGACCAGTGGCTGGCCCTTCTCGGCGGGGACCTCGCCAGGGTCGACGAGTCCCCGCTGGCGGTCCCCGGCGGCCTTGCCATCAAGCTCTATCCCTGCTGCTACGCGCTGCAGCGGCCGATGGCGGCCCTGGCCTCGCTGGAGGCCGACCCCGGGGCGATCCGGGCCATCCGGGTCCGCACCCCCGCGGCCTCCCTGCAGCCCCTCAACCGGCACTCGCCGAAGACCGGCCTGGAGGGCAAGTTCAGCCTCGAGTACGGGCTCGCCGCCGCCCTCCTGGACCGCCCACCGGGCTTCGCCAGCTTCAGCGACGGCTGCGTGAGCCGGCCGGCCGCCCGCAGGCTGATGGAGCTGGTCGAGGTCGAGGCCGCGCCCGGCGGCGAAGGCCTGCTGGACGGGCTGTTCGAGGCCGAGGTGGTGACCGGTGAGGGCTCACGGCACCTGGAGCTGAAGCTGCCGCCGGGGGCGCCGGACCGCCCCCCGACCGCGGCTGAGCTGGAGGCAAAGCTCAGGGATTGCTGCGGCAACCTCAGCGACGAGGTGTCGGCGCTCGGCTGGCGGGAAGCGCCCTCTTTCCTTCGCCGGAGTTTGGCTTAGACTCCCACCAGTCAACCGGATCTAGGAGGAGTTTTCGAATGCGCGGTTTTCGTGTAGTCGGCAGCCTGCTGGCCGCCGCGATCATGGTCGTCGCCTGCGGTGGCGGTGGCGGCAACGGGGGCGGAGGCACCAGCAACTGCTCCAAGACCTGGAAGGTCGGCCTCGTCACCGACGTCGGCAAGCTCAGCGACAAGTCGTTCAACTTCGACTCCTACAAGGGCGTCCAGAACGCGCAGGCCGATTCCAGCCTCTGCGTCTCGGGCAAGGCCATCGAGTCGAGCACGCCCGACGACTATCCCAAGAACATCCAGCAGTACCTGGACCAGAAATACGACCTGATCATCGGCGTCGGCTTCAACCTCGGCGACGCGGTGATCGCGGCCGCCAAGTCGAACCCGAACACCAAGTTCCTGCTCGTCGACTCCTACGACTTCACGGACAAGACACCGCCCAGCAACCTGGTCGGCATCCTCTTCGCCGAGGACCAGCCGGGCTTTTTGGCCGGCGCGCTGGCGGCCCTGATGAGCAAGACGGGCACCATCGGCGTGGTGGCCGGACTGCAGACGGTGCCGCCGGTCGTCCACTACGTCGAGGGCTACGCCCACGGCGCAAGGACTTCAACGACCCCGACTGGGGCAAGCAGCAGGGCCAGACCTTCATCAGCCAGGGAGCGGACGTGATCTTCGGCGCCGGCGGCCAGACCGGCAACGGCGCCCTGCTCGCGGCCAAACAGGCCAACAAGTACTGCGTGGGCGTCGACGTCGACCAGTACGTCAGCTACCCGGACGTCGACAGCTGCCTGATCACCAGCGCCGAGAAGCACCTCGACGTGGCGGTGAAGCAGGCCATCACCAACCTGACCAAGAGCGCCTTCACCGGCGGCATCTTGAGCTTCGACGCCAAGAACGACGGCATCGGCCTGGCGCCCTACCACGACTACGAGTCCAAGATCCCGGCCGACGTCAAGGCCAAGATCACGGACATCCAGACCAAGCTGAAGGACGGCTCCCTCAAGACCGGGGTGAGCGCCTAACCAGAGATGACAGCCGCCCTCGAGCTCCGGGGGATCGTCAAGACCTTCGGAGAGCTGAGGGCAAATGACGGCGTGGACCTGGCCGTCGAGTGGGGCCGGGTCCACGCCCTGCTCGGTGAGAACGGCGCCGGCAAGTCGACCTTGATGAACGTCGTCTACGGCCTGACCACGCCCGACTCGGGTGAGATCGTCTTCGACGGCCGGCCGGTCGTCATCCACGGTCCCCAGGACGCGATCAGGCTCGGGATCGGGATGGTGCACCAGCACTTCATGCTCATCCCGCCCCTGACCGTGGCCGAAAACATCATCCTCGGCCAGGAGATCACCAGCCCGCCCGGCGTCATCGACCTCGAGACGGCCGGCAGGCAGGTCTCAGAGCTCTCCCAGCGGTACGGGTTGGAGGTGCCGCCGCGGGCTCGGATCGAGAGCCTTTCGGTTGGTGTCCAGCAGCGCGTCGAGATCCTCAAGGCGCTCTACCGCGGAGCCCGCCTGCTGATCCTGGACGAGCCGACAGCGGTCCTGACGCCCCAGGAGATCAAGGGACTCTTCGAGATCATCCGCAACCTGGTCGCCGAGGGCAACGCGGTGATCTTCATCACCCACAAGCTGGGCGAGGTCATGGAGGTCGCGGACGCCATCACTGTGATGCGCCGGGGCAAGGTCGTCGACCACACCACGCCCCAGCAGTCCACGCCCGCGGACCTCGCCCGGATGATGGTCGGCCGGCCGGTCCTGCTGCGGGTCGAGAAGAAGCCGGCCCACCCCGGCGACGTCCGCCTCGAGGTCAAAGGGCTCGTGGTCCATGACGACCGCAAGCAGGTCGCGGTGGATGGCGTCGACCTCGACGTCCGCTCGGGCGAGATCGTCGGCATCGCGGGGGTGGAGGGGAACGGCCAGAACGAGCTGGTGGAGGCGATCAGCGGGCTCCGCCCCGCCGTCTCCGGCCAGGTGCTGATCGGCGGCCGCGACGTCACCCGGCGCTCCGCCAAGTCGCGCCTGCACAGCGGGCTGAGCGTGATCCCTCCCGACCGCCATCGCCAGGGCGTGATCTTGGAGCTTCCGATCGCCGACAACCTCGTCCTCGAGGACTTCGACCAGCCGCCCTTCGCCCGCTGGATCCTGCGCAACCTGCGCGCCGTCTTTGACTACGCGGCGGCGCTGATCAAGCAGTTCGACATCCGGGCCGCCGGCCCGGCCGAGCCCACCGGCTCGCTCTCCGGCGGGAACCAGCAGAAGGTGGTCGTCGCCCGCGAGCTGGGCACCAATCCCGAGGTGCTGGTCGCGGCCCAGCCCACCCGCGGCGTCGACGTCGGCTCGATCGAGTTCATCCACCGCCAGATCGTCGACCAGCGCGACAAGGGCCTGGCCGTGCTCCTGGTCTCCTCGGAGCTGGACGAGGTCCTCTCGCTCAGCGACCGGGTGGCTGTCGTCTACCGGGGCCGGGTGGTCGCCATCCTCGAGGGGGAGGAGATCGACCGCGACCGCATCGGCCTCCTGATGGCCGGCGGTGCGGCCGCATGAGGCGCTGGTGGTCGATCTTCCCCGGTTGGGTCATCAACCTGGTCATCGTCCCCGCCGCCTCCGTGGTCCTCGGCTTTGGGGTCGCGGCGATCGCGATCGTCGCCACCGGCGCCGACCCCAGCCAGGCCTACCTGGCGCTCTTCCAGGGTGCCTTCACCAACACCAACGCCTTCGCCGAGACCCTGGTGAGCTCGATCCCTTACGTCTTCTTGGGCCTCGGCGTCGCCCTCGGCTTCCGGGCCGGGCTCTTCAACATCGGCGCCGAAGGGCAGTTCTACATCGGCTCGCTGTCGGGCGTCTTCGTCGCCTATTCGCTTCACCTGCCGGCGCTGCTGCTGATCCCGCTGTCGATCCTGGCCGCGATGGCGGGCGGGTTCCTCTACGCGGGCTTCGCCGGGTTCCTGAAGGCCCGCTTCGGGGCCCACGAGGTGATCACGACGATCATGCTCAACTACGTCAGCTTCCTGCTCGCCAACTACCTGGTGACGACGCCGGGACTGATGCTCGACCCTCACACCCGCACGCCGCGGACGCCCTACATCGACCCCAACGCGGCGCTGCCGATCATCATCCCGCAGAGCCGGCTCCACGCCGGCTTCCTGCTGGCGCTGGTCGCGATCCCGCTGGTCTGGCTGCTGATCAACCGGACCACGGTCGGCTTCCGGCTCCGGGCCGTCGGTTACAACCCCGGCGCTGCCCGGGCGGCCGGCATCTCGGTCGCCACCACCACCGTGCTGGCGATGGGTATCTCTGGCGCGCTGGCGGCGACGGCGGGGATCGTGCAGACCCTCGGCATCCAGCACGTCATGACGCCGGCCGTCGCCTCCGGCTACGGGTTTGACGCGATCGCGGTCGCGCTGCTCGCCCGCAGCAACCCCTGGGCGATCCTTCCTGCCGCGATGCTCTTCGGCGCGCTCCACAACGGGGCCAGCTTCATGCAGCTGCAGACGCAGGTGTCCTCTGACCTGATCTCGATCGTGCAGGCCTCGGTGATCGTCTTCATCGCCGCGCCCGCCATCATCCGCTGGCTGCTCCGGCTCCGCGAAGGCCAGGTCGCCAAGGTCGCCATCACCGAGCGCGAGGCCATCTCCAGTGTTTGAGCTGGCGATCCACGCCAGCGATGTGACCGTCTTCGGCTCGCAGACGCTGGTCACCGCAACCCCGCTGGCGCTGGCCGCCTTCGGCGGTGTCATGTGCGAGCGGTCAGGCGTCACCAACATCGCCCTGGAGGGCATCATGCTCACCGGCGCCTTCGTCGGCTACGCGGTCGCCTTCGCCAGCCACAACCTCTGGCTCGGCGTGGCGGCAGCGATCATGGCGGGGGTCCTGATCGCCTCCATCCACGCCATCCTCTCGATCAGCTTCCTGGTCGACCAGATCGTCAGCGGCACGGTGATCAACATCCTGGCCGTGGGGATCACCGGCGTCTTCTACCGGACCTTCCTCGAAACCCAGCAGGTCCAGGGTCCGGGCACGCTGCCGGTCTGGAGCATCCCCGTCCTCTCCCAGATCCCGATCGCCGGCCCGATCCTGTTCCAGAACGCGTTCGTCACCTACGCGATGCTGGTCCTGATCGGGGTCGTCCACTTCACGGTCTTCCACACCACCTGGGGACTACGGACCCGGGCCTGCGGCGAGCATCCACGGGCGGCCGAGACGGCGGGCATCAACGTCCACTTCGTTCGCTACCTGAACGTTCTTGCCTCCGGCGCCCTGGCCGGCCTCGGGGGCGCTTACTTCAGCCTCCAACAAATCGGCGAGTTCCTGCCTGGGATGACGGGCGGGCGGGGCTTCATCGGCCTCGCCGCGATGATCTTCGGACGCTGGACGCCGGGCGGGGCTTTCCTGGCCTCGCTGCTCTTCACCGCCTCCGACCAGGTCGCCAGCCGGGCCACGGCGGCTGGCATCCACATCCCCCCGCAGTTCCTCGGCATGCTGCCCTACCTGCTGACCATCGTCGTGGTGGCCGGCGCCGTCGGCCGCTCGATCGCACCGGCCGCGGTCGGGAAGCCCTACCGAAAGGCCTGAAGAAGTCCCAACCGGTTTCCCGTAATCAACCTGGAATTTTTTGCCTGGCAGTGGTTATGCTGCGGTCCTAGGATTCCGATTTGGGAATCGTGGTTGGGGGTAGTAGCCGGCGCGGACGCCGGGTTCGGGAGGATTTCGAGGGGGACGTCATGGCCACTGAGCCGAGCGTTTCGAAGCTGCGTGTCGAAACCAACAGAAACGGGAGCACGACCGCCGAGGAGCAGCTGGTGGCGCCGGTCACCCCGCTGCCCAAGGTCGATGGCGAGTCGAGCCTTTTGGCGCGCGGCGACAGCGCGTCAGGAAGTTGGGTCATCGCCGGCAACGGCGAGCTGCTGGGGGACTTCTCCGGGGAGATCGAGTGCGCCGGCATGCTGCTGGTCGGCAAGGGCGCCACGGTGACGGCGACCATCCGCTGCAACGAGGTGACCATCGCCGGGCTGGTCCGCGGCAACATCGTCGCCCTCGGCAAGCTGCGAATCGCACCCAGCGGCCGGCTGGAGGGGGACGCGCGGGTGGGCGCCCTGGTGGTCCAGGAAGGCGGGGTGCACCAGGGCGTGATCCGCGTCCATCCCGAGGGCGTGCCGGAGGAGGAGCCCGTCCTCGCCGAGGCGCCGCCGGCCGAGCCGGCGCCAGCCTCGCAAACACCGGTGGATCGCGTCCGAAAGTTCTGGGGTGAGTTCTTCTAGTACCCCAAAAAAGTAGCGAGTCCACTATCAGCTTTTGAGGTATGCTCGGCTCACTGAGCCGATGGCTAGGGTGCCCCTCAGCAAGATCGAGCTGGACGAGGACGAGATGATCGTCGAAGGCTTCGAGGGAGAGCTCGAAGGCATTCGGGTCTGGGTCACGGCCGTCCTCGAGCGGACCTGTGTCTACGAGACCCCGGACCTGGAGCGGAGGCTGGTCAGCAAGAGCAAGATCCTGGTCGACAAGGACGCCGTGCCGATCCGCCGGCGCAAGCTGGGCGGTCCTCCGGGCGCCGACTCGAAGGGCCGCGGCAAGCCCGGGCCCAAGCCCGGCAAGGCAGCGGCGGAAGCCGACTCGGGCTGAGGCGCCTCAACAGACGGGCGCCTCGCGCCAGGGGTTGGGTTAAGTTTGCACGGCAAGATGGCAACCGGCACCCGTGCCTCCGCCCAGCTGATGGACCGCAACCTGGCGCTCGAGTTGCTCCGGGTCACCGAGGCGGCCGCGCTGGCGGCGGCCCCTCTCCAGGGCCGGGGCGACAAGTCCGCCGCCGACCAGCGAGCCGTGGACGCCATGCGCAGCGCCCTCGGCTCGGTCGACATGAAGGGCACGGTCGTGATCGGGGAGGGGGAGAAGGACGAGGCGCCGATGCTCTACTTCGGCGAGGAGATCGGCAACGGCCTCGAGCCCGAGGTGGACGTGGCCGTGGACCCGATCGACGGCACCGAGTTCACCGCCAACGGCCTGCCCGGCGCCATGTCCGTGGTCGCCCTCGCCGAGCGCGGCAGCATGTTCAGCACCCACGTCCACTACATGGAGAAGCTGGTGGTCGGGCGCCGGGCGCGGGCTGTCATCGACATCGACATGCCGGTGGAGTGGAACCTGCGGCGGATCGCAAAGGCCGAGGGGATGCACCCCCGCGACCTGACCGTGATCATCCTCGACCGAGAGCGCAACCAGGGGGTCATCGAGCAGGTCCGGGAGGTCGGCCCGCGGATCAGCCTGATCTCCGGCGGCGACGTGGCGGGCGCCATCACCGCCGCCAACGAACAGGTGACGGGCAAGCACGTGCTCCTGGGGAGCGGCGGTGCGACCGAGGGCGTGCTGGCGGCCTGCGCGGTCAAGTGCCTCAACGGAGACATGCAGGCCAAGCTCTTCTTCCGCAACGACGAAGAGCGGCAGATCGCTCGCCGCGAAGGTCACCCGGAGGGCAAGGTGCTGACCATCGACGAGCTCTGCTCCGGCGACAACATCTTCTTCGCCGCCACCGGCATCACCAGCGGCGACCTTCTGAAGGGCGTCCGCTACGAGGACTTCTACGCCTACACGCATTCGATGGTGCTGCGATCAGCGTCGGGCACCATGCGCTACGTGGACGCCTGGCACGAGATGAGCAAGCTGCGCGCGAAAGGCTTGCTGCCGGAGCAGGTCCTCTAGGTCAACCCGCTCCGGCCGCCACCGGCTGCCTGCTAGTTGTGCTTCTTCGGGTGGTGGGACGGGCTGGGCTGGGGCTGAGGCTGGCTGCGGTCCAGCAGGAAGGCCAGCGAATGCGGGGCCGGATCGGAGCCGACCGTGAACAGCAGATGGTACTGGCCGTCGGGCAGGCCGCCGACCTTCAAGACCAGGAGGTAGCGGTCGTCGACGAAGTGCAGAACCCCATCGAAGGGCAGCACCGTGCCGGTCGACATCTGGAGGACACCGGTGGGTTGGACCAGCAGCGAGTCACTCGACAGGTTGTTGCCGGCCGCGTCGCAGATGGTGAAGGTCCGCCAGACGACGGATTCCTCGCTGCCGGGCTGCTTGTCAACCAGGCAGATCCCGTAACCGACCGTGTAGGAGCTGGACTGCGTGGACTGGTTGCCCACGTTGTCCGTGCTGTTGACCGTGAGGGTGAAGGTGCCGGGCCGGCTGGTGTCGACCGCCGAGCCCACCGCCAGGCCGCCGGCGCAGGTGGCGACTCCCGAGCCGCCGTCCGAACAGGTGTAGCCGGCGCTGACCGGCTGGCCGACAGTGTAGGCGCCGCCGGGTGCGCTGATGGTGATGGCGGGCGGCTTGCGGTCGACCTTGTTGCCTGAGATCGGCCCCACGCCCGCGCAGTTCCCAACCGCGTCGCAGACCTGCCGGGCGCCGGTCGCCGCGTTGGCGGTCTCCGTGCCGGAGGGCACGCTGGTGCTGAGCTGGAAGGAGCCAGCTGACGGATCGGCGAGCCCCGAGAAGGGATCGGCGGCCGTGCAGGCCAGGGAGACGTCAGTCGCGTGCCACTGGCCGTCCGGCGCGGCGCAGACCACCGACGGCGCCGAGAGGTCGAGCTGAACCGTGAGCGTCTGCGGCTTGCTCGCCGTGCCCAGCTTGTCGGTCGCCCAGTAGCGGAGGGAGGTCACGCCCTCGGCCCCCAGGGTGACGGTCGTCTGGTTGCCGGGAACCGTGGTCGGGGCGATCGTCTCAGCGCCGGCGGCCTGGTAGCCGACGGAGCCGACGCCGCCGCCCTGGTCGGTCGCGGTGACCGTCACCGCCACCGGCTGGTGGTCCCAGGTGCCGGCTCCGGCGGCCGGGACAGCACTGGCAGTCACCCCCGGCGGCAGGGCGGGCTTCACCGGTCCGTGAGCGCCCTGGACGATCGGGGCCTGGACATGGGTGAGGTCGGCGCAGGTTACTGCCGGGGTCGCCAGCACGTTGACGCCCACCAGGCAGTTGAGGTTGGCCGGGTCGAGGTTGATCACCGCCGGCGGCATCGCCGCGGCGGCGTGGTCGACGACGGTCGGGCTGCCGTCAGCACCGCCGAAGGCGAGCCGGGAGTCATCGAACCGCAAGCAGTCCGCCAGGCTCGGGCAGCCGGCGTTGCCGTGCCAGTCGAGGAGCTGGGCGCTCAGGCTCAGCTGCACCAGCTGGGCCAGGGTCGGCGGCGCCGCCTGTCCCGCCCAGCCCGTCCAGTAGGCGGTGCTGACGGTGAGCGACTGCGAGCCGCAGTTGGCCGAGGCGCCCGCTGCGTTCGTGCAGTCCCAGCCGAAGCCGAAGCCGAAGTTGCACTGGTGCGGTTCAGGGCCGCCACAGCCGGCGCCGCTGGAGTTGTTGCCGAAGGTGTCGATCAGGTCCGCGACCAGGCGGCCGTGGCCGTCGACGGCGTGGACCTGGGCCAGGACCGCGCTCTCGCCAACGGGCATCGCGGCGGTGTCCGGGGTCCGACCGGTGATGGTTACGTTCATATGGGTGACGGCGCCGCAGCTGAAGTAGCCACAGCTGGTCCAGAGGCCGGTGATGCCCGGCGGGCAGGAACCTGGCGAGTCGCAGAAGGCGGCTGGGGTCGTGAAGGTCCCGGTCACGGTCGCCATGTGCGTCTCCGGCGCGGCCCGGACATCGAGGGGGGTCTGCGCGGCGCCCGAGCAGCAGCTGGCGTCCGGGATCAGCTTCCAGGTCCCGTCAAGCGCCGTCGCCTGGTTGGCGAGCTGCGCGGTGGCATCGGCGCCCACCGCGGAGCAGATCCAGGGCGTCGCCGGGTTGACGCAGACCTGCGGCTGGTTGGTGAGCACCGCCTGCTTGCAGGCCGAGGTGACGCCGCTGGGCAGCGAAGGCCAAAGGGAGGCCAGCTCCGCGTCCAGGGCCGAGCTGCTGCCGAAGACGAAGCCGTCGCCCGCCAGGATGGCGGCGACACAGCCCGAGTACTGGTTGGCGCCAGGTGCGGCCGGGTCGAGGGTGCCGAGGGTCGGGTTCGCGGCCGCGGCTTGAACGGGCATTGCTCCGCCCATGGCGATCGCGGTGGCCAGCAGCGGCCCGGCCACGAACGCGACGACAACACGCTTGGTCAATGACCCGCGTGACATGAACGCCTCCTCCCTGATCTCGGCGGGCCGGGCCCTGAATGAATTTGAGCTGGGCGTACCTGCCGATATGAAAATCTGAGCAACCAACGTCCGGTTGGCCGGAAATCCTGTGCCCTCTGAGAGCAAACGCCGGCGCGTCATCGGCGCGGGGTCACCCGCCCGTCAGAGCGCCGTCATTCAGCGGGAGGCCTTCAGCTGAAGCCTCCCGCACAACTGCCGGAGCAGGTTTGTTTCTAGTTGTCCCTAAGACCGCTGCCGAACCGGCCGTCCAGCTCCGACTGGAGCCCGCTCAAGGTGAAGGGAAGGGAGTGGCTAGTCGGGTCGCTGCCAACCGACACCAGCACCTGGTAGTCGCCGTCGGGGAGGCCCCCGACCCAAGCCACCAGGAGATAGCGGTCACCGATGAAGAGCAGCACGCCCCGGAACGGCAGCACCGCCCCGGTGCTCTGCTGGAGGATGCCGGTGGCGTGCACGGAGAGGGAGTTGCCGGAAAGGTTGCCGCCGGCCGCGTCGCAGACCGTGAAGGTCCGCCAGACGATTACCAACGCGCTGCCCGGTTGCATCCCGGACGGGCAGATCGCGTACCCGACGGTGTAGGAGCTGGACCGGGCGGATTGGTTGCCTGCGTTGTCGGTGCTGCTGACCGCGAAGGCGAAGCTGCCGGGTTGGCTGGTGTCCACCGCCGAACCGGCCGGCACGCCACCAGCGCAGGTGGCGACACCCGAGCCGCCGTCCGAGCAGGCGTAATCGGCGCTGACGAGCTGGCCGACCGTGTAGGCGCCAGCGGGAGCGCTGAGGGTGATGTCCGGCGCCTTGCGATCGACCTGGTTGTCCGAGATCGGCCCCGCGGTGGTGCAGTTCCCGGCCAGATCGCAGAGCTGGCGGCTGCCCGTGGCGGCGCTCGCGGTCTCGGTTCCGGCGGCGACGCTGGTCCTGAGCTGGAACGCGGCTGCCGATGGATCCGCCAGTCCCGAGAAGGCATCGATGGCGCTGCAAGCCAGAGCGACGTCGGCCGCGTGCCACAGGCCGTCGGGGGCGGCGCAACCGAACGACGGCGGGGAGAGGTCCAGCTGGACCGTGAGGGTCTGGGGCTGGCTGGCGTCGCCCAGCTTGTCGGTCGCCCAGTAGCTGAGTGTGGTGACGCCCTCGGCCGCGAGGGTAACCACCGCCTGGGTGCCCGGGACGATCGTCGCGGTGATCACCTGCGCGCCGTCGGCACGGTAGCTCACCGAGGCGACGCCGCTGCCCTGGTCGGTGGCCACGATCGTCACCGACACCGGCTGGTTGTCCCAAACACCGGCTCCGGCTGCCGGGACGGCGGTGGCGGTCACCGCCGGAGGCAAGGCGGGAGTAACCGGGGCGTGGGCGGCCTGGACGATCGGCGCCTGGGCGCCGGTGAGGTCGAGACAGGTGGCGGCCGGCTGCCTGAGCACGCTGACGCCCACCAGGCAGCCGAGGTTGCTGGGGTCGAGGTTGATCACGGCGGCCGGCAGTGGGGCCGCTCCGTAGTCGACGACTGTAGGACGACCATCCGGCCCGCCGTAGGCCAGCCGGGGGTCGTCGAAGGGCAGGCAGTCCGCCAGGTCCGGGCAGGCCGGGTTTCCATGCCAGTCGAGGAGCTGGGCGCTCAGGCTCATCTGGACCTGTTCGGCCAGGGTCGGCGGCGCCGGCTGTCCGGCCCAGCCCGTAAGGAAGGTGATGGACACCGTCAGCGACTGGGAGGCGCAGTTCGCGACCGCGCCTACGGAGTCGGTGCAATCCCAGCCGAACCCGAACCCGAAATTGCATTGGTGCGGCTCCGGGCCGCCGCAGCCGGTGCCGCTGGAGTTGTTGCCGTAGGTGTCGACGAGGTCCGCGACCACGCGTCCGTGGCCGTCGGTGGCGTAGACGTGGGCCAGCACCGCGCTCTCACCGGTCGGCATCGCCGCCGTGTCGGGAGTGCGTCCGGTGAGGGCCACGCTCATGTGCGTGACCTGGCCACAGCTGAAATTCCCGCAGTTGGTCCAGAGACCGACGGTTCCGGGTGGGCAGGAGCCCGGCGAGTCGCAGAAGGCGGTCGGGGTCGTGAAGGTGCCGGTCACTGTCGCCATCGGCGTCTTGGGCGGCGCTGCCGGATCGAGGGGGCTCTGGGCCGCGCCGGAGCAGCAGGCGGGATCGGGGATCAGCTGCCAGGTGCCGGACAGGGCCGTCGCCTGGCCTGCGAGCTGGGAGGTCGCTTCGGCGCCGGCCGCGGGGCAGAGCGCCGGGTCAGGAGGGTTCACGCAGACCTGCGGCTGCCGCGTGAGCACGGCCTGGTGGCAGGCCGAGGTGACGCCGGCGGGCAGGGAAGGCCAGAGGGAGGCGAGCTCGGCGCCCAGCGCGGAGCCGCTGCCGAAGACGAAGCCGTCCCCGGTCAAGATGGCGGCGACGCAGCCCGAGTACGGGTTCGCGCCCGGCGCCGAAGGGTCGAGGCCGCCGAGGATGGAGTTGTCGACGGTGGCTCGAGCCGGTACCGCCCCGCTCAAGACCAGCGTCAGGGCCGCCAGCGGCCAGATTGCCAGGCCAGCAACACGCCGGGTCAACGACCTGCGTGACATGGGTCCCTCCTATTCGGCGTGACCCGCCCCCGGAAAGGAAGGAAAGGAAAGAGGGCCTGTCTGCCGAAACGAATGTGGCAATTAACGCTGGGGCGGACGGAAATCCATGCCGGTTGCGGCGGACCGGCGCCGCGTCATCGTCGCGGCGTCAGCGGTCCGTCAGCGCGCCGTCATATTGCGGGCCCGGCAGCACCGGCCGCCCGGGTCAGGCGGTCCTTACGGCCGCCGCACCTTCCAGGCCGAGCTCCTTCACCGAGGCTTCGCGCATCTCGATCTTGCGCACCTTCCCGGTGACCGTCATCGGGTAACCGTCGACGAACTTCCAGTGACGCGGGATCTTGAAGGTCGAGATCTTACCGCGGCAGAACTCGGACAGCTCCTCCCCGGTCACCTGCGCGCCCTCCTGCAGCTTGACCCAGGCCATGACCTCCTCGCCGTACTTCTCGGAGGGCACGCCGATGACCTGGACGTCGGAGATGGCAGGGTGGCTGTATAGAAACTCCTCGATCTCCCGCGGGTAGATGTTCTCGCCGCCACGGATGATCATGTCTTTGAGGCGGCCGACGATCTTGACGTACCCGTCGTCGTCCATCTCGGCGAGGTCCCCGGTGTGCATCCAGCGGGCGGCGTCGATCGAGTCTCGAGTGGCCTGTTCGTTGTTCCAGTAGCCGAGCATCACCGAGTAGCCGCGGGTGCAGAACTCGCCCGGTGTTCCACGTGGAACAATCCGGCCCGTGTCGGGGTCGGCGATCTTGATCTCCACGTGCGGGTAGACCTTCCCGACCGTCCCCGTCTGCTTCTCGAGCGGGTCCCCGATCAGGCTCTGGGTCGAGACCGGGGAGGTCTCGGTCATCCCGTACATGATCGTGATCTCGGGCATGTGCATCAGCGAGAGGACCTTCTTCATCACCTCGACCGGGCAGGGCGCTCCGGCCATCACGCCGGTCCGGAGGCTCGTGAGGTCGAAATCGTTGAAGCGCGGGCTGCCGAGCTCGCCGATGAACATGGTCGGCGTGCCATAGAGGGAGGTGCACCTCTCCTCCTGGACCGTCTCCATGGTGGCCACGGGGTCGAAGGCCTCGGCCGGGATGACCATGCAGGAACCGTGGCTGGTGCAGGCCAGGTTGCCCAGCACCATGCCGAAGCAGTGGTAGAAGGGCACCGGGATGCAGACCCGGTCTTCGGGCGTGTAGTGCACACCCTCGCCGATGAAGTAGCCGTTGTTGAGGATGTTGTGGTGGGAGAGGGTGGCGCCCTTCGGAAAGCCGGTGGTTCCGGAGGTGTACTGGATGTTGATGGGGTCATCGAACTGAAGCGTCGCCTCGAGCTCGTCCAGATCAGCCTCCGCGACCTTGGTCGAGTCGCGCAGCAGCTTCTCCCAGCCGTCTTCCAGCACGACCGACTCGCGGAGCTCCGGGCAGCGGCCGCGAACCTCCTCCAGCATCGCCACGTAGTCGTTGGTCCGGAACGCCTTGGCGAGGACCAGGAAGCTCACGCCGGACTGGTTGAGCGCGTACTCCAACTCCGAGGTCTTGTAGGCCGGGTTGATGTTGACGAGGATCGCCCCCATCCGGGCGGTCGCGTACTGGACCACGGTCCATTCGTAGCGGTTCGGAGCCCAGATCCCAACCCGGTCGCCCTTCTTTACGCCCCGCGCCAACAGCCCGCGGGCGCATTTCGTGGTCAGCTCCCAGAACTCGCGATAGCTGGCGCGGAAGCCCTGCTGGCGGACCACCAGCGCCTCGCGGTCGCCGTGCTGGTCGACGGTGCGCCGGAGGTTTTCGCCGATGGTCTCCCCGAGCAGGGGGAGGGAGCTGGCTCCGTGGGCGTAGGAGGAGGCTTTCATTTTCTCGCTGTTCCTTTCACTGAGAACCGCTCATTGACCCCGAAAGTAGAGGAGGGCGCCTTCCAGGTCCTGCTCCCAGCGCTGGAAGCCAAACCGCTTTGCAAGCGATCGTAGCTCGCGGCTGCTGACGGGTACGAAAAAGCTGGCCATCCGTTCCAGGCCCACGACGAGGCTGTAGGGCGACCCGCCGTCGCTGACCAGCACCGTCCCCAGCAGCTCCCCGCCAGGCCGGAGGACGCGCCGGAACTCCGCCAGGGCGGCTTCTTTGTCGCGGATCACATGCAGCCCGTTGAAGCAGAGGACGCGTTCGACGCTGGCCGCGGCAAGCGGCAATCGGGTGGCGTCGCCTCGTGCCAGCAGCACCTGGCGCTGAAGGCCGTTTGCCGCCCGCCTCCGGGCGGCCCGGGCGAGCATCACCGGGCTCAGGTCGACTCCGATCAACAGCCCTTTGAGTGCCGGCGCACCCTCGGCGAAGCTGGTGCCTCCGCCGGCCGGCACGTCGAGGACGGCGCTTCCCCGCGGCACTGCCAGCGCCTCGTCCATCAGCCGGTACATCCGGGAGACGTCCGTGCCCCACTCCAGCCGCGCCGCCAGAGTCGCCAGCGGACGCGTGTTGACGCCGAAGTCATAGGCCCAACCCAGCGGCGTGCCGTAGAGGTCGAGCGCCGGAGTGTCGCGGTCGGGGGGCCAGAGGTCGTAGACGCCGGGGCCGGCTTCGGCGACGGGGTGGCCGTTGCGACAGGCGAGTCCGACCGGGCTCAGTCGCAGCCGCTCGCCGCAGGTCCAACAGGTCAGCGGCGTCGGCCGGCCCGGGCTTGGCACCCTCCCACAATGGCGCTTTCCGCGATCCTGAAATGACGCGTTGCGTGACGATTATTCGTAGCCTGGCGGCGCACATTAATTCGGGGGTTTCTTTTCTTTTCACCAACGCCTAACGTTCACCGCGGCCCCGATCGACGGCGGTCCGGACGGGTTGAGCCGCAAGGCTCGGTCTGGACGGGACGAAGTTGGTTGGGGTCACTAGTTTTCCAAGCGGTTTTCCACTGCACGCCCAACTCGTTTTCGGTGTGCCCTTGCACTTTTCCCACAGGCGGCTCACGATGTCCTGAAGTCTTCCAGAGGACGCAGCAGAGCCACCCTCAACGTGCCAGTTCGGCGTCCCGGCCGGGGTCGCAGCCCACAAAGCAAGCGTGTTGCCGCGCCTGTCCTCATATGTCGCGCAAGGTAGGCCTCCTCAAGAGGCGACGACCCCACCAGGGGCACCAGTGAGATGCGCGTCAAGGACAAGCCTGGCCGAGGCGGCGCCGTTCTGGGTGCCGCCTCTTCTTTATCCCTGGCGCCGGCTCAGCGGACGGATTTGATCCGGCTCACGAGGATCGTTCCGAGCAGGAAGAAGACGATCGCGAAGGCGAAGACGACGCGGAACCCGGAGTTGGGGGCGTTGCGATTGAAGGCGTCGAGGACGAACCCCAGGATCGACGGCAGCACGATCTGGGGGAAGGTGTAGGCGACGTGGAAGAGGCCCATGTCCTTGGCCGCATGCTTCGGGTCGGGGAGGGTGTCGCAGGCCAGGTAGTAGAGGCCGTAGCCGACCCCGAACAGGATGCCGATCGCGAAGAGCAGGAGGATCTGGGAGGGGAAGAAGACGATGAACAGCACCACCGCCAGGCTCTGGCAGGCGCCGCTCGCGTAGACGAAGATCTTCCGTCCGTACCGGTCTGAGATCCAGCCCCCGACCAGTCCGAATGGCGTGGCGGCGAGCAGTAGCGTGAGCTCCCAGTAGCTCGTGAACCGGTCCGCGTTGGCGATGTGGCTCACGTCGCTGAAGAAGAACTGGAGGAAAGGCAGGACGCACCAGATGCCGCCGCTGACCATCATCCGCGTGAAGATCACCCAGCCGAAGTCGCCGGACCAGAGCGGGCTCAGGAAGTTCTTCAGAGCCTGGACGGTGGGCACGGCCGGCTCTCGCTCGACCGGCGTCAAGCCCGCGCCGCGCGCCGCCCAGAGGGTGGGGATCAGGGTGGCGACGAGCACCACGCAGATCGCGAGATAGGTGGTGAGGGGTACGCCCAGCAGGGAAAGGCCGACTCGGCGGGGGGCACCACGTCCGGAACGACGGCGTTGAAGGCGGCCCCGGCGGCGTTGTTGGAGATCTGGACCACCAGGTAGGCCAGGAGCAGGAGGACGTAGGACGGCGCCAGGAACATCAGCACCAGGCCGATGACGTTGACGGCGGTGCCGATGACCATGATCGGGCGCCGCCTCCCATACGGGCTGTGGATCCGGTCCGACCAGTAGCCGACGATGGGGGGCACCACCATCGCGAAAAAGGACCCGAACCCCAGCATCAGGCCCAGGGCGGAGCCCTGCTGGTTCTTGGAGACGAGGTGCAGAATCTGGAAGGGCAGGAGGATGGGGAGGATCGGCCCCCAGTGGTAGTTGCCCCCGAACCAGAAGGCTGAGAGGGCCAGGTGACGCCGGAGGCCGAAGGCGGTCTGGAGGCGTCCGGCGGCGAGAGCGGCCATCAAGGGTGGGCCGAAGGTTAAGGCCCTGTTCCAGACCCGTCAAAGGGGGTACCCTGTAGCCGCCTCCAATGAACCTGTCGTTCAGACACGTCCGCACGCTCGTACAGGAGGTCCCCATCCACGCCAAGCTCGCCTACTGCCTGCTTCGCGACGAGCGGGTGCCGGCAGCTCCCAAGGCGGCCGTGCTGGCGGCTCTCGGCTTGATCGTCAGCCCCATCGACTTCCCGGCCTGGATCCCGGTCCTGGGCGAGCTCGACATGCTCGCGCTGGGGATCCTGGCGGTCAAGACCTTCATCGACGCCGTTCCGGAGGAGGTCGTCGCGGACACGCGCAAAGCGATCAAGGCCCGGGAGTCGGTCTGGGACCAGGACCGCGAGGCGGCCGCGGACCTGGCCCGGGAGGGTCTGGCGCGGGTGGTCGAGAATTGGCGGTCGCGCCTACCCAAGGCTGGGTAGGCTCACCGGTGGCAGTGGCAGCTCCAGGGAGGTTTTCTTAGTTGCGGGTAATGCTCACCAAGGACGTGAAGGACGTCGGCAACGCGGGCGAGGTCAAAGAGGCCAAGATCCGCGCCGCGGCGGCCAAGCGCGAGTCGAAGGATCGCGAGGAAGCCCAGGCGCTGGCGGACGAGATCGGCAACAAGACGGTCGTCGTCCGCCTCAAGGTGGGCGAGGAGGGCAAGGCTTTCGGTTCGATCACCAACACCGACATCGCCGAGGCACTCAAGGCGCAGCACCAGGTCGAGGTCGATCGCCATCGCATCGCCCTGAAGGACCCCATCAAGACCCTGGGCGAGCACCAGGTGACCCTTCACCTGGCCCGCGAGGTGGACGCGGCGATCAACCTGATCGTCACCCGGGACCGCTAGTTGGCGCTGGCGCCGCCCCTCGACGGGCGGCTTCCCGGACGGGTCCCCCCTCATGACCTGGAGGCCGAGCAATCGGTGCTGGGCGCGGTCCTGCTGGATGAGCTCGCCATCATCAAGGTCTCGGAGTTCCTGCGCCCCGCCGACTTCTACCGGAAGAACCACGAGGACGTCTTCAGGGCGGCGCTGGAGCTGCTTTCCCTGGGGGAGCCCATCGACATCGTCACCGTCGGGTCCGAGCTGGAGAAGATGGGCGTCCTGGAGCGGGTCGGCGGCCGCGCCTACCTCGCCCAGCTGGAGCAGGCGGTGCCGACCTCGGCCAACATCGAGTACTACGGGCGGATCGTCAAGGAGAAGGCGACCAAGCGCTCGCTGATCTCTGCCGGCGGCGACATCGCCGGCCTCGGCTACGACGAGGCGATCGACGCGCCGGACGCGCTCAACCGGGCCCAGAAGGTGGTCTTCGACATCTCCGAGGACCGCACCTCGAGCGAGTTCGAGAAGCTGTTCGGGCTGCTCCGCACGACCATGGAGCGGGTCGACGCGCTGCAGAACAACGCGGGCGGGACGGTGGGGGTGGCCTCGGGCTTCTACGACCTGGACGCGAAAACCAACGGCTTCAAGGACAACGAGCTGACCATCATCGCGGGGCGCCCGAGCATGGGAAAAACCTCGCTGGCTCTGAACATCGCGTTGGAAGCCGCGGTGAGCAGACACGTCAGCGTCGCCATCTTCAGCCTCGAGATGTCGAAGGACCAGCTCGCCGAGCGCCTGCTCTGCGAGTACTCGCGTGTCGATGCGCAGCGCCTGCATCGGGGACTGCTCGGGGAGGCCGAGCACGAGCGGCTGGCCCAGGCCCTGGGCCCGCTGGGCGAGGCGCCCATCTTCATCGACGACTCGCCGATGCTCGACGAGCTGATGCTGCTCACCAAAGCACGGCGCATCAAGCTCCAGGAGAACGTCGGCATGATCATCGTCGACTACCTCCAGCTGATGCACAGCCGGCGCGGCGGCAGCGATGACAACCGCGTCCAGGAGGTGTCGCAGATCTCGCGCTCGATGAAGGCGCTCGCGCGCGAGCTGAAGTTACCGGTGCTCGCCCTCTCCCAGCTGAGCCGCGGTCCCGAGCAGCGGACCGACAAGCGCCCGATGCTCTCCGACCTTCGTGAGAGCGGCAGCATTGAACAGGATGCCGACGTTGTCATCTTTCTCTACCGGGAGGGTTACTACAACAAGGCGGACACCACGGGCATCGCGGAGGTCATCGTGGCCAAGAACCGCAACGGGCCCACCGGCACTGTCAACCTCCGCTTCCGGCCGGAGCTGACGAGGTTCGAGAACCTCGACCTGCGGCGCCGCGGACCCGACGAGGGCAACGGCGGCCCGCCCTCAGACGTCTAGGCTCCCAGCATGGTCGTGATCGTCGTCGGAGGCCAGTGGGGCGATGAGGGCAAGGGCAAGGTAATCGACCTCCTCGCCGAGCGGGCCGACCTCGCCATCCGGAGCCAGGGTGGCAACAACGCGGGCCACACCGTCGTCACCGAGCACGGCGAGTTCAAGTTCCAGCTCCTGCCCAGCGGCATCCTCTACCCGACCTGCACCTGCATCATCGGCAACGGGGTGGTGGTCGACCCGCGCGTCCTGCTGAAGGAGATCGACCAGCTCAGGGAGCGCGGCCTCGAGCCCGACAACCTGGTCGTCAGCGAGCGCGCGCACATGGTGATGAGCTACCACCCGCTCTTCGACCAGCTCGAGGAAGGCGTCCGGGGCGACGATCGCCTGGGTACCACCTGGCGCGGCATCGGCCCCGCCTACAGCGACAAGGTTCGGCGGATCGGGTTCCGGATCGGCGACCTCCAGAAGGAGGTCTTCATGCGCAAGAAGCTCGACTTCGTGGTCGGCCAGGTGAAGAACCCGATCCTGCAGAAGCTCTACTCGGAGCAGCCGCTGGATGCCGAGGCGCTGCTGGCCGAATACCTCGAGTACGCGAAACGGCTCGATCGCTACATCAAGGACACCTACCCGATCGTCCAGGCCGCCCTCGACCGAGGCGACAACATCCTCCTCGAGGGCGCGCAGGCGACCATGCTCGACCTCGACTTCGGCACCTATCCCTACGTCACCAGCTCCAACCCCACCGCCGGCGGCGCGCTGACCGGCAGCGGCATCGCGCCGACCCGCGTCGACCAGACCGTGGTGGTGGTCAAGGGCTACACCAGCCGGGTCGGCTACGGACCCTTCCCGACCGAGCTGCTCGACGACCTCGGCGAGCTGATCCGCGAAAGAGGACGGGAGTACGGGACCGTGACCGGGAGGGCGCGCCGGGTCGGCTGGTTCGACGGTCCCGTGGCGCGCTACTCCACCCGTCTGAACGGCGCCACCAGCGTGGCGCTGATGAAGGTCGACGTGCTGAGCGAGGTCGAGACGCTCAAGCTCTGCACCGGCTACCGCTTCCGGGGCGAGGTCCACGACCACCCGATGGCGAACATCAGCCACCTGAAGCATTGCGAACCGGTCTACGAGGAGATGCCCGGCTGGCGTGCCGACATCTCCCGCTGCACGGAATGGAGCGACCTCCCCCGCGAGTGTCGGGACTACGTCGAGCGGGTCGGCGAGGTCTGCGGCGCTCCGGTCGACCTCATCGGCGTGGGTCCGCACCGCGACCAGCTGGTCATGCGGAGGCCGATCCTTTTTCAGCGAGAGACCGCCGCGCGTTGAAGCGCTGCCGGAGCAGCGCGACGCCACCCTCCAACAGCAGCACCAGCACCGAATAGGTCAGCTCGACGACGGCCACGGTGACGAAGAGCGCCTCGATGTAAAGGTGGGCGGCCCGCAGGCCGATTCCGATCACCCCGGCCGCCAGCGCCAGCACCGGCCGCGCCAGCGGGTGGCCGGGCAGCATCCGGCGGTCGCAGAGCGCGAAGCCGACCACGAACCAGGTGGGCCCGCTGACCAGCTGGAAGACCGGGTCGTAGTGCAGGCCCACAGAGATCAGCCCGCCGGCGACCAGGAAGGTGAGCAGGGCCATCAGTGAGAGCCGGCGTGCGTACCAGAGCCAGGCCAGCCCGATCACCACGGCCAGCAGGGAGGTGGCGAAGACCGGACCGGCGACGTTGCCGACATAGAGCGTGATCGGCTCCAGAAAGTGCGTCGAGCCGCCATAGAACTGTGACCACTGGGCGATCGGTTCCGGGAAGAGCTGCTCGCTGCCGGGCCGCGTGTAGGCCGCGACCGCGCCTCCGGTGCCGAGGTAGACGACCGCGTAGGCGAGGACCCCGGCATGGATCCGTGAGCGCGGCCAGAAGCTGCTTCTCAGCACCTCCAGAACCGAGGCCAGCAGCGCCACCAGCGCGGCCAGCGCCGGCGAAGCGAGTGGTCCGCAGAGGGCGACACCGACGATGGCCACGATGATCGGGCTGGTCTGTGGGCGCTGCCGGCGAAGCCGCAAGGCGAGGTGGGTGACGCCGCCGATGGCGACCGCCAGCAGAAGGAAGATCGCCGCCGCCATCCGGAAAAGCACCAATCCGGCGAGGACCGGTCCAGCCAGGGCGATCGCCGAGACGAGGTCCGGGTTGAGCGAGTCGGGCCGGAAGACGGCCCGGTCTAACCGCCGGGCAGCTTTCCCCAGCACCTGCGCAGTCTACCGGCGAGGATTTCGGACGAGAATTCGAGGCATGGCTGAGCATGCGCGTGTCATTCGACTGACCCGGTTCATCCCGGCGGCGGGAAAGAGGGCGGACCTTATCGAGACGCTGGAGGAGATCGCCGAGCGGGTCCGGCAGGTGGAGGGCTGCTACGGCGTCCAGGTCTGCGACGTCAGCGAGGACCCGGCGCCCCTGGTCGTGATCTCGCGCTGGGATTCCGCCGAGGCGCTGGCCAAGCTCCCCGCCGACCAGGTGCGGGCCCGCGTCCAGGGTCTCATCGAGGGCGAACCGGAGACCGAGCACTACTCGCCGCTCTAGCGGCAGCCGGTTGGAAGAGGGTGGCCGCCAGCCGCCCGGCCGGGTTAGAATCCCGCTCGACACTTGCGGTCCTCCCCACGTCTTCTTGCGGTGTCCCTCC
>VBHN01000076.1 GCA_005881155.1 Chloroflexota bacterium | reverse complement strand
GCGGCTCGGTCACGATCACCGCCGGCGGCTTCAAAAGCGGAGAGATGGTCGAGGTCTACTACGTCGGCTCGTCGCCGGTTCGGATCCGCTCTCTACGCGCCGACACCTCGGGCCAGGTGGTCACCTCCTTCACGCTGCCCAGGGAGCTGATCCCCGGCCAGCACGCCGTGAAGGCCTGCGCGGGGCAGGCCTGCGTCCAGGCGAACCTGACCGTGACCCGCTAGAAAACCTCGGTCAGGAGGAGGTCGTCGAGCGTCTCCCGGCGCCGGATCACGCGCGCGCGCCCGTCCTTCACCATCAGCACCTCCGGCCGAGGCATCCCGTTGTAGTTGCTGGCCATGGCCAGGCAGTAGGCGCCCGTGGCCGGCACGCAGAGCAGGTCGCCCGAACGGATCGGCGGCACCACGGCGTCGGTGATCAGGATGTCGGTCGACTCGCAGTATTTCCCGGCGATGGTCACCGTCTCGGTGGCCGGCGCCTCGGGGTCCGCCACCTTCAGCACCTCATACCGGGCGCCGTAGAGCTTGGGCCGGATGTTGTCGCCCATCCCTCCGTCGACCGCGACGTAGCGGCGGACGCCGGGAATGTCCTTGATCGAGCCGGCCGCATAGACGGTGACGCCGGCCGGGCCGGCAATCGACCGGCCCGGCTCGACCACCAGCCGCGGCGCTTTCAGGCCGCGCTCGGCGGTGCCCGCGGCCAGCGCCCCGCGGATCGTCTCCACGAAGTCGCGGGGCGTGGGCGGATCGTCGGCGCGCGTATAAGCGATGCCGAGCCCGCCGCCGGCGCCCCGGCATTGGGGCTGGTAGTCGAGGTCGCGCTTGAGCCCTCCCAGCAGGTCCAGCATCACCTCCATCGCCGCGACGTGGCCGCGAAGGTCGAAGATCTGGGAGCCGATGTGCGAGTGGATGCCGACCAGCTCCAGGCGGTCGTGGGCGAGCGCCTGCTCGACCGCCGCCCGGGCCTGGCCGTTCTCGATCGAGAAGCCGAACTTGGAGTCGAGCTGGCCGGTGGAGATGAAGTCGTGGGTGTCGGGCTTGACGCCCGGCGAGACCCGGATCTCCACCCTTGCCCGGGAGCCGGGCGGGACCGCCCGGCGGAGGAGCTCGAACTCGTAGGCGCCGTCGATGACGATCGTGCAGCCGGCGCGATAGGCGAGCTCCAACTCCTCGGCGCTCTTGTTGTTGCCCAGGAAGTAGGTCCGCTCGGCAGGGAAGCCGGCCGCGGCGGCGATGTGCAGCTCACCCGCCGAGACCACGTCCAGGCCCATGCCCTCCTCCGCCACGATCCGCAAGAAGGCCGGGCTGGCGAACGCCTTGGCGGAGTAGAGGACCTCGCCCGCGTCGCCCATGGCGGCGACGAACTCGGCGGCCCGCTGCCGGACGGTGTCTTCGTCATAGATGTAAAGGGGTGTGCCGTGCTCGTGGGCGAGGTCGGCCAGGTCGCAGCCCCCGACCTCCATGTGACCGCGCGCGTTGACGCGGTAGGTGACCGGGAAGAGCACTACCGGCGGCGGCTGGGGCTCAGTTCGCGGAGCAGGCGCCGCCGCAGCAGCCGGGGCCACAGCCACCGCCGCCGAGGCTCACCGGCGCCTTTCCCGACTCCTCGCCGGCGCCGAACGCCGCAAAGCTCGAGACCAGGACCTTGGTTCGCGTCGACTCGCAGGTGGGGCAGACCTGCAGCTTCTCGCGGTTGGAGTAGGAGGTCAGCACGTCGAACTTCCCCGAGCAGGCGCTGCATGAATACTCGTAGAGCGGCATGAACGAGATTCTATTCAACCTGATCTCGTCCTGGCCAGGTTTGATGGGGTGGCCCGACCCAGCGCTGCTGGAGGATTCCTTGGTCCTGCTCGACTTCCTGCCGCCCGGTCCGCTTCGACTGATCGACGTCGGCAGCGGCGGTGGCCTGCCCGGCCTGCCGCTCAAGCTCGCCCGGCCCGAGCTCTCGCTGACCCTGTTGGAGGCCAACCGGCGCAAGGCGGCTTTCCTGGTCCAGGCGGCGGCGAAGCTCGGCCTGCCCGATGTCGAGGTGATCGGGGCGAGGGCCGAAGACGCCGGTCGCGACCCTCGCCACCGGGAGGCTTACGACGTCGCCACCGCCCGCGCCCTGGCCTCGATGCCGGTCCTGGCCGAGCTCTGCCTGCCCTTTCTACGCCTGGGCGGGCGGCTGTTCGCGATGAAGGCCGGCGCCACCGAGGAAGCACTGGCTGCGGAGCCGGCGATCACGCGCCTCGGTGGCCGCCTGCTGGCGGTAACCGCGGCGGCTTCAACCGCCCGGTCGCTGGGCCAGGTGGTGGTGGTCGAGAAGGCGGCGCCCACTCCCCCGGAATACCCGCGGCGGGCCGGCGTCCCTGGGCGCCGGCCGCTGGCTGGGTAAGCTTGCAATCGAGATGCAGACGGTCGCCCAGGACAGGCTCGTCATCGCCGGCCAGGAGCTTCGCTCCCGGCTCTTCCTGGGCACCGGCAAATACCGCACCGAGGAGGAGATGCTGTCCTCCCTCGAGGCCTCCGGCTGCGAGCTGGTCACCGTCGCGCTCCGCCGCCTCGACCTCGATGACCCGTCCAAGCGGACGATCCTCGACGCCGTCGACTGGAAGCGGTACCGAATCCTGCCCAACACGGCGGGCTGCCAGACCGCGGAGGAAGCCATCCGGATCGCCCGCCTGGCCCGTTCGATGGGCCTTTCCGACTGGGTCAAGCTGGAGGTCATCCCCGACCCCCGCTACCTGCTGCCGGACCCCGAGGAGACGCTCAAGGCGGCGCGGATCCTGGTCAAGGAGAACTTCGCGGTCCTGCCCTACATCAACGCCGACCCGATCCTGGCCCGCAAGCTGGAGGAGATCGGCACCGTGACCGTGATGCCGCTCGGCTCGCCGATCGGCTCCGGCCAGGGCCTGCAGACGCTCGCCCAGATCCGCCTGATCATCGAGAACGCGCGGGTGCCGGTGGTGGTCGACGCCGGGATCGGCGTGCCCTCGGACGCGGCCCAGGCGATGGAGCTCGGCGCCGACGCGGTGCTCGTCAACAGCGCCGTCGCGGCAGCCGGCAGCCCGGCCCTCATGGCGGAGGCGATCCGGCTCGGCGTCGAGGCGGGCCGCAAGGCATATCAGGCCGGCCGCATGCCGCGCCGCGAGGAGGCCGCCTCCAGCTCGCCGACCGAGGGCATATCGCGCCGCAGCTGACGGTACCGGTGATCATGGCGGTCACCGAGAGCGTCGCCGGCGGCCTGCGAGCGGCGAGCCTGGGCGCCACCCACCTGCTGGTCCGCAAACCGCGCGCCTCCGCCGCGGAGCAGTACCAGGTGCTTTCGGAGCTGGTGGCTAGGGCTGGGCTTCCGGTCCTGGTTCGCGGCCGGGTGGACCTCGCCCTCGCCGCCGGCGCCGCGGGCGTAAATCTGCCGGAGGGCGACCTGCCCCTCTCCGCCGCCCGCCGCCTGCTGGGCGAGGACCGCCTGCTCGGCAGCTCCGTCCATTCGCCCGCGGCGGCCGCCGAGGCCGGGCGGGCGGGCGCCGATTTCATCCTCTTCGGGCCGGTCTTCGAAACGCCCGCCCACCCGGGCCGGGGGGTAGGACTGGTTGGCCTGCGCAAGGCCGTCCGGGCGGCCGGCTCGCTGCCCCTGCTCGCCATCGGCGGCATCGACCGGGAGAGAGGCGAAGCCTGCCTCGCGGCGGGCGCCGCCGGCTACGCGGCGATCAGGCTCTTCGCATGATCCGTCTGCAGATCAACGGCCGGGAGGTGGACCTCGAAGGCCCCACCCGGCTGGCCGACTACCTCGAGCAGCTCGGAGTGGATCCAAGGGGGGTGGCGGTGGAGTTGAACGAGCGCATTCTCGAGCGCACCGAATATGCCGCCGCCGTGCTGGAGGCCGGGGACGTGGTCGAGATCGTGCGGATGGTGGGAGGGGGCTAGGCCGTCCGCTCGCGGATGGCCGCCTCCGCCTCGGCGCGCTCGTCCCAGGGCTCGCTCCCGCCGGCGGTTAGCATCGAGCGCTCGTGTCCCTTCCCGGCCAGCAGGATCGTGTCCCCCGGCTGGGCCATCTCCACCGCCCTCTGGATGGCGGCCCGGCGGTCAAGGATGATGTCGAAATCGCGGCCCGCGGCCCGGCCCTCGGCCCCCGCCGCGACGTCGCGCGCGATCTCCGCCGGGTCTTCTCCGACCGGGTCGTCGGTGGTGATGATGAAGAAGTCGGCGCCCTCGGCCGCAGCCCGGCCCATGCCTGGCCGGTCATGGTCGCTGCGGGAGGTGCTGCCGAACACCACCAGCAGCCGCCCAGCGGTCAGCGGCCGGAGCTCGGCGAGGGCGCTGGCCAAAGCGCCCGCCGAGTGGGCGAAATCGACGAAGACCGCGAAGGGTTGGCCCAGATCGACCTTCTCCAGCCGGCCCGGGACGCCGGCGAAGCTGCTCAGGCCCTCGGCGACCTCGTCCAGGGGGACGCCGAAGGCCAGCGCCAGGCCTGCCGCCGCCAGCGCGTTGTAGACGTTGAAGCGGGCAGGCAGGTGCAGCTCGACTGGCGCGTCACCGTCGCTCGTCACGAGCCGAAAGCTGCAGGTCTGCGCGCAGCGCAGGCCCTGGGCGGTGATGTCGGCCTCACGCTTCAGCGAGTAGGACCAGCGGCGCTCGATGGGGCGCCCGCTCAGGACCGCGTAGCTCGCGTCATCGAGGTTCAGCACCGCGGTTTTGGGCAGGCCTTTGCCAGGGCCGTTCGCGCAGAGGTCGATCAGTCGTGCCTTGGCCTCGACATACTCCTCCCATGACGCGTGATAGTCGAGGTGGTCACGGCCCACGTAGGTGACCGCGACTGCGTCAAAATCACACGCTCCCACGCGTTCCTGCATCAGCGCGTGAGAGGTGACCTCCAGCACCACCTGCTCCAGGCCGCGGTCCACCATCCGCGCCAGCCAGGCCTGGAGGTCGGGCGCTTCGATCGTGGTCTGACCAGACAGGTTGTACCCGCTCGCGGCGCCCTCCTGGAAGGCCACCGTGCTCATCGAGCCGGTCGGCCGGCCGGCTGCGGCAAGGACATGGGCGGCCATGTGGGTGGTCGTCGTCTTGCCGTCGGTGCCCGTCACTCCCGCCACTCGCAGCTTGCGAGCGGGCCGGCCCAGGAGCGTCGCGGCCAGCTCCGCGAGCGCGGCGCGCGTCGACGGGACCAGCAGCTGGGAGCTGCCGGGTGGCAGCGTGACGCGGCGCTGGAGAGCGACCGCGGCGCCCCGAGCGGCTGCCTCGGCCGCGAAGGAATGGCCGTCCACTGTGAGCCCGGGAACCGCCACGAAGAGGTCGCCGGGACCCGCCTGCCGCGAGTCCTGGAGGACGCGCGCGACCTCGACCTCTCCGCCGGCCTCCACCACCGCCCCGGCCACGCCGGCGGCCAGCTCAGCCAGCTTCATCAGGGCCAGCATAATTCGCGGGTGGAGACCACCCTCGGGGGGCGGAGGTTCGACTGGGGCAGCCGGGTCTACCTGATGGGCATCGTCAACGTGACGCCGGACTCCTTCAGCGGCGACGGTGTGGTGGATCCGGGGAAGGCGGTCGAGCAGGGCCTGCGGATGGTCGCCGAGGGGGCAGACATCCTGGACGTGGGCGGGGAGTCGACCCGCCCCGGCCATGCGCCCGTTCCGCCGGAAGAGGAGCTGAGGCGGGTGCTGCCGGTCGTCGCCCGGCTGGCCCGCGAATCCGGTGTGCCGGTCTCCATCGACACCTGGAAGCTGGAGGTGGCGGAGCCGGCCGTGGCGTCCGGGGCCGCCATCCTGAACGACGTCTGGGGCCTGCAGCGCGCGCCGCGGCTCGCCGCGCTGGCGACCCGTGCGGGGCTGGGGCTGGTGTTGATGCACAACCAGGCCGGGACCGAATACCGGGACCTGGTCGCCGACGTGGTCGCCTCGCTGCGCCGCTCGCTGGCGGTGGCGGACGCGGCGGGCGTGCCCTTGGGGCGCGTGATCGTGGACCCCGGCATCGGGTTCGGCAAGACCGCTGAGCAGAACCTGGTCCTGCTCCGCCATCAAGAGCAGCTGCTGGAGCTGGGCCGCCCGCTCCTGGTCGGCACCTCCCGGAAGTCGTTCATCGGCAAGCTCCTCGACCTGCCCGTCGACGACCGCCTGGAAGGCACGGCGGCGACAGTGGCGGCGGCGGTCCTTCGCGGCGCCGACATCGTCCGCGTGCACGACGTCGCCGCCATGAAGAGGGTGGTGACGGTAGCGGAGGCGCTCCGCTGACGCTCTGCTACCTGGCCCTGGGCTCCAACCTCGGCGATCGCTCGCGACACCTGGAGCAGGCCCGGGCGGAACTCGGCGCGCGCGGCGTCCGGGTGTTGCGCGCGAGCTCTGTCCAGGAGACCGAGCCCTTCGGCGTGAAAGAGCAGCCGCCTTTCCTGAACCAGGTCCTCGAGGTCGATTTCGAAGGCACGCCGCGCGAGTTGCTGGACGCGGCCAAGGCGGTGGAAGCGGCCGTCGGCCGGACGGAGACCTACCGCTGGGGACCGCGCGAGATCGACGTCGACATCCTGCTCTTCGACGAGCTGACGGTGGCCGAGGAGGGGTTGAGCATCCCCCATCCCGGGCTGGCTGAGCGGGAGTTCGTGCTGGCGCCACTGCGTGAGCTCCGGCCCGACCTACCAGACATACTGGGCTGAAATGAGGCGGCTTCGGATCGCCTGGCTCGGCCACCAGTCGGCGAGCCTGGGCGGGGGGATGGCGACCTACTCCCAGGAGATCGTCGCCGGGCTCCGCCGCCGGGGCCACCAGGTGACCTTCTTCCACCATGGCGACCGCACCGGCGAAGGCCCCGAGGAAAGCTTCGAGTCGGTCCCGCTGGCTTCGGTCAATGTGCCCCTGGTCAAGCCTCTGGTGCTCTCGCCCGGGCGGGCGAAGAAGAAGCTTATCGACCGCCTTCGCCAGCGCGAGTTCGACCTGGTGCACGCCTCCTTCTGGTTCTCGAGCATGGACTTCGACCTGCCCAAGCTGACGCGCGAGCTGCGCATCCCGCTGGTGGCGACCTTCCATGTCGCCTTCGACAACCGTCCCAGCCTCTGGGGCGGCATCACGAGCGGGACCTACCGTCTCTACGCGCCCACCCTCGCCAAATGCGACCGGGTGATCGTCTTCGGCCCCGGGCAGCGGGACATCCTGGTCAATCTCGGGGTGCCGGAGGCGATCCTCCGCATCCTGCCCAACGGCGTGGACGTCGACAAGCACTCGCCCGGACCCTCCGACCGGCGCGAGCGGTTCGGCGCGCGCCGGCTCTTCACCTATATGGGGCGGGTCGATTCGGAGAAGAACGTGGACATCCTGCTGGAGGCGTTCCTGGACGTCGCACCGCCCAACGACCACAAGCTGCTGATCATGGGGACCGGCACCGAGAAGCGCCGCCTGGAGAGGTTTTACAAGGATCGGCGGGTGGTCTTCACTGGCCATATCGCAGAATCGGAGGAGAGGATCGCGATCCTGCGCGCGTCCGACGGCTTCTTCCTCCCCTCAACCGTCGAGGGCCTTTCGCTCTCGATGCTGGAGGCGATGGCGTGCGGCGTGGCCACCGTCGCCACCGATGTCGGGACCGACGGCGAGGCCCTCCGCGGCGCGGGCATCGTGATCGACCCACGGAACCTCGCCCTGGAGCTGGGAATGGCCTTGCGGGAGCTCATCGAGCTGCCCTTCATGTCGATCGAGCTGGGCCGCCTTGCCCGGGAGCGGGCGGTTGAGCGCTACTCCCTGGAGCGGAACCTCGACTCGCTCTGCGAGCTCTACGAGGAACTGGTCGCGGAGGGCGATGTAAAACGTTTTACAGTCGACAGAGGCGGCTCTGGCTGAAGGCGTGAGCCGATGAGCCAGGACCCGCAGCCGGGTGGCGAAAACCCCGTTCGTGGGTTAGGGTAGCCGCCTCAGGGGGTGTAACCATGAGCTCGCAGCGACTCCTCGTAACCGTCGAGTGTGAGACCGGACGACGCGAGGTGGCCCTCCCGGGCGACATCCCAATCGCCCGGCTCGTGCCACAACTCATCGACATCTGCGGCGGCGCGACAGGCCCCGACGCCGACGAGACGGCGCACTGGGTCGTGCGTCGTGACGGCCACCTGCTGCCGGGCAATCTCACCCTGGAGCAGGCGGGCGTGGACGAGGGCGCCGTGCTCAGCCTCCACAACGCCGGCCCGGCCGCCGAGACGGTCCCGGTCACTCCGCCGGCCGTCGCCTATGAAACGCCTGAGGTGCCCCAGCCGCCGCGCCCGGGCCAGGTCGCGCTTCCCAAGCAGGCCCAGCTCCCCGAGCGGCTGCGGAAGATGGGTGAGGCGGTCATCTCCTCCGACTCGAGCGACGACGAGCTCGGGCCTCAGCGGCTGACCCTGGCGCGCACGCGCAGTGCCCTGGAGCGCGCCCGCGACGCCTGGCGATCGAGCGACTACACCAGCCGGCTGGCCGACGTCATCGCCGCTCCTCGGCTGGCCCGCTGCGTCACCATCGCCGTCGTCTCGCCCAAGGGCGGCGTCGGCAAGACGACGACCGCGGCCCTGCTCGGCTCCCTTTTCGCGATGATCCGCAGCGATCGTGTCGTCGCGGTCGACAGCAACCCCGATCATGGGACGCTGGGCAGGTCGCTGACCGCGGAGCACGCGGTCTTTGTCGATGATCTGCTCGAGGTCATCGACCAGCCGGCCCTGACCGTGACCATGCTGGAGCGCTTCCTGGGCCGGGGCGCCCATGGCCTCCTGGTTCTCCCGTCGCCCACCGACTTCGAGCGCATGGAGAGGCTCGGGCACGACGCCTACGAGCGCGTCGTGCACCGTCTCCAGGAGCTGGCCGGGATCGTCATCCTCGACTGCGGCGCCGGCCTGACGCATCCCGCCACGCGGGCAGCGCTGGAGGCCGCGGACCAGTTGGTCATGGTCTCCGACGCCGACCCGCTGACGGCAAGCGTGGTGGTGGAGGCCGCCCAGCGGCTGCGCGACGAGCGCTCTTACACGGTCGTGGTCAACAAGCTGCCGCGATCCGGGGGCCGCCTCGACCTGGTCGAGCTCGCCGGCGAGCTGACTCCGGCCCGGGGCGTGATCCGCATCGGCGCCGAATCCGAAGCCGCGGCCCGGGTTGCCGACGGCAGCTTCCGCTGGGAAACCGCGCCCGAGGGCTGGCAGCTGGCCTTCCGCGAACTGGCCGCCGTCCTGGCCGCCGACTGGCAGCAGCTGGACCTGATCGCCTAGCAGCGGGCGGCCGCGTCAGGTCCGGGCGCTGGTGAACCGGTAGCCGATGCCGGGCACGGCAAGGATGTAATACGGCCGCGAGGAGTTGGTCTCGATCTTCCGGCGCAGGTTCCGGATGTGGACGTCGATCAGCCGGGTCTCGATCGGGTACTCGTAGCCCCAGACATGGTTGAGGATCTTCTCCCGGCTCATGACCTTGCCGGCGTGGCTGGCCAGGTAGGCGAGGAGGTCGAACTCCGTGTGGGTGAGGTCGACCTCGACCCCCTCCTTGAAGATGCGCCGCTCGTTGATGTCGATGACGAGCTCCTTGAACTCCAGCCGCCCGGCCGTCGACTCGGTCGTGTCCAGCCGGGCTTTGCGCAGGTGGGCGGCGATCCGGGCCAGCAGCTCGCGCATCCGGACCGGCTTGACCACGTAGTCGTCGGCGCCGATCTCGAGCCCCACCACCACGTCGATCTCTTCGCCCCGGCTGCTCACCATCAGGATCGGGACCTTGGGATCGGAGCGGCGGATGTTCCGGCAGGCATCCAACCCCGATCCATCGGGCAGGACCGCCTCCAGCAGGACCAGGTTCGGGGCCCGCTCCTCGAACTCGCGGACGCCATCGTTGGCGGTCTCCGCCTCGATCACCGCATAGCCGTATTGCTCGCAGTTCGAGCGTAGCTCGCGCCGGAAGGCCGGATCACCGTCGATGATCAGGACCCGGGGCGACGTCGTCTCGGCCTGGACGAGCTCAGCCTCCAAGCGTTGTCTCCATCGAATTCAAGCCTCGGCGCAATCTAGCTCACCCCAAAACGGGGAATCAATCACCCCTGCGAAGAAGCTTCCCGATTCTTCGACGGGCCCGCTCGCCAGCCTCGCTGACCCCCTGCCTGAGCTCGCCGAAGACCAGGTCCCAGCAGCCCGCGTACTCAATCAACTCCCCATTGAAGCCACTCTTGAACTCCCAGAGCCCGTACCACGGGTGGGCTCGATCGGGGCCCGGGGGCACGCCCCAGAGGTCGTAGTCGTGACATCCGGCCCGAATCGCAGCCCGAATTGCCGCCCACTTGGCCGCGTAGACAGGCTTGAGCTCTCGGTGCCGGCCATTCGAACCGGAGAACATGTAGTAGCCGCGCCCGTCGTGCTGGATGACGAGCATCGCCGCCACCGGCTCCCCCGCTACCCGCGCGACGTAGGTGCGGCAGACGGGCAGCTTTTCGAGCAGTAGCCGGTAGTAGGAGGCGGGAGGTAGGTTGATGCCTTGCCGGGCCGCGCTGGCGCCCGCCTGCCTGGCCAGCTCCTCGGCGTCGGCGCCCTCCTCGACCTGGACGCCACGCTTCTCGGCCAGCCGGATGTTGTAACGGGTCCCGCGGTTGAAGGAAGCCAGCACCCCCTCCTCACCACCTTCCAGCTTCACGACCATCGTGTGCTGCGGCTGCACCTGGGGACCTGGCTGGAAGCCGCGCTCACGTAGCGTCGCGGCCAGCTCCGGGCCAACCTCCGGCTCGACCCGGAGCCGGGCGAGGCCACGCTCGCGGGCCCAGGTGACCAGCTCTGTCAGAACCTCGCCGGCGACGGGCAAGGGGCCGCGCGGAACGTAGGCGCGCTCGAACGGCGGCCGCCCTCGGAGCTGGACGCTCGCCATACCCGCGCTCAGCCGAAGCCGTTCGACCCTCCAGCCGGCGCGCGCCTGAACCTCCCCCCAGGCCCAGCTCTGGAGCAGGGGGGAAACCGCCGGCCGGGCTCGCTCGGCGAGCTCGGCATCCCAGCCCTGGGCATCGTTCAATTCAGGTGACAGGTGTCGTTCACGCGCCCCACCACGAGGCGGTCGGGCGAGCCCTGGAGCACGGTCAGCGAGGTGTTCTCGATGGTGAAGGGAAAGAGGCCGTTGGAGGAGCGCCCGACCACCCTCAAGAGGGCGACCTGGATCACTCCTCCGTGAGTCACGATCAGGACCCGGCCC
>VBHN01000231.1:1100-4520 GCA_005881155.1 Chloroflexota bacterium | reverse complement strand
GGATTTGGGGCAGGTTCTGGCTCAGCCAACCATCCCCGGCCGCAGTCGAGCAGTCGTGCATGTCGCTGCAGGAGTTGGGCGTGATGAAGGCGTAGCTGGGCGTGGTCGCCGTCGAGGCCAGGTCCCCGGCGAGGTGGCTGTAGTCGACCACGTTCGCCTGACAGGTTGCGGCGCTGATGTCCGAGTAGTAGACGAAGGGGTTGTGCCGTGCCGCGTAAAGGCCGCTGGTGGTCCTCTTGCAGGCCGTGCCCATGGACTCGGCGTATTCCTTCCAGGTCCGGCCGCTGGCCGTGATCCGGTCCGCGATATTGACGGCGGCTGACTGGCAGGAAGCCGAGGGGTCGCAGTCGGTGGCCGCGTTCGGGAAGGACTGCCCACTGGTCAGCTCGGCGTAGTTCGGCAGGCTGGGGTGGTCGGTCGCGAAGTAGTTCCCCTCGGTCGAGCCCAGCTTGGCAAGGCTGGCGATGTAAGGGGAGTTGATCACCTCGCTGTAGGCGCGGTTCTCCATCAGCACGGTGAAGATGTGGTCGAAGTTCGGGACGGCCGGCGGCGTAGGCGCCGGGGTCGGGGTAGGTGTGGGGGTTGCCGTGGGGCTCGGCGGTGAAGTCGGGGTCGGGGTCGGCGCAGGGATGGTGCCGATCGCCGTCAAGTAGTTTCTGAACCCGAGGCCATAGGCGGTGGGGGTCCCGTTGTAGTTGGAGACCAGCGCCTGCTGGTTGCCCCAGGTGTCGTAGGTCCAGGCCAGGTAACCGATCCCGTGGGCGTCGGCCCACGGCATCAGCTGCTCGATGTAGCCGTCGAACCCCATCTCGCCGATCAGGACCGGCACCTGCGCCGCGACCGGAGCGTAGGCGCGGTTCCAGTCCGAGGGGCTGTTCCAGCCGCCGGCACCGTAGTTGTGAATGCCGGCCACCAACTGACCGTCGGCCGGCCGGTTGGCGAGCCAGCCGCCGATGTCGTAGCTCCAGCTCAGCCCTGCCGCCAAGATCACGTTCTTGGCACCGGTTCCTCGCACCGCGGCCACCAGGCTGTTCATCCCGGCCGCCTGGTAGGGCGTGGTGAGGTTGTAGCCCGAGGTGAGCCAGCAGCCGCTTGCCCAGCAACTCCAAGTGGTGTCGTGAGGTTCGTTGTAGAGGTCGAAGACGACGCCGCGATCACCGGCGAAGTTGGCCGCCACCGATGCCCAGAACGCCGGCGCATGGTCCGCGTCCGCCATCGGGAGGATCGTGGTGCTCTTGTTCGTGCCCGGCCCGGCGAATTGGTTGTCGAGGATCACATAGAGCCCGTGGGCCCGGAGGCGGGAGACATAGCCGGTGATGGCGGCCTGGTAGTTCGCACCTGAATACGCGGGGCTGATCCCATTGATCCCGAGCCAGCAGTCTTCGTTCATCGGGACTCGGACGGCGTTGACTCCCCAAGCCGCAAGTGCGGCGATGGATGCGTCGTCGCTGGGCCCGTCGAAGAAGCCCCAGCCCTGGAAGCAGGCGTACTCCGCCCCGCTGCGGTTGACGCCCCGGAACACGACAACCTGCCCGTTGTCGGTGAGGTGGTTCCCGACGACGGCCAGCGTGGACGAGGCGCTGTTCAGTGCGACCCGCTTGGCAGGCGAGTTCCAGCCCAATGGTCCTCCGAGCGCAAACAGGACCACAAGGGCCACCAGGCCTCCAATGGCGATAGCGGCCGAGCTGGGCAGGCCGCGTCGAGCCTTCGCGAGCACTTCTTCGGTGACGTTCATGCGGACCCCCGATCCGCCGCCCCGGGCGCGCGTTCACAATTCGCGAGCCGACGAGCCGGCGTTGAATTGGTCTATCGGGCCGATGCCAAACGAATCAACCCGGCGGCCACCATAGACGTTGGGCCCAGACGGATTGGCGACATCCCGTGGTCAAACGGACGTCAATGCGCGGCGGGATGAAGTCAGACGACCGGTGGCGAAAAGGAAACGCGATCGCGGCTCGCTGCCGCTCAGGAGGCCAGTGCGCGGCTGAAATAATCGAAGGTGCGGCCCAGGCCTTCAACCAGTCCGATCTCGGGCTGCCAGCCGAGTATCGCCTGCGCCCGTGAGGTGTCCGGCCGGCGCTGTTTGGGATCGTCCTCGGGCAGAGGCCGGAATGCAAAAGCGCTCGAGCTGTGGGCCATCCTGCGAACCCGCCGGGCCAGGTCGATCACGGAAGTCTCGTTCTGGTCGCCGATGTTGAATGGCAGGGGGTCGTCGGACTCGAGGACGGCGAGCATTCCGCGGACCAGGTCGTCCACATAGGTGACGCTCCTGGTCTGAGTCCCGTCCCCATAGACGGTGATGGGCTCATCCCGCAGTGCCTGGGTGATGAAGTTGGGAAGCATCCGGCCATCGTCCAGCCGCATGCGGGGCCCATAGGTGTTGAAGATGCGGACTATCCGGGTGTCCAGGCCGTGAGCCCGGTGGTAGGCCATGGTGAACGCCTCGGCGCAGCGCTTGGCCTCGTCGTAGCACCCGCGAGGCCCGATCGGGTTCACGTTGCCCCAGTAGTCCTCTGGCTGGGGGTGGACCAGGGGGTCGCCGTAGACCTCGGACGTCGACGCCAGCAGGAACCGCGCTCCCTTCGCCTTTGCCAGCCCGAGCAGGTTGTGGGTTCCGAGCGTGCTCGCCTTCAGGATCTGGATCGGGTATTTGAAGAAGTCCACCGGTGAGGCAGGCGAGGCGAGATGCAGCACGCTGTCCACCCGACCCCGAATCCGGACCGGGCGGCTGACGTCCTGGCGGACGAAGGTGAAGCGAGGTGAGCCGGCCAGGTGCGCGACGTTCGCCATCGACCCGCTCAGCAGGCTGTCGATGACGACCACCTCCCAGCCGCGTTCCAGGAGCACGTCGGAGAGATGGGATCCGATGAACCCCGCACCCCCGGCTATCACCGCACGCATATCAGGTACGGCCGATGCTGGAATAGATGAAGCCGAGATCTCTCATCCGCCCCGGGTCCAGGACGTTGCGGCCGTCGACGAAGACTGGCCGGCGCATCAGGTGGCGGAAGCGGTCAAAGTCCAGTTCCTTGAACTCGTTCCACTCCGTCACCAGTACCACCGCGTCCGCTCCCTTGGCGACCGCGTAGGGGGTCCGCCGGTAGACGAGCTCGGGGAGCAGCCTTTTCGCGGAGGGCGTGGCGACCGGGTCGTAGGCGCTTACCTCCGCCCCGGCGTCGAGCAGCATCCGGGCGATGTCGAGGCTGGGCGCCTCACGCAGATCATCGGTCCCAGGCTTGAAGGCCAAACCCAGGAGGCCGACCGCGCGTCCCTCCAGCGACCCGAGCAGCAAGCGAACCTTGTCGACCACCAGCCGGCGCTGGCTGCGGTTGATCTCGAGCACCGAGTCCAGAAGAGCCGAGTGGCGACCGGCCGCCGCGGCGATGGCGCTGAGGGCCTTCACGTCCTTGGGAACGCAGG
>VBHN01000231.1:0-1078 GCA_005881155.1 Chloroflexota bacterium | reverse complement strand
CTTGATGTCGGCGCCGACCCGCTCCGCAATCCAGGCCATCTCATTCACGAAGGAGATCTTTGTCGCAAGGAAGGCGTTCGAGGCGTACTTGATGAACTCCGCTGTGTGCATATCGGTGATCACGACCGCCTGCGGCTCGAGCGGGGCGTAGAGGTCCGCGACCTGTTTGGCCGCGACCAGGTCGCCGGACCCGAGCACGATGCGGTCCGGGTGCATGAAATCGAAGACGGCCGACCCTTCCCGAAGGAACTCCGGGTTGGAGACGACGCCGATCCGGACCTCGGGCCGGATCGCCGCGATGAGGTGGCCTACGAGATCGCCGGTACCGATCGGCACCGTCGACTTGTTCACCACCACCAGAGGCCCGTCGATGCTCGCGGCGATGGAGCGAGCCGCGCTTTCGACCGCTCGCGTGTCAGCCTGACCGCCCTCCCCCTCCGGTGTCGACACGGCGATGAAGGCAAACTGGGCGCCGGGAATGGCCGCGCCGTAGCCGGTCGTAAAGGACAGGCGTCCCGCTGCCAGGTTGTGCTGCAGCACCTCTGCCAGGCCGGGCTCCGAGAAAGTGAGCTCTCCGGCCTGCAGCCGGGCGACCTTCGAGGCATCGACGTCCACGACACAGACCTCGTTCCCGAGATCCGCGAGGCAGGCGGCGGTGGTGATCCCGACGTAGCCGGCGCCGATGACGGCGATTCGGCTCACGGGGATCCGCCGAGCCGCGACTGCCGACGATTGTGGTCCACGGCGGTGGAGGTTGACGCAACCATCGGCTGCAGTCCATGGGACGAACGTTCGGGCCCGCCGGGACAATTGGAAGGGTCCTGGCCTGACCTCACCGCCCGGTCAACTGACTCCGACCCACGAGTTGACGAAGGCAATTGACATCCGTTCGGAAGGACGCTAGAGTCTGGGCGCACCAGTCTACGAGGGGAAGGGAGACGATAACTACTCGATGCGCAAACTATTTGTTGCCTTGGTCTTGGCGCTCGCCGCAGCGTCCATCGGCGTCGCGCCGGCTCTGGCCGACGGCCCCTGCTGCTACAGCTCGGCCCTCTCTGCTCAGAATTAACCCCTCCCG
>VBHN01000075.1 GCA_005881155.1 Chloroflexota bacterium | reverse complement strand
CCGTTCGGAGGACACCCTGCGCAAGGTCGACGAGCGCTTTCGAGACCTGGTCGAGTCCTCGCCGGACGGGATGGTGATCATCAACGCGGCGGGCGTCATCCAGCAGGTCAACGGCCAGGCGGAGATGCTCTTCGGCTACGGTCGCGGGGAGCTCCTCGGCAAGGCGATCGAGATGCTGCTCCCGGAGCGCTTCCGGGCCGTGCACGTCGGCCACCGGAGCCGCTACCTGGCCCGGCCCCAGCCGCGCCCGATGGGCGCCGGGCTGGAGCTGTTCGGCCGGCGCAAGGACGGCAGCGAGTTCCCGGTCGACATCAGCCTGACGCCGCTCCAGTCGCCCGAAGGCGGGTTGGGGGTGGCCCACGTCCGGGACGTGACCGCCCGCAAGCGGTCGGAGCGCGAGCTGCTGTTGGCTCACCTGGTCAGGGCGCAGGAAGAGGAGCGCCTCCGGATCGCCTCCGACATCCACGACGACACCATCCAGGCCATCACCGCCGCCGGCCTCCGGCTCCAGCTCCTGCGCCGCCAGCTCACTGATGAGAAGCAGCTGGAAACCCTGAAGAAGCTCGAGGACACCGTCCAGCTGGCGATCCAGAGGCTTCGGAACCTGATGTTCGACCTCCGTCCCCCGGCCCTCGAGCGAGACGGCCTGGCGGCCGCGGTGCGGACCTACCTGGATCAGCTCCAGGTGGACTCGGGGATCGTCGGCAAGCTCGAATCCAAGCTCTCCGAGGAGCCGCCGCTGGAGACCCGCGCCATCCTCTTCCGGATCATCCAGGAGTCGCTCACGAACGTCCGCAAGCACTCCAAGGCCAACACGGTGAAGGTCCGGCTGGAGACCGCGGAGGGCGGCTACGGTGGCAGCGTGGAGGACGATGGAGTCGGCTTCGAGGTGGACCAGGTCCAGCCGCGCGCCGGGCACCTCGGGCTCGCCGCGATGCGCGAGCGGGCCGAGATGGCCCGCGGCCGGCTGGAGCTGACCAGCATCGTGGGGTCGGGAACCAAGCTCCGCTTCTGGGTTCCCAGGGACGCCGGGCTGATGCCCGAGGCGGCCCTGACCCGGTAGACCGGACCGGCTCGTGGCTGAACGGATCTCGGTCCTGGTCGTGGAGGACCACCGGGTCGTGGCCGAGGCGCTGGCGGCGCTCCTCTCAGCCGAGCTCGACCTCGAGGTCAGGGGCATAGCCGGGAGCGTGAAGGAGGCGGTGGCAGCCGCCGCCGCGCTGCTGCCCGAGGTCGTGCTGCTGGACTGGCGGCTCCCGGACGGGACCGGGGCCGAAGCTGCGATCGGCATCCATTCCAAGGCGCCGGACGCGGCCATCCTCTTCCTGAGCGCCGACGACTCGGAGGAGACGATGCTCGCCGCCCTCGAGGCGGGGGCCAGCGGCTACCTCACCAAGTCGGCGCCCGGCGACCAGCTGGTCGGAGCCGTCCGGGGCGCCGCGGCCGGTGAGATGCTCATCCCGCCGGGCCGGCTCGCGGCCCTGCTCCGCAGTCAGCGCCGGTTGGCCCGCGAGGAGGTGCAGCGCAGCCGCCTACTGGGCGACCTCACCCTCCGCGAGAAGGAGATCCTCCGGCTGATGATCCACGGCGCGGACAACCGCGACATCGCCGCCGCCCTCCACATCAGCTACGAGACGGTGCGGACCCACGTCAAGCGGATCCTCGAAAAGCTGGACGCCCGAACCAAGCTGGAGGCTGTCGTGCACGCGATCGAGGCCGGTTTGGCCCAGGAGCTGGGCTGATACCCCAACTGGGGTAGGGACTTTCACTCGTCTGGTGGACGACCGCGACTCTCCGTGAGCCCAGCCTGTGGGCATGACTCGAGGACGCGTGTGGACGGTGCTGATCGCGGACGACGACGAACTCGTCTGCGAGGCGCTGGCGGACCTGGTTGCGAGCGAGCCGGCCTTCAAGGTGGTCGGTGTGGCCAAAGACGCGGAGGAGGCGGTCGCCCTCGGCTGCGATCGCCTCCCCGACGCCGCGATCGTGGATGTCCGTATGCCCAAGGGCGGCGGTCTACGGGTCTTGAGGGAGATTTCGGCGTGCTCGCCCAAGACCAAGGTGGTCGCTCTCTCCGCCGAGCCGGAGAAGGCCTCGGAGGAGGCGATGGTGGCCGCCGGTGCGGTCGCCTACCTGACCAAAGGTGTCCATGGCGGCCAGCTGCTCGACATCCTTCGGGATGTCGTGACCGGAGGGAGCGGTCGATAATGCGTGCGCTGCCGCCGGAGCTCACCGCTCCGATCCGGATCCTGGTCGTCGACGACGACCGCCACCTGCGGAGCGCGGTCAGCGACCTGATCGCCAGCGATCCTGCCTTTGAGCTGATCGGCGTGGTCGACACGGTCGCCGGCGCCATCGCGGCGGCGCTGATCGAGCCCCCCGACCTCGCGCTGATCGACGTCGAGATGCCCGATGGCGGTGGCGAGCGACTGGCGGTGGCGCTGCGGCAGATCTCCAGCCGGACGCGCGTGGTCGCCTACTCCGCCTACAACGACAGCGGCAATGTCTGGCGCATGATCCGAGCCGGCGCCCAGGGCTACCTGACCAAGGCCGACCGCAGCCGCGACCTGCTCCAGGCTCTTGCTGCCCTGGCGGCCGGGGAATCGCTCTTCGAGGTGCCGGCGGGCGCGCTGGCCGACATCTCCGCCGCCGCCGGGCAGGCCACCGACGACCTCTCCGAGCAGCGCTTCAGTGGCCTCGTCGACGGGCTGCCCGGCTACGTCTATGCCTGTGCCCTCGACTTCATGCGCACGCACTTCATCAGTTCGCGGGCCTTCGAGCTCACCGGCTACACGGCTGCTGAGCACCTCGAGCATCCTGAGCTCTGGCTCAGCCAGGTCCATCCCGACGACCGCGAGCGCGTCATCCGCGACTTCGCGGAGGGGACCGCAACCGGCGAGCCGGTCAAGACGGAGTACCGCCTGATCCGCAAGGACGGACAGCAACGCTGGTTCAGCGACCATGCCCGGAAGGTCCAGGGCAACTCCGAGCAGGAGGCCTTCTACCAGGGCGTCGTGCTGGACATCACCGAAGCCAAGGACGCGGACCTCGCCCGCGCCGAGAGCCTGGCCAAGAGCCGCTTCTTCGCCGGCATGAGCCACGAGCTCCGCAACCCGCTGAACTCCGTGCTCGGGTTCGCGGAGCTGCTCGAGAGCAAGGAGCTGGGCACCCTCAGCGACCGCCAGTCGCGCTACGTGCACAACATCCGGCAGAGCGGTCAGCTGCTCCTGGAGCTGGTCAACGACGTGCTCGACTTCTCCAAGATCCAGGCCGGCCAGATGACGGCTGAGATCCAGCCCCTGGCAGTCGGCGAGGCGGTGGCCGGCGCCGTCGAGAAGATGGCTCCGATCGCCGGCGCCAAGGGCATCCGCCTCGAGGTCATCGACGCTCACTGCGGCGCGACCGCCCTTGCCGACCAGCGGCGCCTGACCCAGGTGCTCCTGAACCTTCTCTCCAACGCGATCAAGTTCACCCCCGCCGAGGGCAGCGTCAGCGTCAGCTGCCGGCTGACCCCCGGCGGCGTGCAGGTCGAGGTTCGCGACACCGGCATCGGCATCCCGCAGGAGCAGCTGTCGGCCATCTTCGACGAGTTCGTCCAGGTCGACAACGAGCAGACTCGCAGCCAGACCGGCACCGGGCTTGGCCTGGCGCTCAGCCGCGGCCTGATGACGCTGATGGGAGGCTCGATCGCAGTCGCCAGCGTGGCCGGGCAAGGCAGCACCTTCACGCTGACCTTGCCGGCGGCACCGACCTCGCACGACTCCGACTGCGAGGAAGTGGCATGACCGGCACGGCCCCCCGCGTCCTGGTCGTCGACGACATCGCCGCCAACCGCGAGCTCCTTGCAGGCCAGCTCGAGCAGATCGGCTGCCAGGTGGAGTTGGTCTGCGACGGCCGCTCCGCGCTCCGCGCCCTCGAACTTTCGCGAACAGACCTCGTGCTGCTCGACGTGACCATGCCCGGCTTCAGCGGGCTCGAGGTCTGCCGGGCGATCAAGTCGCAGCCGGGCACCCGGCTGATGCCGGTCGTCCTGGTCACCGCCCGCGGCGAGCTCGAGGACCGCGTCCGCGGCCTCAACGCCGGGGCTGACGACCTGCTCTTGAAGCCCGTCGCCATCTCCGAGCTGGAGGCCCGCGTCAGCTCGCTCCTGAAAGCCAAGCTGGTCCGCGACCGGATGGACACCGCCGAACAGATCGTGGCCTCCCTGGCCCTGGCGCTCGACGCGCGCAGCCCCTACACCCGCGAGCACTCGAGCCGGGTCGCCTCGCTGGCCCTCACCCTCGGCCGCGCCGCGGGGCTGGAAGGGCTGGACCTCGACGACCTCTACCAGGGTGGCCTGGTCCACGACATCGGCAAGATCGGGCTCCCCGACCGGGTGCTGCTCGACGACGGCCCGCTCGACGGCGAGATGCGGGCGCTCGTCCGCCTGCACCCGGTCGTGGGAGGCGAGATCATCGCCCCGCTCAAGTCCGCCCGCCGGCTGGTCCCGATCGTCCGCCACCACCACGAGTGCTACGACGGCGGTGGCTATCCCGACGGCCTGGCCGGCTACCGGATTCCCCTGGCGGCCCGGATCCTGGCCGTCTGCGATGCCTTCGACGCCATGGTCAGCGAGCGGCCCTACCGCTCCGCGCTGACGATCTCGGCTGCCGCCGAGCGCCTCGCCGAGGGATCCGGCACGCAATGGGACCCGGCGCTGGTCCGGCTCTTCCTGGCCGACGTCGTCTGCTCGCTGGGGGCGGCAGCCTGAGATGAGGCTGCTCCGAAGTCTCGCCACCAGGTTCTACACGCTCCATGCCCAGGCCATGCTGCTCGCAGGGATCCTGGTCCTCGCGGCCACCCTGGCCAGCAGCGGAGTCGTCTACCTGGACGCCGCCTCGGCCTCCATGTACACGCAAGCGGACCAGGCGCGGACGCGTGAGCTGGACCTCGCCGACCTGTACGCGGCGATCAAGAGCGAGCAAGCCGGGCTGGCCGGGTACGCCTACACGCACGATCCGCGCTTCCTGGAGGAGGACGGCAGCACCGCCATCCCGCCGCTGCTGACCAAGATCCAGCAGAACGCTCAAAACGATGACCTCGCCGACCTCGGCCGGCTCAAGGTTGCGATCAGTGCCTGGCAGGCCTGGGCGACCGCGCGCCGCGACGCGCTGGCCGCCGGCGCGGTCCAGCCCGAGCCGGCCACCTCGCTGCAGGGCAAGTACCTCTTCGATGACTTCCTGGCGGTCCTGGCGCCGGTCGACTCCGACGCGAGTCGTGATGCGGCCGACTCCCTTGCCGCGGCGCGCGAGCAGTCTCGGGTCCAGGCGATCGGCACGGCCGTCGCGGCGGTGATCTGCGTCGCCCTGCTGCTGGTGCTGGTGGGCCTCTTCATCCGCTCCACGCTCAGCCCGCTCCGCGCCCTGGTGCGGACCGCCACCGCTCTTGCCGGTGGGGAGCAGCTGGCCATCCCCTGGCTGAGCAAACGGGACGAGGTCGGCGACCTCGCCCGGGCACTGGCCAAATGGCGCGAGGCAGAGGGCAACCGGCTGCTCCTCTCGGCGGCGATGGCCGAGATGAGCAGCGAGGTCGACGTCGCACGGATCATCGACAGTGCAGTACCCCGCCTGCTGACCCTGTTTGGCGCCGACGAGGTGGTGATCAGCCTGCTCGAGGACGGCGCGCCCAGGGTTGCGGTCTCCGAGCCGCACCACTTCGTCACAGCCGGAGACGCCCTGCCCGACTACTCGCCCGGTGGTCGCGCGCTGGCGACGCGGCATCCGATCCTGGGCGACCTGAGCGAACCCGAATGGGATTCCAACCTCCGGCGCTGGGGCCTGGGCCCCGTACTCTCGATGCCCCTGGTCTCAGGAGGTCAAATGCTCGGGGTGGCCACCTTCATGCGGCTGGTCGGCGAGCGGGCGTTCGACTCCATCGACCTCCACCAGGCCGAGGTGGCCGGCCCCTTCGTGGCTGCTGCAGTACAGGCGGCCCGCCTCCTTCACACCCTGGGGACCACCAACGTCGAGCTCGAGCGTGCCGGGCGCCTCAAGAGCGAGTTCCTGGCCGGGATGAGCCACGAGCTACGGACACCCTTGAACTCCATCCTGGGCTTCTCGGAGCTGCTTATGAAGAGCGCCGACCCGGCCCTCCAGTCGGAGCGCACCGCGCGCTACCTCGCCAACATCCACCAGTCGGGGCAGCACCTGCTCGACATGGTCAGCGAGATCCTCGACGTCTCCAAGATCGAGGCGGGTCGGATGCAGCTGGACCGCACTCCGCTGCGCCTGGCGGAGGTCGTGGAACCGACGCTCTTGGCGATTGAGTCGCTGGCGGCCGCGAAGGGCATCCGCGTGCGCAGCTCGGTCGCGGACGACCTCCAGCTCATCGCCGACCCCGTCCGGCTCCGGCAGGTGCTGTTGAACCTGCTCTCCAACGCCGTCAAGTTCACGCCCGGCGAAGGCGAGGTCACAGTCACCGCGGAAGCGGACGAAGACATGGTGACCATCAGCGTCACCGACACGGGCGTGGGCATCGCCAAGGAGGACCAGGCCAGGATCTTCGAGAAGTTCGAGCAGCTGGTGAACGGGCGGGACAAGAATGCCGAGGGAACCGGATTGGGACTATCCCTAAGCAAGTCACTGGTGGAGCTGCACGGCGGCACCATCACCCTCGAGAGCGAGCTCGGCGCCGGCTCGACCTTCCGGGTCCACCTGCCCCGGAACCAGGCGACAGCCGCGGCGGCCTAGCCTCCCCAGTCGGGGAGCAGCCGCAGCTGCTGCACCCGGCGGGCAGCCGGCGCGTAGGCGTCGGCGAAGTAGTCGAGCACCATCCGGCCGGCGCTGTACTCCGGCGCGAGGCGGCGGATCGAGGCCCGCATCATGGCCACCCAGCGGCGCGGGATCCCGGCCGCGTCCCGCTGGTAATAGGCGGGCACAAGGTCTCTCTCGAGCACCCGGTAGAGCGCTTCCGCCTCCGCCTGGTCGTCGGTCGCCTGGCGGTCGATGGTGGCGCCGGAGGGGATCGCCCAGCCCACGTCCGGCCCGTACGCCTCGTCCCACCAGCCGTCCAGGACGCTCAGGTTGAGCACGCCGTTGGCCGCCGCCTTCATGCCGCTGGTCCCGCTCGCCTCCAGGAACCGCCGCGGGTTGTTGAGCCAGACGTCGGCGCCCTGGACCAGGTGCCGGGCCACGTCGATGTCGTAGTCCTCCAGGAAGGTCACCCGCGGCTCGGTGCGCGCCAGCTCGACGATGTCGTGCAGCAGGGCCTTCCCGGGCGAGTCGGCGGGGTGGGCCTTGCCGGAGAAGACGAACTGGACCGGCCGGTCCGGGTGTCTGACCAGCTTGGCCAGGCGCTCCCGGTCCTGGAGCAGCAGCGTCGCCCGCTTGTAGGGCGTGAAGCGGCGGCTGAAGGCGATCGTCAGGGCGTCGGGTTCGAGCGCTTCGCCGCCCCGGTCGGTGGCATATCCGACCAGGCTCTCGCAGAGCTTCAGGTGCGTGGCCCAGAGGCGCTCGTCGGGGATCTGGTCGATCGCCGACCAGCGCGGGTCGGTCGCCAAGAGCTCCCACCAGTCGGGGCCGACACACTCGCGGAGCAGGGAGGCGATCTCCTCCGAGACCCAGGTCGGGAGGTGGACCCCGTTGGTCACCGAGCCGATCGGGACGTGCGCTTCCTTGATGCCCGGCCAGGCTTCCCGCCAGAGCCGGCGGCTGACCGCGCCGTGGAGGCGGGAGACCCCGACGCTGACGTCGGACAGGCGCAGGGCGAGGTAGGTCGAGACCAGCGGCGCCCGCGGATCGCCCGGCTTCTCGCGGCCGAGGTCCATGAAGCGCTCGAAGCTGAGGCCGGTCTGGCTCAGGTAGGGCCCCAGCAGGTCCCAGACCAGGCCCGGCTCGAAGTAATCGCTGCCGGCCGCGATCGGGGTATGGGTGGTGAAGACGATGCCCGCCCGCGCCACCAGGCGCGCCTCCTCGAAGGTCAGCTGGCGCTCGTTGCGCAGCTCCCTGATGCGCTCGACGCCGACCAGCATGGAGTGGCCCTCGTTCATGTGGAACACGGTGGCCGCGATGCCGAGCGCCTTCAGCGCCCTCATCCCGCCGATCCCGAGCACGATCTCCTGGCGCAGCCGCCGGTCCGGCTCGGGCACGTAGAGGCGATCGGTGATGGTGCGCAGGTGGGGCGGGTTCTCCTCCAGGTCGGTGTCGAGCAGGAAGAGCGGGATGCGGCCGACCTGCACGCGCCAGACTCCGATCTGCACGGACTCGCCGCCGATCGGCGCCGTCACTCGGAGCGGCGCCCCGCCGTCGGCCTCGACGAGCCGGATCGGCAGGTCCTCGGCCTTGTTCTCGACGTACACCTCCGACTGCTGGGCCTCGGCGGTGATCCGCTGCCGCCCGAACCCCCAGCGGTAGAGAAGGCCGACCCCGACCAGGGGCAGGTTCAGGTCGCTGGACGCCTTCAGGTGGTCGCCGGCCAGGATTCCCAACCCGCCAGAATAGATGGGCAGGCACTCGGCGAGGCCGAACTCCAGCGAGAAATAGCCGATCACGAGGGGGGCGTGGGCGTCGAAGAAGGGCGGGCGTCGCTCCTGGTACTCGCGGGTAGCGTTGCGGGCCTCTTCGAGGACCCTCAGGAAATCCTCGCGTTCGGCGACGGCGGCGACCCCGGCTTCGCCGAGCCGGTTGAGGACCACGATCGGGTTGTGGCGTGTCTCCGCCCAGAGCTCGGGGCTCAAGGTCTCGAACACCTTCCGGATTCGAGGTTCCCAACCCCAGCGGAGGTTGAGAGCGAGCGAGCGGAGTTCGTCGAGCAAGCCAACCTAGGATAGTGGGGTGAAGGCGGTCGTCATGGCCGGGGGCGAGGGCTCGCGGCTCCGTCCCCTGACCAGCACGCGGCCAAAGCCGCTGGTGCCGGTGGCCGGCCGCCCGATCATGGAGCACATCCTGCTGCTGCTCCGCAAGCACCACCTGCGAGAGGTGGTGGCGACCGTCCAGTACCTCGGGGCAAGCATCCGCAACTACTTCGGCGACGGCTCCGACTCGGGTGTCTCGCTGGCCTATTCGGTCGAGGATTCGCCGCTCGGCACCGCGGGCTCGGTGCGGCTCGCCGAGGACCAGCTGAAGGAGACCTTCCTGGTCATCAGCGGCGATGCCCTGACCGACATCGACCTGACCGCCGCGGTGCGCTTCCACCGGCAGCGGAAGTCGCTGGCGACGATCGTGCTGAAGCCCGTCCCCAACCCGCTCGAGTACGGCGTCGTGGTCGTCGACGACGACGGCGCGGTGCAGCGCTTCCTGGAGAAGCCATCTTGGGGCGAGGTCTTCAGCGACCTGGCCAACACCGGTATCTACATCCTGGAACCGGAGGTCTTCGACTACTTCAAGCCAGGCGAGGTCACGGACTGGTCAGCCGACGTCTTCCCGAAGCTGCTGAAGGAGGGCGAGCCGGTCTTCGGCTGGGTGGCGGACGGCTACTGGGAGGACGTGGGCAGCCACGCCTCTTACCTGAAGGCGAACTTCGACTGCCTGGAGGGTAAGGTCGCCGTCCAGATCCCCGGTGTGCGCCGCGGCGACGCGGTCTGGATCGCGGAGGACGCGGACGTCTCGCCGGACGCCCGCATCGAGGGTCCGGCGCTGATCGGCTCCGCGACGCGTTTGATGCCGGGCGTCTGGATCAACGGGCCGGCCGTGATCGGCGACGACACCACCATCGACTACGGCACCAAGGTCTCGAACTCGATCATCTGGAACCACGTCTACGTCGGCGAGAACTGCCGCCTGCGCGGATCGGTGGTCTGCCGGGCGGTGCGGCTGAAAAACTCGAGCCTCCTCGAGGAAGGCTCGGTGATCGGCGACGAGGTGGTGATCGGCTCCGGCTCGATCGTCAACCCCGGCGTCAAGATCTGGCCCAACAAGGAGATCGAGGCCGGCGCCGTGGTCAACGAGTCGATCATCTGGGCGGGCTCCTGGAAGCGAGGGCTGTTCACCTCCTACGGGCTCACGGGCCTCTCCAACATCGAGTTCACGCCCGAGTTCGCGGCCAAGCTCGGGGCCGCCATCGGCGGGCTCTCCGCACGGGGCTCGACGATCGCCATCAGCCGGGACTGGTCGCGCGCTGCGCGGATGATCAAGCGGGCGCTGATCGCGGGCCTGCTGAGCTCGGGCGCCAACATCGCGGACCTTTCCGCCCTGACCATCCCCAACGCGCGTCACTTCGCGCGTCATGCTCGCGCCGCCGCCACCCTGCACGTGCAGAACTCGCCACTCGACGCCCGCTCGGTGGACATCCGGATCTTCGACAACCAGGGCCTCGACCTCGACAAGCGGAACGAGCGCAAGCTCGAGAACCTCTTCTTCCGGGAGGACATCCGCCGCGTCGGCCACTACGAGATGGGCAACATCTCCTATCCGTCCGGCGTCGTCGACCGTTACGTGGACGACCTCCTCTCCAAGCTCGACCTGGAGTTGGTGCGGCCGGCGGGCTTCAAGGTCCTGGTCGACTACGACAACGGGGTCTCCGCGACCGCGCTGGGCCGCGTGCTGGAGGAGATGAACTGCTCGGTCATCCCGCTCAACGCGTCCATCGAACCGCCGGTCACGCCGCAGGGCGCGGACGCCTTCCGGGCCCGGCTCGAGGAGATAGGCGTGATCGTGAGAGCGGTCAAGGCGCGAATGGGCGTCTTCATCGACTCGCCCGGTGAGCGCTGCTTCCTGATCGACGAGAAGGGCGAGGTGCTCGACCACGTGACCGCGTTTGCAGTGCTGGCCGAGATGCAGCTGGGTCAGCACCCGGGGATGGTGGTCGGGCCGGCCTCCTCCTCGATCACCTTCGCGATGATCGCCGAGCGCTACGGCGGCCGCTTCATGCCGGCCAAGATGACGCCCGGCGCCGTCTTGCGCACCGCGCAGCACAAGGAGACGGTGCTGGCCTCCGACGGTCAGGGCGGCTACGCCTGGCCCCACTTCGGGGTCGCCTTCGACGCCCTCTTCACGACCGCCCGCGCCCTGGAGCTGATGGCGGCGACCGGTCTCTCTCTACACCGGGTGCGCCAGGACCTCCCACAGGTCGGCTATCGGCACGAGGTCCTGTTCTGTCCCTGGGAGGCGAAGGGCCGGGTGATGCGCACGGTCATGGAGCGCCACCTCCGCGACCGGGTGGACCTGACCGACGGGGTGAAGGTCTTCGCCGAGGGGGGCTGGGCGCTGGTGGTGCCTGATCCCGACCATCCGCAGTACCACGTCATCACCTCCGCGGAGGACCCCGCCCGAGCCGACGAGCGAGCCGCACGGGGTCATGGAGCGGGAGTAGCCGGGACCCCCAGATCGGCGCGGAAAAGGGCTAATGGGGCGGGAGACGGGACTCGAACCCGCTACCTCAACCTTGGGAAGGTCGCGCTCTGCCAGGTGAGCTACTCCCGCATGCACCAATTCAGCGCGACTCGATTCTAGGGGTGGTT
>VBHN01000226.1 GCA_005881155.1 Chloroflexota bacterium | reverse complement strand
TGGATGAGGATCCCCGGATAGCCGATCAGCGGCAGGCTGAACCGCTCCCGGTAGACGCAAGGGCCTGAGAGTTGAAACGGGCTCCAGAGGTCGGCCGCGCCGTTGGCATCGCCGCGGGTGCTGACCAGCGCGCCGCCCGAAACCTGCACGACAGCGGTGACCCGGTGGACGACCAGTTGCCCGGTGCCGTTCGGCGCCCGGAAGACGATGACGTCACCGGCGCGCAGGCCGGCGATCGGCTCCCGTTCGACCACCGCCAAACCGCCGGGCTGGAGTGTGGGACGCATGCTTCCGGAGACGATCGGCCAGACCTGCCAGGCGCCGCTCAACACTGAGAGGGACGCGGCGCTGATGGCGACGGCGAGGACGAGCACCGCCACGCTGGAGACTGCCGGCCGCCAGCCGGGGCGGAAAACGACGCGTGGCCGCGCACCGGGCGCGGCCACGCGAGAATCGGTCAAAAGGAACCCTAATGCTTGCGAGTCGAAGTCAGGCTTACGCCGGCGCCGTCGTTGCGGCTCCCGCCGGGCCCAGGGGTCCGGGCCACTCGACGATGTTGAAGGTGACGGTCGGCGAGATGCTGAAGCCCTCGTCCGCGTTGCCGAGGTTGGCGGTGTACTCCCAGCGCAGGCCCGGGTCGCCGTTCAGGCCCAGCGTCTGACCGGGGGCGAGCTGGCACCCCGAGCAGGTCCAGTTGCCTTCCAGGTTGCGAACGGACCTGGTGTAGTTGGCCATGTCCAGCGTCACGTCGTTGCCGAGCGGGGCCGGCGAATAGCCGCCACCCGACTCGAAGAGGGTGAGCCCTGACACGTTCAGGTTCAGGCTGCAGTCGTTGGTGACGAAGATCATGTGCTTCGAGCTGATCTGCGAGTAGGGGCCGGCCTTGAAGGTGATCGACTTGCCGTCGGTCGAGACGAGACCGTCGGGGTTCCCGTTCTGATCGACGGAGCTGATCTTGGCGCACAGGGTGCCGGTGTTGATCACCTGTGTCCCGCTGACCGAATCCGTGAAGGCCGCGCCGGCACCGAGGCCGATCAGAGCCAGCGCGCTCACACCGAGCACGCCTACGACCAAGAGCTTGTTCGTCCGAAATCCCATGAACCGTTCCTCCCTTTCAGATCTGGAACCGAGACCCGTCAGCAACAGCTGACGGCATCGAGGACAACATGAGGACTCGCGGGCCCTTCGTCATCAGCAGAACGAATGAAAGAATTGCGTGGAATTCTCGACCGGGTCTAGCTGACGGCGAGCCTCTGCCTGTTCTCCACGACCCAGACCGCGACCTGCGCGCGAGACCGGAACCGCAGCTTGGTGAGAATTCCCGCCACGTGGCTCGCAACTGTCGCGCGGCTCAGATAGAGGCGCCGCGCGATGTCCGAGTTGGTGAGGCCGAGGGCCACCAACTCGGCGACCTGCCACTCGCGCTGGCTGACCGCGCCCCGCGGATCGCCCTTGAGGGCCGGGGGCTTGTCGACCAGCACCTCGAGGTTGTGCTGCTCCTGGCCTGAGATGAGCACGTAGCGCGGTCCAATCGGGGAGCCGGCGAGCAGTCGTACCTCGAGGTCCCACCGCCGTCCGGCATCGGCGGCGCCCTGGCCGAGGAGGCAGGATTCGAGCAGGACCGTGTCACCCGAAAGCGCCACAGCGGCGACAACCCTGCCCAGGCGCTCGGCGGTCGCGGTCGCCAGCTGGTCGCCGGACGTCCACATCTCGGCCGATCGGTTGACGTAGACGACCCGATCGTCGTCCCCGCAGTCCACGACGCAAAGGCCTCGAGGAGATGCCTGCAGCCACTCGGCCAAGAGAGTCAGAAGGCCAAGATTTGGTCCGTCGGAAGCCAACTCAACCGGGCTCGAGTGCCCTGCCGATGAACGCGAAGACGTGTCGAAACCGGACACTTCCCTAATCCTCCCTCCGAATCCGCGACCTCGCGGAGTCCTCTTCCCTTTCGTGGCGAATCCTAGTGCATCGACGGGCACTCGGCATCCTTCGAATGGATGACTTCGATGGGCGACCAGCCACGTCGGCCCGGGGTTCGCTCGAACCACCCCGAACCGATCTCAGGCCGAATCCTGGCGTCAGGTCAGGGTGATGTCGTCGAACCGCGTGAAGGTCGGGTCACCGGCAAGGTTGTCGTCGTGATTGAGCAGGGTCAACGTGTATGAGTGCCCGGGCACAACCGGCCCTGAGGCCATCGTCCAGGCCGTGCTGGACGAACAGGTGTTGGGCACCAGGACGGTCGTGCTCGTCGCGCTGTTGTCCGTCAGCGTGACCTTCACCCAGTCGAAGGTCACGGTGTCGTGGCAGACGTTCGAATACCACACGGACACCTGGCTCGCGCCCGCGCCCGGAGTGAAGGTCTGCGAGATCGTGCTGTCGCCGTTGGTGGCGGTGGCGGCGCCGGCAACGCCCGAGAAGCCGCCCCCATGCGCCGCGGAGGAGATGCTCGTGCTGCCGCTCGTCGACCAGCCGCTGAGGGTGTAGGTGGGATCTCCGGCGAAGCCGTCGTCATGGCTGACCAGGGTCAAGGTGTAGGTGTCGCCACCGGTGAGGCTGGCGCTGATCGCGGTCCAGCCGCTGTTGTTGGCGCACACGTGTGGGAGAAGGGTGCTGGTGGTGCCCGTGGTGCTGTCCCTCAGGGTGGCCGTGGCCCAGTCGTAGCTCACCGTGTCAGGGCATCTCAGGTTGTAGAAGAAGGTCAGCACGCCGCCGGCGGCGGGAGCGCTGAAGGCCTGGCTGATCGAGCTGTCCCCGTTGGTTGCCGCTGCCGCGCCGAGCATCGCCGAGTGGGTGCCGGAGTGGGCCACGCCCGAGATCGAGGTCGTTCCGGCTCGGGTCCAGCCGCTGAAGTCGCCGGTTTCGAAGCCCCCGTTGACGATCGGGTTGCTGCTGGGGACGGTCACGGTCAGCGTGAGCGAGGTCGAGTGGGTCGCGCTGCTGCCGGTGCCCGTCACCGCGATGGTGTAGCTGCCGGCAGGCGTCGCCGCCGCAGTTCCCAGAGTCAGGGTCGAGCTCCCACCAGCGGTGATCGTCGCGGGGCTGAAGGTCGCGGAGGCGGCCGCAGGCAGTCCCGAGGCGCTCAGGCTGACGCTCTGAGAAGTCGGGCGGCGGCGGCGCAGTCACGGTCATGCTGACGCTGGTCGAATGGGTGGCGCTGGTGCCAGTCCCGGTCACCGTCACCGTGTAGCTGCCAACCGGGGTCGTGGCGGCGGCGGCGAGGGTCAGCGTCGAGCTGGAGCCGGCGTTGGTGGTGGCGGGGTTGAAGGAGGCCGTGGCGTCCGCGGGCAGCCCGATGGCACTGAGGGTGATCGACTGGCTGCCGCCGGCCGTGACGGCGGTCGAGATGACAGAGGTGGCGCTCGCGCCCTGTTGGACCGAGACGCTGGCCGGGTTGGCCGTGATCGAGAAGTCGGGCGGAGGCGGGGCGCTCACCGTCAGCCCAAGGGTCGTCGAGTGGGTCGCGCTGGTCCCGGTGCCGGTGACGGTCACCGAGTAGCTGCCGGGCGGCGTCGAGGTCGTGGTTGAAACGGTCAGCGTGGAGCTGGAGCCCGAGTTGACGGAGGCGGGGTTGAAGGCGGCCGACGCGCCGGCCGGCAAGCCGGTGGCTGCCAGGCTGATCGTCTGCGCGCTGCCGCTGCTGAGCAGCGTCGAGACCGTCGACGTCGCGGACGAGCCCGCCTGGAGCGTGAGGCTGCTGGGGTTGAGGCTGATCGAGAAGTCGCCGCTGGCGGGCGCGCTCACGGCCACGTCGTCGTAGAGGGTGTAGGTCGCGTCGCCCGGGTAGTTGTCGTCGTGGCTGACCAGGGTCAGGGAGTAGGAGTGGGTGCCGACGAGGCTCGAGCTGACCTGGACCCAGCGGTTGTTGTTGGAGCAGACATGGGGGAGGAGGGTGGCCGTGCTGCCCGCGGTGTTGTCGCGGAGGGTGGCGGTGGCCCAGTCGAAGTAGATCGAGTCCGGGCATTTGAGGTTGTAGAAAAAGGACAGGGTTCCGCCGGCTGCTGGCGCTACGAAGGACTGGGCGATGCTGCTGTCGCCGTTCGTGGGCGACGAACCGCCGACCATCGCCGACAACGCCCCGCTGTGGAAGACACCGGCGATGGAGGTAGTCCCGGCGCGCGTCCAACCGGTGTAGTCACCGGTCTCGAACCCGCCGTTGACGATGACTGTGGTCCCGGTCACGGTGAGGGCGACGGCGGTCGAATGGGTCGCGCTGACCCCGGTGCCGGTCACCGTGATCGAATAGGTGCCGATCGGCGTCGCCCCCGCAGTCGCGACCGTCATCGTCGAGCTGCCGCCGGCCGTCATCGACGCGGGGCTGAAGGTTGCGGTGGCGCCGGCCGGCAGCCCGGCCGCGGCGAGGCTCACGCTCTGGGCGTTGCCGCTGGTCACCGCGGTCGAGATCGTGCTGGTGCCGCTGTTGCCCTGCAGCAGGGACAGGCTTGCGGGGCTGGCGCTGATCGAGAAGTCGTCACCGGGGGGCGCTCCGCAGCCTGGGAACTTGAAGGAGGCGATCCGCGTCCGCCAGTTGAAGGATCCGTCCGCCGGGAGGTACTCGTTCACGTACCAGAACGTGCAGTCGTCGGCGGGATCGATCGACATGCTCGAGTAGTCGCCCCAACGACTCAGGCCCCCGATCTGCGAGCCGGCGCCCACGATCACGACGCCCTCGCCGGTGGCCAGCTGCCCGGCCGGGTCGCCTGCAAGGCGGCCGGCGTAGGCGATGCTCGGGTGCGTGGTCGCGCTCGACTTGCTGTAACCGACCGCCATATCCCCCGCCTGGTCTAGGGCGGCGCTGCCCATCCAGCGGAAGTCGGAATCGGGCGCGTAGGTGCCCTGCTGGTAGAGCACCGGGCTGCCGCTCGCGAGCCGGAGCTCATACCACCGGATCCCGGTGCTCGACCCCGCGGTCACGCTGTGGTCGACGAGCAGCGACTCGTGGTCGCCGAGGTTGCGATAGGAGAGGCGGTACATCAAGCGATCGGCCAGGGAGTCCAGCTGCTGGCTCGTCCCGGCCTGCGGGATGCAGGTTCCGCCGCCGCAGGCGGGCGCATAGGGCGTCACCGGGATGGTGGTGGGGCCGGTGAAGGTGGAGTTGGTGGGTGCCGTCCAGTCGACGTGGAATTTCCAGCTGAGCAGGCTGGCGCTGTCACCGCCGAGCGCCAGGAGCTGGTTGGGCGCTCCGGCCGGAGGCGGTCGTGACCCGTCCACGGAGGAGGGCAGGAGGCTGCCGACGTTCGACGGCGTCTGGAACATCTGCTGCGTGGCGGGCTGGCCGGCCAGCATCTTGCTCCGATCGAGCGCGGCGACGCCGGCGCCGACAAAGGAGGAACCGCCCTGGAACAGGTTGACGGTGAGGTAGTACCCGTCGGGCCAGATGCTCAGCTTCGGGTAATCGGGAAGCTGCGTGTAAGGGAAGGAATAGCGGTTGTAGCTGCCCGTGGGATCGCCGGAGGTGGAGACCGCGACGCACATCAGGTCGGCGCCGTGGATGGCGAACTGGCTGATCAGCCAGCGGTCGGCCAGCTGGTCGTAGAGGACGGTCGGATCCCCGTCGTTGTCGGCTTGGCAGGCGCCGCCAAACCCGCTCCAGACGGTGTTGATGGGGACCGGGCCGTAGATCGCGGCCCCGCTCTTGTTGAAGACCGCGAGGTCGGTGTTGACGGTCTCCACGAAGTGATTTGGGCCGGTCGCCCCGTTGCTGTCGGGGGGTGCCGAGGTCACCGAGAAGGTGCCATTGGGACCGCCGAAGCCCTGACCGACCCCGTCGAAGTTGTTGACGGTCGCGGGAGTGGGCGTGCTGGGGCTGTTCGGCGAGCTCTTCTCAGGCGTCCCGGCGCGCGGACTCGAGATTGGGAGGTGCGATCTCGTCAGGCGCATTGGACGCCGCCCGGCCGGGGTCAGGGTCCGAAGGGGTGCGGACACGTCGTTGAAGCTCGAATGGATCACCAGCGGGCCGCCGGACACGGTCCCGGCGGCCCGGGCATCGGATAGGCCGCCCACCTGGAGGGCAACCAGCGCGACCAGTGCCGGCAGCACGCGAAAGCGGGCGTTCAAGGGCTCTACTCCCGGACGCCGATCGTGTAAGCGACCTCGCCGGAAGCTCCCTTGGGTGGCTTGCCATCGTCAGAGGGCGCTGCCTTCGACGCGACGTCACCACCGCCATCGGTCTCGCCCAGCCGGCCGCGCAGATCGAGCTTCAGCGACAGGCTCTGAGAGGGTTCGAGCCTGCCCACCGAGTTCGGGAGGGACCAGGCCTGCGCCTGCCAGCTGCCAAGCCTGTCGGAGCGAAACGCGCTGGCGCCGGACGGGCCTGTCGCG
>VBHN01000074.1 GCA_005881155.1 Chloroflexota bacterium | reverse complement strand
CGACCGAGCGGGCGCGTTCCCGGTTCTCGCGGATTGTCAGCATCGCCGCGCCGAAGGGCGCCCGGACGATGGTCCACATCACCAGCAGGCAGACGATCGTGATCGCGACCACGAAGTAGTACATCGTCGTCCGGTCCGAAAGCGCGTCAGGGATGGTGATGGCGTGGATCCCGGTCTCGCCGCCCAGTGGCTGCCAGCTGAAAGCGATGGCGAAGAGCACCTGCGAGATTGCCAGCGTCAGGAGCGAGAAGTAGAGGCGAACGGCCCGGAGCGCGATCAGCCCGGTGACGAACCCGAAGGCGGCGCCGACAAAGGGAACCGCGATGAATCCCAACGGGGCGGTCAGGTGGAAGCGGGAGTAGAGATAACCGACCGTGTAGGCGCCGATCCCGTAGTAGGCGGCGTGAGCGAAGGAGACCATCCCCGCGTAGCCCAGCATCACCTGGCGCTGTAATCGGGGTTCAGGTTCTCCTGCAGCGCCGCCAGCTGCGGGATGGCGAGCACGAAGAGCAGCCCGATCGCAGCGGCAACCCAGCGGAGGCGGCCGCTCGCCAGCAGCCCCAGCCGTGTCATTGCGTCTCCGGGGTCCCGAAGAGACCCCAGGGCCGCACCGTGAGAACCGCGACCATGATCAGGAAGACGAAGGCCAGGGCGAACGCGTTGGTGGCCGGGTTGGCCAGTCCGAAGGAGATCACCTCGCCGACGATCAGGGAGCCGACCAGGGAGCCGACGATGCTGCCCAGCCCGCCGATGACGCTGATCGCGAAGGCGAGCACCAGGATGTCGCTGTCCATCGTTGAGCCGACCGCCTGGCTGGGGGCCACGATGACACCGCCCAGTCCCGCCAGCCAGGCGCCGATCACGAACACGGTCGTGAAGAGCAGCTTGACGTTGACGCCGGTCGTGGAGAGGAGCTGCGAGTCGGCGACGGCCGCCCGGATGTTGCGGCCGAGACCGGTCCGGTAGAGCATCAGGTAGACAGCGGCTCCGATGACCAGCGCGGCCGCGATCATGAAGAGGTTGTAGCGCGCGTAGCTGTAACCGAACAGCGAGATGGTTCCGCTGAACAGGCTCGGCTCGGGCATCGTGCGGTAGTTGGCGCCCCAGATCAGGCGCACCAATCCGGAGATGATCAGGGCCACGGCGTAGGTGCCCAGCAGCTGGACCAGGTGCTCCTGGTTGTAGACCCGGCGGAGCACGATCACCTCGATGACGGCGCCGACGGCGCCGGCGGCCAGGATGGCCACCAGCAGGCCGACGAAGAAGCCGGCCGCGACGCCGATCTGGTTGGCGACGACCACCGTCACGAAGGCCGCGATCATGTACAGCGAGCCGTGCGCCATGTTGATGACGCGGAGGGCTCCGAAGACGAGCGAGAGGCCGGCGGTGACGATGAAAAGGTAGGCGGCCAGCGAGAGGCCGCCTACAGCGAACAGCAGGAACTTACCGGGGTCCATCCGGAACCCCTAACGGGCCCACATCTGTATCAGCGGTTCTTTTTTTGGTTTGTCGCTACTTCCAGCTTGGGCAGAGCGCGAAGTTGGCGGTCTTGGGATCGCCGCCCTTCTCACACTTGCCGTCCAGCATCTCCTGCATCAGGGTCGTGCTCATCATGATGTCGTCGCCCTTGAGATTGGAGGAATCCTTGAGGACCACGAACGGGTACTTGCCGGCCGAGTCGGTGGTGGTGCCGATCGTCTCACCGACGTTGGCCTGGTGGTCCTGGGTTCGGACCGTGAAGTTGTAGCCGCGCAGGCTGGAGAAGCTCTTGCCGAGGATCTGCGACATGACCTTGTCAGAGTCGAAGGTTCCCGCCTTGTTGGCGGCCTGGGCCCAGAGGTTGAGGGCATCGGTGTCCATCAGCGCCCAGTCCGAGGGGTACTCGTTGTACTTGGTCTTGTACTCGGAGACCCAGGCGTCCAGCTTCGAGTTGCTGAGCTGGAAGAATGGCGCCCGCATGTAGACGTGCATGCCCTGCGGATACTGCGGGCCGAGGGCGTTGAAGTCGTCGATGCTCGACAGCGTCACCATCTGGTACTTGGTGAAGAAGTTGGGATCGACGGCCAAGGCTTGCTTGACGAAGTTGACCTGGTCCTGGCTGAAGATGTTCGAGTAGACCAGGTCGGGCTGGAAGGCCTGGATGGCATTGATCGTCGAGTCCCAGCGCGGGTTGGTCGGGAAGGGCACGTACCAGGTCGACTTGTCATTGAAGGTGACGTTCGGGTTCTTCTTGGTGAGCGCCGCTACGAAAGCGTTGGTCTCCGAGGTCCCGAATAGATAGTTGGGGGAGACGATGAAGATCTTCTTGGCACCCAGTTTGGCCGCCTCGGCGCCGGCCGAGGTGCCCTCCATATAGGTGTTGGGGACGATCGACACCCAGTAGGGGTTGAGCAAGTCCGGCTCCAGGGTCAGCTGGTAGCTGTTGCAGGTCGAGTCGATGTAGACGATCTTGTTCTGCTTGACGATTGGCGTCTGCGCCGCGCACTGCCCCGAGGTGACGGAGCCCATCATCGCGATCACCTGGTCCTGAAGGATCAGCTGGTTGACGTTGTCCACCGCCTTGGGGACGGTGGTGCCATCGTCGATGACGTCCATCTCGATCTTGTAGCCGTTGACACCGCCCTTGGCGTTGATGTCCTCAGCCGCCAACCGAAGGGCCTGGCTCTTGGCATGACCGTAGAGGTTGGACTGTCCCGTCAGCGGGAGCGAGATGCCAACCTTCTTGGTTCCCTTGAAGGTGGTGGTCGCGCTGCCTGTGCCGTTGCCGCCACAGGCGGCTACGAAGAGCACCGCGGCGGCCACCAATGCGAGCGCCTTGGACAGTCGGATCACTTCACTCCTCCTAGGTAACGGCCGCTACCCACGGTCGCTCTGGCCCGGCATCCTACCATGACACGGTGCCGCAGACCCCCCGCGATCGTATTCGAAACTTCTGCATCATCGCCCACATCGACCATGGAAAGTCAACCCTCGCCGACCGTCTCCTGGAGCTCACCGGGGCCATCAGCCAGCGGGACATGCACGCCCAGGTCCTCGACAGCATGGATCTGGAGCGGGAGCGGGGAATCACCATCAAGCTCCAAGCGGTGCGGCTCAGCTATCCGGCCGAGGACGGGCAGGTCTACGAGCTGAACCTTATCGACACGCCCGGCCATGTCGACTTCGCCTACGAAGTCTCGCGATCGCTGGCCGCCTGTGAGGGCGCCTTGCTGGTGGTGGATGCCGCACAGGGCATCGAAGCCCAGACTCTCGCCAACCTCTACCACGCCGTCGAGGCCGGACTTGTCATCGTGCCCGTCATCAACAAGATCGACCTCGACGCCGCCCAGCCGGAGCTGGTCGCCGAGGAGATCGCGGAGGTCACCGGAATCTCCCGGGAACGGATGCTTCTGGCCTCGGCAAAGGAGGGGACCGGCACCCGGGAGATCCTGGAGGCGGTCGTCCGGCAGATCCCGGCACCGAGCGGCGAACCGGCCGATCCCCTGCGCGCGCTCGTCTTCGACTCCCACTACGACACCTACCGGGGGGTCATCGTCTACATCCGCGTTGTGGATGGCGCGATCAAGCCGGGAATGCGGGTCCGGATGATGAACACGGGAAGCGTGCACGAGGTGGATGAGGTGGGGGTCTTCACCCCGTCCATGCGCCCCTCCGAGGAATTGACCGCGGGCGAGGTCGGCTACTTTACCGCGGCGATCAAGAACGTGGCCGACGCCAGGGTGGGCGACACGGTCACCGGCGCGGACCGCCCGGCTCCGTCGGCGCTGCCGGGCTATCGGGCGGTGAAGCCGATGGTCTTTGCCGGCCTCTTCCCGACCATCTCCGAGGACTACACCGACCTCAAGGACGCACTCGAGAAGCTTCAGCTCAACGACGCTTCGCTCATCTACGAGCCCGAGAACTCGGCAGCCCTGGGCTTCGGCTTCCGCTGTGGGTTCCTGGGACTGCTCCACATGGAGATCGTCCAGGAGCGGCTCGAGCGGGAGTTCGACCTCGACCTGATCACGACGGCGCCGACCGTCGCCTACCGGGTCCAGCTCAAGAAGGGCGAGATGATCGAGATCGACAACCCTTCGATGCTTCCCGACGTGACCACCATCGACCATATCGAGGAGCCCTACGTGAAGCTCTCCATAATCGTGCCGGCCCAGTTCCTGGGGGCGATGATGGAGCTCTGCCAGGAGCGCCGGGGCCGCTTCCGGAACCTCGAGCACCAGCTCGGCGGACGGGTCGTGTTGGAGTACGAGATACCGCTTGCCGAGATCATCCACGACTTTTACGACGCCCTGAAGTCACGCTCCAAGGGCTACGCGTCGATGGACTACGACCTGGTCGGCTTCCGAGAGGCCGAGCTGGTCAAGCTCGACGTGCTGGTCGGAGGAACGCCAGTTGACGCGCTCTCCATGATCGTCCACCGCGACAAGGCCGCAGTCCAGGGTCGCAAGCTGACCGAGAAGCTGAAGACGATCATTCCTCGCCAGCTTTTCGAGGTGCCCATCCAGGCGGCAATCGGCGGCAAGGTGGTCGCCCGCGAAACCGTCTCGGCGATGCGCAAGGACGTACTAGCCAAGTGCTACGGCGGCGACATCACCCGCAAGCGCAAGCTCCTCGAGAAGCAGAAGGAGGGGAAGAAGCGAATGAAGCGGGTCGGCTCTGTCGAGATCCCGCAGGATGCCTTCATGGCGGTGCTCTCCCTTGATTGAATCGAAGACCCGGCCCGTCTTCGTAAACCTCGGCTGCCGGACCAACGCCGCCGAGACGGACGAGCTGGCGGCTCTGCTGGCCCAAGCCCGGAACGTGGTGGTGGTGAACTCCTGCACGGTCACGCTGGCCGCCGACCGGGACACCCGCAAGGCGGTGCATCGAGCTCGGCGCCAGCATCCGGACGCCGCCCTCGCCCTGATGGGCTGCTACGTGGACGCTCATCCGGGTCAGGACCTGGGCGCCGACCTCGTCGTGCCCAACGCCTGGAAGCCCGCCCCTCTCCAGGCCGAGACGTCAGTGGCGCCACCCGGCGCTCGCCGCTCCCGCTTCCTGCTCAAGGTCCAGGACGGTTGCGACAACCGCTGCACCTTCTGCATCGTCTGGCAGACGAGGGGCCGGTCCCTGTCACGCGTGCCTTCCTATTTGGAGGCGCGCGCGCGAGCGGCCGCTGCCGCCGGCTACCAGGAGATCGTCCTCACGGGAATCGACCTCGGCTCCTATCGCGGAGGCCTTGCCGCCCTGGTCGAGCGGCTGCTGGCCGCCGCCGCTCCAGCCCGACTCCGCCTGAGCTCGATCGACCCCTCGCACGTCGATGAGGCACTCTGCCGCTTGCTCGAGCACCCGCGGCTCTGCCCGCACCTGCACCTGCCCCTGCAGTCCGGCTCTGATGCAGTTTTGGCACGGATGCGCCGTCGGTACGACGTCGCCCAATTCCAGCGGGTCGTCGCCCTCGCGAAAGGCGTCCGGCCGGACCTGGCCCTGACCGGTGACTTCATGGTCGGCTTCCCGGGGGAGACCGAGGCTGATTTCAATCGGACCTTGTCCGTCACCGAGAATGCCGGCTTCATGGGCCTGCACGTCTTCCGCTTTTCGGCTCGGCCGCGCACGGCCGCGGCGCGTTACGCGGACCAGGTCGAGCCGGGTATCGCCCAGGACCGGAGCCACCGCCTGATCGAGCTCGGCCACCAGCTGCATGCGCGCTACGCCGGGTCATTCGAAGGGCGCCGGCTGGGCGTGATCTGGGATCGCGTCAGCGAGGATCGAATCCGCGGTCTGAGTGAGAATTACCTGCAGGCAAGCGAGCCGGCGGAGGGCCGCCGGCCGGGGCAGCTGGAGGAGGTCGTGTGGCGGACTGCATCTTCTGTCGCCTGATCAACGACCCCGGATCGATAGCCGTCTACCGGGACGACGACGTCGCCCTTCTGGACGACATCAACCCACAGGCGCCGGTGCATTTCCTGGTTCTGCCTCGCCAGCACGTCGAGACCATCGCCGAGCTCGATGACCACCAGCTTCTGGGCCGCATCTTCCAGGTCGCGCACCGGATCGCTCGGGAGCGCGGCATAGCCGAAGGCGGCTATCGCCTGGTCTTCAACCAGGGTCCGAACGCCGGCCAGACGGTCTACCACGTACACCTGCACGTGCTGGGCGGCCGCCAGCTGACATGGCCGCCCGGCTAGCTGAGCTCCTCGAGGAGTTCGAGGTGCGGCGGTTCCCCGAGGGGACTCGGACCGCCGAAGACGCCGCTCGCGCTATCGGCTGCCGGCTCGGCCAGATCGTCAAATCCCTGGTCTTCGTCGCGGCCGGCCGCCCGGTCGTCGCGCTGGTCAGTGGAGAGAACCGCCTCGACCCGGCCAGGCTCGCAGACCTCGCCGGCGAGCCGGTGGCGAGGGCTGACGCCGAAACGGCCAGGATCTCGACCGGCTTCGCGATCCAGCCGCCGGCTGGCCCGACGCCGTCTTCGCCATCGAACCGGAGCGCCTTCTCCAACTTTGCCAGGGCGTGGTGGGCGACCTCAAATCGGTCGGACAGGTAGCGTAAGGCCCGATGATCGCCCTCCCCGATTCCTCGAAAGACTTCGCGAAGCTCAGCTGGGACGAGATCCTGCCGATCTATAACGATCTTTTCTACCGGCCGCTCAGCTTGGACAACGCAGCGGAATGGCTGGACGACTGGTCGTCCTTCGAAGACCTCCTCGGTGAAGCGCGCGAGCAGGTCTACTTCGACTACACCTGCGACACCGCCGACCCCGCCAAGGAGGCCGACAACCTGCGCTTCCAAACCGAGATCGAGCCGAACGCGGCCGAGCAGCGCGTTCGGCTCAGCCGGCGATTGTTGGAGATCGGCTACACGCGCGAAGACCTGGATGAGTCACTCCGCCGATTCCGGACGACAAACGACATCTTCCGGGAGGAGAACGTCCCCCTCAAGGCGGAAGTGGAGCGGCTGAGCGCCGAGTACCAGAAGGTGACGGGGGCGATGACCGCTCCCTGGAACGGCCAGGACCTACCCCTGCCTCGGCTGCGACCGTTCATGCTCGACCCCGACCGGGAAACGCGCGAGAAGGCCTGGCGCTTACATCGAGCGCCTTACGTCGCGCAGCGCCAGCAGTTGGCAGCCCTCTTCGACGAGCAGTACAAGCTCCGTCAGGAGATCGCGCACAACGCAGGCTTCCAGAGAGAAGCATCGCTTCGACTACACGCCGCGCGATTGCTATGCGTTCCACCAAGCCGTCGCCGATAAGGTGGTGCCGGCGGCGGCCCGCCTCTTGAAGAGGCGGCAGCAGCAGATGCGGCTGGACGCCCTCCGGCCGTGGGATGTCGGCGTCGACGCAGAGGGCCGGCCACCGGTTCGTCCCTTCGAGTCAGCAACCGAGTTTGTGGACCGCGGCGTGTCCGTCTTCAACCGCGTCGACCCTGAGCTCGGCCGCTATTTCCAGACCATGCAGCAAGAGGGTTTGCTGGACCTTGAAAGCCGCCGCGGGAAAGCCCCCGGCGGATACATGACCGACCTGCCGAGGAAAAAGCGACCGCTCATCTTCATGAATGCGGCAGGAGTTGCCGACGACCTCGTCACGTTGGTCCACGAAGCCGGCCACGCCTTCCAGGGCTTCGAGCAATTCGACAACAACCTTCTCTTCTGCCAGCGCTGGCCGGGGATGGAGATGGCCGAGGTGGGGTCGATGGCGATGGAGCTGCTTTCGGCCCCCTACTGGGCTCGGTCGGCGGGTGGCTATTACTCGGAGGAGGACTATCGCCGGGCCCGGATCGACCACCTGGAGCGCATCATCCTGTTCTTCCCGCACTGCGCAACCGTCGACGCCTTTCAACATTGGATCTACACCGATCCCGCCGGCTCGGACGCTGAGGCTCGTGACCGGGAGTGGCTGCGGCTGCGCAAGAGGTTCGAAGAGGGGATCGATTACGACGGTTTGGAGGCGGAGTGGATCGCGCGCTGGTACCAGCAGATCCACATCTTCGAGGTGCCCTTCTACTACATCGAGTACGGCATCGCCCAACTGGGTGCTCTGCAGGTATGGCGCAACGCGTTGAAGGATCAATCAGGGACCGTCGCCGCCTACCGAAAGGCTCTCGGACTCGGTTCGACCCGGCCGCTTCCCGAGCTCTACGAGGCGGCGGGGATCAAGCTGGCCTTTGACGCGCAGACGATCGGCGAGCTCGTCAGCCTGGTGGAGGAGGAGCTGGAACGGCTCGAGGGATGACACTGTCCGGGCCCGATCCAGCCGCCGGCGACGTCCTTAACAACGAACGTTTCCATCACCTCTACGTCCACCTACCGTTTTGCCGGCACAAGTGTGGTTACTGCGACTTCAACGCCTACGCCGGCCTCGATGGCTTGATGCAGCCTTACGTGGAGGCTCTCGAACGAGAGCTTGGCTGCGCCGCCGAGCGTCATTCCTTCGGGCCCTTGGCTACGGTCTATTTCGGTGGTGGCACGCCCAGCCTCCTGCCGGCGGCGGCCATCGGGGGACTTCTGGATCGGATCCGGTCCCTCTTCGAGGTCGAAGCCGGCGCCGAGATCACGCTCGAGGCCAACCCCGCGTCGACCGATCCAGCGAAACTCGAGACCTGGCGCCAAGCCGGAGTGAACCGTCTGAGCATCGGCGTCCAGGGATTCGACCCTCGAGCCTTGGCGGTCCTGGAAAGGCGGACGGACGGAGCGCAAGCCCGGCGGGCCGTCGGCCAAGCGCGCGAAGCCGGGTTCACAAATCTGAGCCTCGACCTGATCTACGCCGTGCCCTTCCAGACGCTGGCCGCGTGGGAGCACACCCTGTCACAAGCGCTCGAGCTGAACCCCGAGCACCTCTCCTGCTATTGCCTGACGATCGAGCCGGGGACGCTGCTCCACCGCCGCCTGACCCGCGGCCAGCTACCTCCCGTCGACGTCGACGTCGCCTGGCAGTTCCTCGAGAGGTGCCGGTCCGTGCTCATTGGCGCCGGCTACCGTCGTTACGAGGTCTCGAGCTGGAGCCGGCCGGGCTTCGAATCCAGGCACAACCGGTCCTACTGGCAATGCCGGCCGGTGTACGGCGCCGGCTGTGGGGCTCATTCTTACGCTCGCTCCGGAGAATCGGCTCGACGCTGGTGGAACTGGTCGCGACCGCAGGAGTACATCTCCTCAACCTCTTTCGTGGAGGACGGCGAGGATCTCGACCCGCGAAAGGCCAGGGCCGAGCAGATCATGCTGGGGCTGCGGACCGTCGACGGTCTCGAACCACCGCACGGGTTCGAGACCGAGCTGGCTGACCTCGAGGAAGCGGGCTTGATCGCAAGGCTGGCCAACCGGGTTCATCCCACGGAGCGCGGTCTCGACCTCCACAACCAGATCGCGCTGGCCGTTCTCTAACAGGACGGGTGGACCCGACGCTTCGGCGCCAGGGGGAGGCCGCCCGAGGCTTCCTGCTCCCGTCGGAAGGCTTGGCCCTCCACGGGGCGGGCCTGATCGGCGGCCAGGTGGGCCCCCTCCTGGAGGTCGGCAGCTACTGCGGCAAGTCGGCTGTATACCTCGGCGCGGCGGCTCGCGAATGCCGGACGGTTCTATACACCATCGACCATCACCGCGGGTCCGAGGAACAGCAGCCGGGGCAGGATTACTACGAACCCGGGCTGGTCGGTCCGGACGGGCGGATCGACAGCCTGCCCGCCCTCCGCGTCACCCTCGCCGAAGCGGGCCTGGATGAGGAGGTCGTCATCATCGTCGCTCGGTCGGGCACCGTTTCGACCTACTGGAGGACACCGCTTGGCCTGGTTTTCATCGATGGGAGTCACACGGAGGAGTCCGTTCGCGCCGACTTCCAGGGCTGGTCTCCGCACCTCATCGCCGGCGGGATCCTGGCCATCCACGATGTCTTCCCGGATCCAGCCGACGGGGGCGGAGCACCCTTCCTGATCTTCACCGAAGCGCTGGCAAGCGGGGCCTTCGAGCCGCTCGTCGAGGAGGCGAGCCTAAGGGTCCTGCGCCGGATTGCGTGACCTGAACAGTGCCGCTACGGCACTGTCACCGCTGAGCGCGCCCGAGGCCAGCAGGACGGCGCCGGCCGTCCAGGTGGTCTTCTCGACCGGCCACGGCGTCCGTTCCTCGATCGTGACCCCGGTCCAGTAGGCACCGGACGGGCAGCGAAGCTCGCGCGTCCATTCGAAGAGGCGCGCAGCCTCGCCATGCCAACCCAGGGTTGTTAGCGCGATGACCAGTTCGCAGGTCTCGGCCACGGTGACCCAGGGCCGGTCCGCAACGCATCTCACACCCAGGCCCTCGACCACGAAGGTGTCCCAACCGGACTCGATGCGGCCTTGGCTCTCCTTCGCATCGAGCGCGCCCACCAGGACGGGGTAGTACCAGTCCATCGAATAGCGTTCTTTCGGCAGGAAGTTATCCGGCCGCTCCCGGATTGCCTGGCCCAGCTTCCGGAGTCCCGACTCCCAGGCAAGCCGCTCACGGCCCAGCACCGACGAGATGGCGAGCGCGGAGCCAATGCTCATGAAGATCGAGGAGCAGGAGCTCAACAGTGCTTGGGGCCAGGGCGTTCCCTTCCTGTCGATGGCCCAATTGACGGTGCCGTCAGCGGCCTGTTGCGACAGGACGAAGCCGACGGCCGCCTCAACACAGGGCCAGAGGCGACTGAGAAAGTCGCAGTCGCGGGTCGAGAGGTAGTGATGCCAGACACCGGCGGCGACGTAGCCGCAGAAGTTGACGTCGACGCTTCGATCACAGGCGTTGCCGCCTCGATAGCCGGCAAACCAGGATCCGTCTCTGCGTTGGCTCGTGCGGAGCCACTCGTAGGCACGCGCGGCGGCATCGTGAAGGCCGCCAGCGTCGAGACCCATCGCAGCTTCGACGTGGTTCCAGGTGTCGACGTGTCGAGACGCCTCCCAGGGGATGGCGCCACTGTCGGTCTGCAAGCCCGCGATCCAGGCAGCGCTCTCGCCCGCCTCCGCGGTCGTGAGGCCGACGTCCTCGGGGAGGCTCGAGATCAAGCCGTCACCGCTTCTCTAGATAGAGCACAAGACTCTTGCCAAGCAGGGGATTCAGGACCCGCTCGGCCAGGCGGGTGACCAAAGGCCGGCGAGAGATGTCCCAGACCAGCAGGCGATGGTACAAACGCGGTATCAGGCGCCGCTCATCGCGGACTCCGAACCAGCAGCGAAGCCACCAGTAGGGTGAATGGAGCGCATGTGCGTGATGTGAGCCGACAACCTTCAACCTCGCGCGCTCCAGCTGTTGGCGCAGCTCCCGGCCGCGGTAGATGCGCACGTGGCCTCCCGCATTGCTGTGGTATTCGCGCGAGATCGCCCAACAGATTCGCTCGGGATACCAGCGCGGAACGCTGACCGCGAGGCGCCCGCCGGGCTTGAGCACCCGGCTGATCTCTGCGATAGCGCGCTCGTCGTCGCCGATGTGTTCGAGGACCTCAGAGGCGATCACCGCGTCGAAAGTACCGTCAGCAAAGGGCAGGCAGAGCGCATCCGCCACCAGCGTCTGGCTCCGTCCCGCCGGGTGCGACTCGCCCGCCTCCGCCATCGCCACCAGGGTCGCTTCGGCGCTGCCAAGGTCGCCCTGGTCGAGGTCGAGTGCGACAACGTCGGCGCCTCGCCGTAGCCCTTCGAAGCTGTGCCTGCCGGTGCCTGCCCCGACGTCCAGGAGCCTGTCTCCCGGCTCCAGCCGGAGTCTGTCGAAGTCGATCGTCAGCACCCGGAAAGGACGCCTCGATATTGGTCCGCCGTAAGCTCGGCGGTCCTTCGCCAGCTGAACCTGTCGAGCACCCGGCGGCGACCAGCGGTGCCGAGCCGGCGGCCGAGGGATGCGTCCTCGAGGACCCTGTTGATGGCGGTGGCCAGCGCCCGGGCGTCGCCTGGCGGTACGAGCAAGGCCGCCTCGCCGTCTTTCCCGACCACCTCCGGCAAGGCCCCTCCCGTGGTGGTCACCAGGGGCACGGCACATGCCATCGCCTCCACGGCCGGCAGGGAGAAGCCCTCGTACAGGGAGGGGACCACCGCCACCGCAGCCTCGGCATAAAGGCGCACCAGGTCCTCCGCGTGGATTCCGTTCAGGAACTTGACCGAGTCACGGATGCCGAGGTCGTCGAGTAGGGAGGAGATCGATCCGTTGGCTTTGGGCTTGCCCACGACGATCAGCTCCGCAGCGCGGGTTGCCCGCACACGCGCCACCGCCTCGAGCAGTGGCCGGAGGCCCTTCATCGGCATGTCAGCGCTCGCTGTTGCCAGGATCCTGCCCGCGACCCGCCTGCTGCTGGCCAGGGGCCGGAAACGCTCGGCGTCGACTCCGTTTGGCACCACCGCGACGCGCTCGGTTGAGACCCGGAATTCCTTCACGATCCCGGCCCTGGAGGCTCCAGAAACAGTTATCAGCCGGCGCAGACGGCGGGCCACGCGCCCTTGCATTCGGGTGAATGCGTACCAGCGCCGCAGGCCGATCCTGCGCGCCGTGGATGCGCCAACCCTCTCGAAGCGAGCGTCCACGACGATCGGGTGATGCACGGTCGCGATCACCGGGACGCGTCGATCGAGGGCCAGCAGCCCGTAGCCGAGGCACTGGTTGTCGTGGACGATGTCCAGGGCGTCGGGCCGTAAGCGCTGCAGGTGGCGCCAGGCGCGGAGGCTGAAGGTCAAAGGCTCTGGAAAGCCGGCGCTGCACATGATCCCGAACTCGAGGAGGTCGATCGGATCCGCAAACGGCCGGCTCCGCCGGAAAGGATCTTCCGGCCGGTACAGGTCGAGGCTCGGAAGCTTGACCAGGGGGACTCCAGGTGTGAGCTCCGGGTAAGGCTGGCCAGAGAAGACGGTGACCTGGTGACCGAGCCCGGCCAGGGCGGTTGAGAGCTCGCGAACGTAGACGCCCTGGCCGCCTGAGTGCGGATTGCCCCTGTAGGTCAGCAGGCCAATTCGGAGAGGCCCTGTTTTATGCGCCTCTCCTATCACTTTTACTGATTGTAATAGGTGGACCATTGACGAGTGGTCGCGCCGGTTGGCGCCCCCCGCTGGGTCCAGTACGATTAGCACTCGAAGCCAGGGAGTGCTAATGGAACCTCGAAAGCGTGCCATCCTGAAGGCGGTCGTCCACGAATTCACCGAGAGCGCCATCCCGGTGGGGTCCCAGGTGCTGGCGAGCAGGTACTTCCTCAACCTGAGCTCCGCGACCATCCGCAACGAGCTCAGCAACCTTGGCGACCTTGGCTACCTGATCCAGCCGCACACATCCTCCGGGCGGATTCCCACCGATCAGGGCTACCGCTACTTCGTCGACTTCCTGATGGAGTCGGCGTCGGTGTCGTCCCAGGTTGCGGAGTACATAACGGAGCAGATTCGGACCGCCCCCGCGGACGGCCAGGCATTCGTGGAGCGGGTCGCGATGGTGGTCGCGACCGTGACCCAAAACGCCTCGGTGGTGACGGCTCCACATGGTTCCCGGGCGCGGTTGAAGCACCTTGACCTGGTCTCGCTCGAGCCGCAGGCCGTCCTCCTGATCCTCCTGATGGAGGGCAACCTTCTCCGGCAGCAGGTGCTGGAGTTCAGCCAGGCGATCGGCCAGGGCGCGCTTACCGAATTGGCCCACCGGATCCTTGCCGATCTCTCCGGAAGGGACCGCGATGGGATCGCCAAGCGCGTCACCGAGCTGTCCGCGGGTCCTGAGCGCGAGGTGCTGGAGAGAATCCTCGACCTGCTCGACAAGTTCGAGCAGGGAGCGGAGACGCTGGTCGTTCACGATGGCGTCCGCAACCTCCTCAAGCAGCCCGAGTTCAGCGACGCGAACCGCCTGCAGGAGGTCCTGGAGATTCTTGAAGAGAGCCGGCACCTCTCCGCCCTGCTACGGGAGTTGATCGGCGAGTCCGACCTCCAGGTCGTGATCGGATCTGAAAACGGCACCGAGCAGCTCCGCTCCTGCACCGTGGCGCTCACCACCTATGGGCCCTCCGGCCGGCTCAAGGGGACGCTGGGCGTCGTCGGCCCGACGCGGATGCAGTACGGGCAGATCGTGGGGCGCCTCGGCGCGGTCGCGAGGGCGGCCAGCGAGAGGATGGCGGAGATGAGCGCCTGAACCGATCTCGCCGGCAAGAAGATTAGGTCGCCGGAATCCCGGTAAGAATTAGACCAACCGAGATGGCCACCACCACCAACTTGCGAACCAGGATCGAGCAGCTCGAAGCCGAGGCTGAAGAGGCCTCCAAACGCTACCTCCGGCTCGCGGCGGACTTCGACAACTACAAAAAACGTGTTCGGCAGGACCAGGCGGACGCCCAGAAGCAGGCCAACGCGGAGCTCATCGGCAAGCTCCTCCCGGTCGTTGACAATCTCCACCGCGTGCTCGATTCCGCGCCCGAGGGTGTCGAGGAGGCCTGGCTGAAGGGATTTCAGCTGACCCTTCAACAGCTCGACGACCTGCTCGCCGCCTATGGGGTGGTTCCCATCGAGGCGGTGGGACGTCCCTTCGACCCCACCGAGCACGAAGCGATCGGCCACGAGGATTCCGACGAGCACCCGGAGGACACCGTCGTGACCGAGATCCGCAAGGGTTATCGCCTCCACGACCGAGTGGTCCGGCCGGCACTGGTCAGGGTGGCGCGGCCGGTTGGCGATTAAGCGGGACTACTACGAGATCCTGGGTGTAGCCCGGGACTGCGCTCCGGAGGAGCTCAAGCGTTCCTTTCGGAAGCTCGCGATGGAGCTGCATCCGGATCGCAATCCTGGGAACCCGGAGGCGGAATCCCGTTTCAAAGCGGCAGCCGAGGCCTACCAGGTGCTCTCGGACCCGGAACGCCGGCGCTCCTATGACATGTTCGGCCACGCCGGGGTCGGTAACGGAGCCGGGTTCGGCCAGGGGTTTGAAGGTTTTGGATTTGGCGACATCTTCGACGCCTTCTTCGGAAGCGGCTTCGGGGGCCGGGGTCAGTCCCGCAACACCCGCGGCTCGGATCTCCGGTACGACCTGACGATCGCCTTCGAAGAGGCCTACCTGGGCTCGGAGAAGGAGATCGAGGTGCCCCGCCTGGTCACCTGCGAGAAGTGCTCGGGCAACGGGGCCCAGCCCGGAACCTCCGTCGAGACCTGTACCACCTGCGGCGGCAGCGGCCAGGTGCGCCGCGCCGCGCAGTCGATCTTCGGCCAGGTCGTGAACGTGGTCAGCTGCCCTTCCTGCCAGGGGCAGGGCCGGATCGTCCGGCAGCCGTGCTCGGAGTGCCGGGGTCAGGGTCGGCTGGAGAAGACCCGCCGCCTGAAGCTGCGCATTCCCGCCGGCGTCGACACCGGATCGCAGATCCGTCTTACCGGCGAAGGTGAGGCTGGGGTGCGGGGTGGAGCACCTGGCGACCTCTACGTCGTGATCCGCGTTAAAGAGCATCCGCAGCTGGGGCGGCGTGACCAGGACGTCGTTTACGAGCTGAAGCTCAACATGGTCCAGGCCGCCCTCGGCGACCGCATCGAGGTGCCGACCGTGGACGGGCCGGTCGAGGTGTCGATCCCGCCCGGAACGCAGTACGGGCAGACCTTCCGACTCTCCGGCAAGGGCCTGCCTCACGTCCGCACCGGCCGTCGGGGAGACCAGTTCGTTGTCGCGCAGGTCGTGGTGCCGAAGGACCTCAGCACCGCGCAGAAGCAGTTGCTCAAGCAGGTGGGCGGTCTGACGGGAAAGCCCGAGAAGGTGTCCAAGGGCTTCTTCGACAAGCTCCGCCAGGCGATCAACCTGGACTGATGCCGGAAGGGCCAGGCGACATCGCCTAAACTGGAGGTGGTAGGAGCCGAAACAAAGTCGGCCCCGAAACGGTTCCCTCAAATCGAAGGGTGTCCTATGGGAAAACGAACCATCGATCTTGAAATGACCCGGGCAGAGCTCGAAGTGCGCGAGCTCGAAGCCCGGCTGCGAGTCGTTCCGATGAACGACGGCGCGCTGCTCACCGCCCTTCAGCGTGCTCTGGCGCTCAAGCGCGATCGCCTGGAGCGCCTCCGCTCGCAGCACGAGGGCTAGGAGCCGAGCCCGAAGCTTCGCGTCGGCCGGGTTCCCGAACCCGGGCGCAGCGGCGGACTGTGACAGCATTACCGCCGGATGGCGGGTGCCAGGATCTTGATCACCGGCGGCGGCGGTCAGCTCGCCAAGGAGTTCGCCCGGCGCGTCCCTGAGAGCGTTCTGCGCACTCGCGAGGAGCTCTCGATCACCGACCGGGGTCAGGTCGAGGAAACGATCGAGCGGCTGCGGCCCGAGGTCGTTCTCAACTGCGCGGCCTACAACGCGGTGGACCGCGCCGAGGCCGAAGCTCAACTGGCGATGGCGGTCAACGCCGACGGACCGGCCAACCTCGCCCGTGCCTGCCGCCGGTCGGGAGCGCGGCTTGTCCACTTCTCCACCAACTATGTCTTCGACGGGACCGCCCCCGAGCCCTATCTGGAGAGTGACCAGCCCCGCCCCCTCAGCGCCTACGCGCGCTCCAAGCGGGAGGGCGAGCTCAAGGCCCTCTCCGAGGACCCGAAAGCGCTGGTGATCAGGTCGGCGGGCCTTTTCGGACCGGGCGGCTCGGCCAGCAGGGGCGGGAACTTTCCGGAGCGGATGCTGGCTCGCGCGCGGGCCGGCCAAGAGCTGGCGGTGGTTGCCGACCAGACGCTGAACCCGACCTACACCGGCCACCTGGCTGAAGCAACCCTGGCCGCCCTCACGAAGGGGGAGACCGGGATCCTCCACCTGGTCGCGGACGGCTGCTGCTCGTACCACGAGTTCGCCGTGGCGATACTCCGCAGCGCGGGAGTCGACAGCCAGGTCAAACCGATCCGGACCTCGGAGTCCGGGGCGGCCGCGGCTCCCGGCCTGGCGCGAGGGTCTCCGCGACTACTGGCTGGCGCAGGCCGGTGCCGGTCAGCGGTGACCGCGAACGGACGGGCGGACCTCCGCCAGAACTGGGCTCGCGAAGCTCGCATGGCCGAGCTCTACCAGCGGCTCTCACAGGTCGCTCGAGAGCCCGCGGCGAAGCGCCAGCTGCAGCGCTTGGCGGCAGATGAGCGACGCCACGCCGACGCCTGGGCCGGTTACCTGGAGGAGCGCGGGATCGCCGCGCCGGCGGCGCCGGCGACCATCGGTGCGTTCGTCCTGTCCGCTCTGGCGCGGGTGGTCGGCGTGGGTCCGGTGATGTCGATGGCGGGGCTGGCCGAAAGCCGGATCCTTCGCTCCTACCTCGGTCAGATCCACGCCGCCGACGACGGCGCCAAGAGCATCCTCAGGGAGCTGATCCCCGAGGAGTCTGGTCATGCCCGCGGCGTGGAGGCGGCGGCGGAGACCGTCGAGGAATGGCACGGCAGCGGCGGCATCGAAAGTATTCGGAACGTGATCTACGGCGTGAACGATGGCCTCACCGCCACGCTGGGGGTGCTCGCCGGCGTCGGCGGCGCCACGGTCGACCCGCACGTGGTCCTGGTCGGCGGGCTGGCGGCGATGACGGCCTCCGGAGTCTCGATGGCCGGCGGGGCCTACCTGGCGACCAAGTCGCAGCGGGAGATCTACGAGGACCAGCTTGCCCGCGAGGCTGCCGAGATCGAGGCCATGCCCGAGTTCGAGCGTGGGGAGCTCAGGGCGATCTACCGGGCCAAGGGCCTGACCGACTCGGAAGCCGAAACGATCGTCGCGCGCATCACCCGCGACAAGCAGATCTGGTTGGACACGCAGGCGCGGGAGGAGCTCGGCCTGGATGCCGGCCAGTTCGAGAACCCCACCCGGGAGGCGGCGGTAGCTGGCGTCGCCACCCTGTTCGGCGGCTTCATACCCGTCGTCGGCTACCTGGTCGGGCGCGCCGTCGCCGGCCCGCGGCCGCTGGTCGCGCTGGTGATAACGGCCGCCATCTGTGTCGTCTGCTTGTTCCTGATGGGTGCGGCCCGCACCTTCTTCACGGGCAAGAATGCGATCCGCTCCGGGCTCGAGATGACGCTGGTCGGCAGTTTCGTCGCGGTTCAGCAGGCGGCCGTAAGGAAGGCGGCCTCGCGTGCCGGCGAGCTGCGCCCGGACACCGAATAGAAGTAGAGGCCGGGCAGGAAGAGCACGGCGAAGATCCCATAGACGACGTGCAGCGGTTTGTGCAGGCCGGCTCCCAGAAGCAGGTTCCCGAGTCCGAGCAACCCCTGTACCGCGGTCAGTCCGCAGAGCATCAGGTAGGCGGACCGGTAGCCCCCGCTGACGGCGCGGTGGCGGATGTACTGGTACGTCCCCCAGAGCCCGAGCAGGACCGCGAAGAGGATCACCGCGATCGCCAGCCGGACGTGGAGGAACTGGACGACCGCGCTCACTGCGGTCAGGGTAGCCCAGCCCGGTTCGGCCGCCGGCCGGCGCTCTAATAAGGGAGTCGCGGTGGATCGAAGCGAGCTCCGGAGACGGGTGGCGGTGGTCAAGGCGGTCAGCGCGCCGGTCGCGCCCGCCCGCGTCCGGGAGCTGGTCGCTGCGGCGGCCGGTCTCCCTGAGCTCGAAGCCCGGCTGCCGCGGCCGGATTGGGAGCTCGCCATCCGCATCTCCGGAGACCGCGAGCTGCGCCGCTTGAACCGCCGTTACCTGGAGGAGGATCACGCGACCGACGTCCTCTCCTTTCCGGCCGGGGACCAGGAAGAACCGCATCTCGGTGACATCGTGGTTTCCTGGCCGGCGGTGCGCCGCCAGGCCCTTGAGTTCGGCCACCCCGAGGACAGCGAGCTCGGCCTGCTGGTCGTCCACGGCTTCCTGCACCTCCTGGGCTGGGACCACGTCACGGTCACCGAGGAGGAGGAGCTGAACCGCCTGACCCTCGCCGCGCTGGAGCGCGCGCGAATCCGGCCGGCGCCGGGCCGGTTATTGGCATCAAGCTCGCCCGGGTAGGCTTAGGGGTCACCGGAAAACCACAGCCTTTGCGGCGTCGCCGCGGGCTTTTTCGCGTCCATTGGGAGCTTCTTGGAGAACCTCTTGATCGTGGGCCTGGGCAATCCAGGAGCGGAGTACGCCGGAACCCGCCACAACCTCGGCAGCGAGTGCTTGTCGGTGCTCGCCGCGCGGCTCGGCGTCAATTTGACCCGCAGGCGCTGGAAGAGCCTGGTCGGGTTCACCGAGCTGCCCACCGAGCGCAGGGTCTGGCTGGCCTGGCCGCAGACCTACATGAACCTCAGCGGCCAGGCGGTCGCAGCAGCGGTCCGGGACCTGGAGCTGGAGCCGGAGTCGGTCTGGGTCGTCTACGACGAGCTCGACCTGCCGCTCTGCCGCCTCCGGATCCGCCGCGGCGGCTCCTCGGCGGGCCACAACGGCGTGCTTTCCCTGATGAGCTCGCTCAAGACTCACGAGTTCGTCCGCTTCCGCATCGGCATCGGCAGACCGGACGGAGACGGCGTCAAGTACGTCCTGAGCAAATTCGGTAAGCGCGAGTCCGCGGTCCTCGACCAGATCCGGGAGAAGGTCGCCGACGCGCTCGAGCTGGCCCTCCGCTCGGGACTTCCGGCGGCGATGGAGGCCTTCAACCGGGCGGGCTCGCTGGGCTGCGAGGAGATCCCCTGAGCGTGGCGCCCCTCTGGCGGCGCGTCCTGGGAGATCGGCAGCTTGGCGGCCAGACCCTGTCGGCCCTGCCCGTCGGGGCTTGGCCGATCGTCGCCGGCGGGCTGGCTCGGGAGGCGGCCGAGCAGGGCAGGACGACCCTGGTCCTGGTCCGCCACCCGGACCGCTTCCTGGCCGAGCTGCGCCCCTGGCTGGCGGGCCGCCCGACCTCCTCACTTTTCGCCGAGATCGCGATCTCCTTCCTGGACCGGCCGCCCGCCGTGGACCCCGCCGTGGGCCGCCGTCTGGAAGCCCTCACCGCGCTGGCGGGCGGCGCCGAACCGAGCTTGGTCGTCTCCTCCCGCCGGGCAGCCATGCGGCCGACGCTGGCGCCGGAGACGCTGGCCGCCACAGCAGTCGAGCTGCTCCCCGGCACCCGGGCCGACCTCAACGCGGTGGCTGCCCGACTGACCGAGCTCGGCTACTCCCGGGAGCCGCTGGTCGAGGAGGCCGGCCAGTTCTCCGTGCGCGGAGGCATCCTCGACATCTTCCCCGCGGCCGCCCGCGCTCCGGTTCGGGCCGAGTTCTTCGGCGACGAGGTCGAGAGCCTGCGTCTCTTCGACCCCGGCAACCAGCGCTCCGTGATGTCGGTGCCGAGGGTGACGGTGCGGCCGGGCCGTGAGGTCGTGCTCGGCGCCAGCCGCGGCCGGGCTGCGGTTGCCCGGCTGCGCGGGTCGGTCGAGCTGGACGGGCTGCGGGGTGACGTCCGCGCCGACTGGGAGGACGAGCTGGCGCGGCTGGAGACCGGGTCGACCTTCCCCGGCGTGGAGTTCTACGCGGCCTACCTCGACCCCGACCTGCCCACGCTTTTCGACCACCTTCCCGCCGGCGCGCGGATCGTCGACTTCGAAGCGGACCGTCAGCTGGCGGAGGCCGGCGAGCTGGAGCGGGAGACGGCCGCCCTCAGCGAGGCGGAGGCCGCGGACCATGAGCTGCCGGCAGGGTTCCGGCCGCCTCTGGTCGCCAGCAGCCGGCTCAGCGCCGACGGTTGGGAGCGGGTTCGGGTGAGCGTGGGCGAGGCCGAAGGCGGCCTCGACCTCGGCTGGCGCCAACCCGAGCCGCTGGTCCGGCGTCCCACCGCACTGGTCGAGTTGGCCCGGCAGCACGCGGAGGTCGTCCTGGCGTCCGAGCAGGCGGAGAGGCTCCAAGCCTTTCTCCTCGAGGCAGGCATCGAAAGAACGCTGGGAGAGGTCGAGCTCGACCTCGACGCCGAGATCGGGAGCGGCCTCTCCGTCGCGGATGCGGACCTGCCTGTGGGGGCCGAGAACGTCGAGCTGGGCCTGATGCTGCTCGGCGACCACGAGCTCTTCGGCCGGGTCCGGCGCCCGGCGGTGAGGCGGGGAGGACCCGGGCGAGGCCTGCCGACCGTCAGCCTCGAGTTTCAGCCCGGCGAGCTGGTCGTGCACGTCGACCACGGGGTGGCCCGGTTCCAGGGGATCGGCCTGAAGGAGCTCGACGGTACCCAGCGCGAGTACCTCGAGCTGGAGTACGCCGAGGGCGACCGGCTCTTCGTCCCCGTCGAGTCCCTCGACCGGGTCCAGAAGTACCTGGGCGGCGGGGAGGAGGAGGCGTCCCTGAACCGGCTCGGCACCGGTGCCTGGGAGAAGGCCCGAAGCCGCGCCAAGAAGTCGGTCGAGGACATCGCGGACGACCTGCTCAAGCTCTATGCGGCGCGGGAGGCCAAGCCCGGCTTCGCCTTCGAGCCCGACACGCCCTGGCAGGCTGAGCTGGAGGCTTCCTTCCCCTTCGAGGAGACGCCCGACCAGCTGACCGCGCTGGTGGAGATCAAGTCCGACATGGAGTCGGAGAAGCCCATGGACCGGCTGCTCTGCGGCGACGTCGGCTTCGGCAAGACCGAGCTCGCGCTGCGGGCCGCTTTCAAGGCCGTGCAGAGCGGCAAACAGGTCGCCATGCTGGTGCCGACCACCATCCTCACGCAGCAGCATTTCCTGGTCTTCCAGGAGCGGCTCAGGCCCTACCCGGTCGAGCTCGCCATGCTCTCCCGGTTCGCCTCGGACGAGGAGGAGGCGAAGGCGGTCGCCGGCATCAAGGCGGGCACTGTGGACATCGTCATCGGCACCCACCGCGTCCTCCAGAAAGACGTGCGCTTCAAGCGCCTGGGGCTGGTCGTCATCGACGAGGAGCAGCGCTTCGGGGTCGTCCAGAAGGAGCGGCTCAAGCGCCTCCGCGCCAACGTCGACGTGCTGACGCTGAGCGCGACACCGATCCCCCGCACGCTCCACATGGCCGTCGCCGGCCTCCGCGACATGAGCGTCATCCAGACGCCGCCCGAAGACCGGCAGCCGATCAAGACCTACGTCACCTCAGATGAAGACGAGCTGGTCAAGCAGGTCATCGAGCGCGAGCTCGACCGCGGCGGCCAGGTCTACTTCCTGCACAACCGCGTCCGCACCATCCAGCGCGCCGCCGAGCGCGTGCAGCGGCTGGTCCCCGGCGCGCGGGTGGCGATCGGCCACGGACAGATGCACGAGGACGACCTCGCGCGGGTGATGGTCGACTTCAACCAGAACCGCTTCGACGTCCTGGTCTGCACGACCATCATCGAGTCCGGCCTCGACATCCCCAACGTCAACACCATCCTGGTCGAGAACGCGGACCGGTTCGGTCTGTCACAGCTCTACCAGCTGCGCGGTCGCGTCGGCCGGGCCGGCAAGCGGGCCTACTGCTACCTGCTTTTCGACCCCACGCGGTCGTTGACCGAGAACGCGGACAAGCGCCTGGACGTGATGTCCGGCCTGCACGAGCTCGGGATGGGCTTCAAGATCGCGCTCCGCGACCTCGAGATCCGCGGCGCGGGCAACCTGCTCGGCTCCGAGCAGCACGGCGCCATCGCCGCCGTCGGTTTCGAGATGTACGTGCAGATGCTCGGGCACGCCGTGCAGCGGATCCGCAGCGGCGGTGACGAGGACCTGGTCAAGGACGTGCTGACGACACCCGAGATGAACCTCAACCTGCCCCTCGACCACTTCATCCCGCGCTCCTACATCCGCGATGAGCGGCTGCGCCTGCAGGCTTATCGCGAGCTGGCGGCGGCCGAGGACGAGGCTCAGCTCGACGGGCTCTTCCGGTCGCTGCGGGACCGCTACGGGGCGGCGCCGGCGCAGCTCGACAACCTTGCCTTCTCGCTGCGGGTGAAGCTGCGCGGCCAGCAGCTCGGCCTTCGCTCGGTCGTCGCCGACGGCGCTCAGCTGGTGCTGACCGTCGACCCCGACCGGCCGCTCGAGGTCGACGAGCTGGTGCACCGGTTCGGCGCGAAGCTCCGGGTCACGCCCAACCGCCTGCGCCTGCAGCGCGCCGGGGAGAGCTGGCGGCAGGACCTGCTGAACCTGCTTGACGCCCTGGCCGAGCTTTATCGAGATGCCAGAATCAAAGCCGGTGTCTGAGCAGCCCTATCCACCCGGACTGGCCGCGGTCTTCGAGGTCGTGCGGCGCCTGCGCGCGCCCGACGGCTGCCCGTGGGACAAGGAGCAGACTCACGAATCGCTACGGCCGTACCTGCTCGAGGAGACCTACGAGCTGTTGGAGGCGATCGACTCCGGCGACGAGTCGAAGCTGCGCGAAGAGTTGGGTGACGTGCTGCTGCAGGTGGCCATGCACGCGCAGATCGCCGCCGACAAAGGACGCTTCGACGCCGCGGCCATCTCCGAGCAGGAGGCGGCGAAGATGGTAGCTCGCCATCCGCACGTGTTCGGCGACCGGGAGGTCAGCGACGCTGAAGACGTGCTCCGCAACTGGGAGCGTGACAAGCTCGCGCACGCCGCCCAGCACGGCCAGGCGCGCCAGTCACCCGTCGACAAGGTGCCGCCGACGCTGCCCGCGCTGGCCTGGTCGCTCGGCGTGCAGAAGCGTGCGGCTCGCGTCGGGTTCGACTACGGGGACGCCGAGTCGGCCCTGGCAGGCGTCGCCGAGGAGGCGCGCGAGCTCGCCGCGGCAGGCACCGAGGAGGAGTTCTTCCGCGAGTTCGGCGATCTGCTCTTCGCGCTCGTCAGCGTTGCGCGCAAGCGCAAGGTGAACCCCGAGGATGCGCTTCGCTCGGCCGGGCAGCGCTTCGTGCGCAGGTTCAAGGCAATGGAAGCCGTCGCGGAGCAGCGCGGGCTCGACCTGGGCCACCTCGACGAGGCCGCGCTGGAGGCGCTCTGGGCCGACTCGGCTTAACAGCCGGCGGCGTTTCATTCGAATCCGGCCTGTGCTATCGTCCCCATTCGTTTCCCGGGCGGCCGGGTCCAAAACGGGAAGCAAAAACATCGCAGCATGCGTCGCATCACCCCCGTCACCACGGTCGGAAAAGTCAATATGCCCGCGCCCTTTTCGAAAGAGTTCGCGCTCCTGGCGCTGCTCTTGGTGGCGGTCGTCTGGGTGGGCTATGCATTCGCGCAGGAGGTGCTGCTCAACCACCGGCTGAACGCCGAGGCCGCCGACCTGCGGCAGCAGAACCAAGCCATCGCGGCGGCGAACAGCGGCTACCGGCAGGACCTGCTCGCCAGCAGCGTCGGGGCCGCCGCGGATGAGGACGCCCGTCAACATGGGTATGCTCGAAATGACGAGCGGGTCTACGTGGTGGGACGGCCCGCCCCGACGGCGACGCCGGCCGTGACGGCGAAGAACAACGACGGCAATGACGGAGTGACAGGACGGCTGGCTGGCTGGTGGGATTCGCTCGGGAGGTTGATCGCTAATTTCTGGCACCGGTGAGACGCTGACGGAACGGCCGCCGCAGGCCGACGGTCAGCCATTGGCTGACCTGGTGCTCCCGGAGACCCACCCGGAAAGCTCCAACGGTTCTTCCTCGAACGGCTCCACGCCCACCGGCGTCGCCGCCGCGCCCGCCGAGCTGGTCGGCCAAACCGCCGACGGCACCGTGACCGGGATCACCCACTTCGGCGCCTTCGTCAACCTTGACGGCGGCCAGACCGGCCTGATCCACATCTCCGAGATCGCCTACGAGTACGTCCGCGACGTGCGCGACCACCTGAAGCTCAACGAGCGGGTCAAGGTCAAGGTCCTCCAGGTCAATCCGGCCAACGGGAAGTACGACCTCTCCCTCAAGCAGACGCGCGAGGCCCCGGCCGCCGTGCTCCCGAAATGGCGCCGCGGGCGGCGCGACAAGGTCCTCCCGGAGGGGGCCGATCCGCTCTTCGAAGAAAAGCTCTCCAAGTTCATGAAGTCCAGCGAGGAGCGGCTGCTGGACGTCAAGCGGAACCTCGAAGCCAAGCGGGGCGGCCGCTACAAGTAGAGCTGCCAGGCTGGGTATAATGCTTCCCGCGGAGTGGAGCAGCGGCAGCTCGTCGGGCTCATAACCCGAAGGTCCTTGGTTCGAATCCAAGCTCCGCAACCAAACTGAGTTGATTTGGAGGAGCTGGCGTGCCGGCTCCTCTTGTCTTTTATGCGGGAGGAGAAGGAGACGTCAGGGTGAACAAGCGCAAGCGGGTCGCGATCGCGAAGCACCGGGCCAAGAAACGCAAGCTGAAGGCACACGCCACCCCTTCGAGGTAGTCTTCCGGGCTCGCGGCGGTGTAGCTCAGTGGTAGAGCACACGACTCATAATCGTGTTGTCGGTGGTTCGAACCCACCCACCGCCACCACCCTCGTGGAGAGCCTGCGCACCTCTCCGCTCGTCGATCGCGCAGGAATGCTGGTGGCCCTCTCCGGCGGTCCCGACTCGACCGCGCTCCTGCTCGGGCTCCTGGAAGCCGGCGTGCCAGTCAAAGCCGCCCACTTCGACCACGCGTTGAGGCCCGGGTCCGAGGCCGAGGCGGCCAAGGTGGCGGACTTCTGCCTGAACCTAGGCGTCGAGCTGGTCAGCGCACGGCGGCGCGAAGCGCTGGCCAGGGGCTCACTGCAGGCCGCCGCCCGGGCGGCGCGCTACCGCTTCTTCGAGACCGCCCTGGCCGGCAGCCGGCTGGCCACGATGGCTCTCGGCCACACCGCGGACGATCTCGTCGAGGGGGTCGTGCTGCATCTTCTCCGGGGGGCGGGCCTGGCTGGCATGCGGGGCATGCCGGAGCGGCGGGGCCCGATCGTCCGGCCGCTGCTCGGCGTCTGGCACGAGGAGGTCGAGGCCTTCCTCGCCGCCCGGGGTGCGGAGTCCCTGCGAGACCCTTCCAACGGCGACCGCCGATTCGCGCGGGTGCGCGTCCGTCTCGACCTGCTGCCGCGGCTGGAGTCCGACCGCCCGGGGCTGACCCGCCACCTCCACGCCGCCGCCCGGCGCGCGGCCCGGCTGCAGGCCGTACTCGAGACCGAGGCCGGACGGCTGCTGGGGGAGGGCGCCCGGCAGGCCGACCTCGAAGTCCTCGAAGACGCCTCCCCGGCGCTGCGGGCCGAGGCCTTCCGCCGCCTCCATGCTGTCGCCTCCGGGCGCGCACCCGGGCTCGACCGGCGGCAGCTCCGGGCCCTGGACCGGCTCGTCCGCGAGGGACGGCCCGGGGACTCGCTCGACCTTCCTGGATCGATTCGTGTCCGGCGTGGGTATCACTCCCTGGACATGACCCGCGCCCAGCCTTCGCCCGGCCCGGCCGCCATCCTCCGCACCCGGCCCTGCGCCGGCTGCGCGGATCCCGCCGCCGCTCACCTCCGGCCCGGCGCCCGGCTCCGCCTCGGCACCCGCCGCCCGGGCCTTCGCATGCGTCCCCTGCCCGCCGGCAGGACCCGCAAGCTGCAGGACATCCTGGTCGACGCGCACGTGCCCCGGCACCTCCGCGACCAGCTGCCGCTGGTCTTCGCGGACGGTGATCTGGCCTGGGTCCCAGGGGTTGCAATCGACGCTCGCTGGGCCGTCAGCGGCGGCGGTCCGTCCATCCACGCCGAGATGGTGGGGGTCGCAAGGCCCCTGCTAGAATCGAGCCACCAACTCAAGGAGTTCTTTTCCTAAGTGATTCGCGTCCCCCGCTCCAGCCTCTTCTATTTCGCTCTCGTTCTCGTCCTCGGGGTCGTCTTCTGGATCACCTGGCAGGGGATCGAATCGCAGCAGAAGTCCAACGACTGGACCTACTCGCAGCTCGTCAACCGGGCCGGCGACCACCAGGTCAAGTCGCTGGTTATCAAGGGCAGCGACGGCGAGGTCACCGAGCTGAACGGCAACAAGCACGCCGTGCACCTGCCCGACAACACCGAGCAGCTGGCGTCCGACCTGGCCAAGAACGACGGAGTGGACGTCACCTACGAGAGCGCCAACTCCAGCACCTACTGGCTGCAGGTGCTGGTGCCGAACCTGATCCTGCTGCTCCTGATCGGCGGCTTCATGTACTACATCCTTCGGCAGACCCAGAGCGGGAACAACCAGGCCATGTCTTTCGGCCGCAGCCGGGCGCGGCTGATCGCCGGCGACAAGCCGGCGATCACCTTCTCTGACGTGGCCGGGGTGGAGGAGGCCAAGCAGGAGCTCACCGAGATCGTGGAGTTCCTCAAGTACCCCGAGAAGTTCGTCGCCCTGGGCGCGCGCATCCCCAAGGGCGTGCTGCTGGTCGGCCCGCCCGGAACCGGCAAGACCCTGCTCTCCAAGGCGGTCGCCGGCGAGGCCGGCGTTCCCTTCTTCTCGATCTCGGGCTCCGAGTTCGTCGAGATGTTCGTCGGCGTCGGCGCCAGTCGCGTCCGCGACCTCTTCGACCAGGCCAAGAAGAACTCTCCCTGCATCGTCTTCGTCGACGAGATCGACGCCGTCGGCCGCCAGCGCGGCGCCGGCCTGGGCGGCGGCCATGACGAGCGCGAGCAGACCCTGAACCAGCTCTTGGTCGAGATGGATGGCTTCGACACCAACACCCACGTCATCGTGATCGCGGCCACCAACCGGCCCGACGTCCTCGATCCCGCGCTGCTGCGCCCGGGCCGCTTCGACCGCCACGTCACGCTCGACCGGCCCGACATCAAGGGCCGCCGGGCGATCCTGGACGTGCACGCCCGAAACAAGCCGCTCGACACCACCGTCGACCTCGACGTGCTGGCCCGGCAGACGCCCGGGTTCAGCGGCGCCGACCTCTCCAACCTCATCAACGAGGCCGCCATCCTGGCCGCGCGCGCCAACAAGAAGGTCATCGGGATGGACGAGCTGGAGGAGTCGATCGCCCGCGTCATCGCCGGACCCGAGAAGAAGAGCCGGCGCATCTCGGAGCACGAAAAGTCGATCATCGCCTACCACGAGGTCGGCCACGCCCTGGTCATGAAGTCGCTCCCCAACTGCGACCCCGTGCACAAGATCTCGATCGTCTCCCGGGGCATGGCCCTGGGCTGGACGATGAGCCTGCCCGAGGAGGATCGCTACCTGATCTCCCGCTCCCAGCTGGTCGACCAGCTCGCCGGCACCATGGGCGGCCGCGCCGCCGAGGCGATCATCTTCGGCGACATCACCTCGGGCGCCTCCGACGACATCCAGCGCGTCACCGACACCGCCCGCCGGATGGTGACGCAGTGGGGCATGAGCGAGAAGCTCGGCACCGTCGCCATGGGCGTCAAGCAGGAGATGGTCTTCCTGGGCCGCGATCTCGGTGAGCAGCGCAACTACTCGGAGGAGATCGCCGCCCTCATCGACGAGGAGGTCCGGGGGTTGGTCAGCGACGGCTACGAGACCGCCAAGCGGATCCTCACCGAGCGGCGCGGGCACCTGGAGCTGATCTCCGAGCATCTCAAGAACGTGGAGACCATCGACGCCGCCGAGTTCGACCGGCTGCTGGCCCAGGAGCCGCCGGCGGCTGCGGCGGCCTCCCGCTCGACCGCCAGCTAGATCGACCTCCTCGTCGCCGGCCGCGGCCGCCTCGGGCGCTCGCTGGCCCGTGCCCTGGCCGCGGCGGGCCACCGTACCGAGCTGGTCGCGGCTCGCCGGCTGCCTGCCTCGGCGCCGGCGGTCCAGGTCGCCTTCGTCGCCGTCTCCGACCCGGCCGTGCCCGCGGTCGGCGCCGCGCTCGCCCGCAGCCTGCCGCCGGGCGCGCGGATCGTGCACGTCAGCGGGTCGCTTCCCCTGGCCGCCCTGGCCGAGGCCCGCGAGGCGGGGCGTGTGGTCGGCTCCTTCCATCCCTTCCAGTCCTTTCCCTTCGAACGGCCGCCGGCGGCGTTCGAGGGCTCGCTGATCGGGATCGACGCCTCCGATGAGGCGCTCGCCGACCGTCTCTTCCAGCTGGCCCGTGACCTGGGCGGCGTGCCTCGGCGCGTGCCCGACGAGCAGCGCGCCCTCTACCACGTGGCGGCGGTGCTGGGCTCGAACCTGCTGATCGGCCTGCTCGGCCGCTCGGCCGGCATCCTGCAGTCATTGGGCTGGACCCGGGAGGAGGCCCTGGCGGCGCTGCTCCCGCTGGTCTCGGGCGTGGTCAAGAACCTGGCCGCGGAGGGGCTGACGGGCGCCCTCATCGGCCCCATCCGGCGCGGCGACCCGGCCACCGTGCGGCGTCACCTGGAAGAGCTCGAGAAGCACGGATTGGAAGAAGCGGCCCGCGTTTACCGTATTCTCGGGATGGCGACCCTGGAGCTGGCGCTGGAGGCGGGACTCGAGCCGGCGAAAGGGGACGAGATCAAAGTGGCGCTGACCGGCTAGCCGGCAGCGACCGGAGGTGGTTTCGATGACGACAGTGCTGGACCTGCAGCGGTTCAAGGCCGAGGGCAGGCGATTCGCGATGCTGACCGCCTACGACTACACGACGGCGCGCCTTCTCGACGCGGCCGAGATCCCGGTCCTGTTGGTCGGCGACTCGGCGGGCATGGTGATGCTCGGCCACCCGACCACCCTGCCGATCACGATGGACGAGCTGGTCATGCTCGGCCGGGCCGTGTCGCGCGGCGCGAGCAACGCCTTGCTGGTCGGTGACCTGCCCTTCCTCTCCTACCAGGCCTCGGTCGAGGAGGCGGTCCACAACGGCGGCCGCCTGCTCAAGGAGGCGGGGATGCACGCGGTGAAGCTGGAGGGCGGCGGGCCGACCGCGGTCGAGGCGACCCGCCGGCTGACCGAGGCCGGAATCCCGGTCATGGGCCACGTCGGTCTGACGCCGCAGAGCGTGAACCGGCTGGGCGGCTTCAAGGTCCAGGGCAAGGACCCCAAGGTCGCGGCCCGGATCCTCGAGGACGCCCGTGAGCTGGAAGCGGCGGGGGCGTTCAGCATCGTGCTCGAGGGAATCCCCTCTCCGCTCGCCAGCAAGATCACCGCGGCCCTGGCCGTCCCCACCATCGGGATCGGCGCCGGACCGGGCTGCGACGGCCAGGTGCTCGTCGTCCACGACCTGCTGGGCCTGACCACCGGCCGCAAGCCGCGCTTCGTCAAGGCCTACGCGAACCTCGGGGAGCAGGTGGTCGAGGCTGCCCGCCGCTATGCCGCGGAGGTGGCCGAGGGCGTTTTCCCGGACGCCGAGCACAGCTACTCGGGCTCGCTCGAGGTCGTCGGAGAGGCCAACCCAGAGGTCAAGTACGGCGGTCGCTAGCAGACGGCCGCTGGTGGTGGCCACCACCGCGCTGCTGCGCGACCTGGTGGCGGGCTGGCGGCGAGACGGGCTCTCGGTCGGACTGGTCCCGACCATGGGCGCCCTCCACGCCGGCCACCTGAGCCTGGTCCGGGCGGCGGCGGTCGAGAACGAACGGGTCGTCGTCAGCATCTTCGTGAACCCCCTCCAGTTCGGTCCCGGCGAGGACTTCGCCCGCTACCCGCGGGACCTCGGCGGAGACCTGGAGGCCCTGGACGGGATGGGCGTCGGGGCTGTGTTCGCGCCGCGGCTGGAGGAGATGTACCCGTCCGGCGCGACGACGCGGGTCCGGGTCGGCGAGCTCGACGAGGTCCTGGAAGGCGCCCGGCGTCCGGGTCACTTCGAGGGGGTGGCGACGGTGGTGACCAAGCTCTTCTGGGCGGCCCAGCCGGACCGGGCCTACTTCGGCCAGAAGGACGCCCAGCAGGCGGCGCTGGTGACGAGGCTCGCGGAGGACCTCTTGACCGGCATCTCGATCCGGGTCTGTCCGATCGTTCGCGAGCCCGACGGCCTGGCCCTGAGCTCGCGCAACGCCTACCTGTCGGCCGCGGAGCGCAAGGCGGCGCTGGTGCTCAGCCGGGCCCTCTCGCGGGCCAACGAGGCCTGCCTGGCCGGCGAGGAGGACCCGGGGCGGCTGAGGCCGATTCTGCAGCGGGAGCTGGCCGCCGAGCCCCTTGCGGAGGTGGATTACGCGGAGCTGGTCGACCCCGCCGACTTCCGGTCGCCCGGCCGGCTGGCCGTGCTGGCGGCGCGCTTCGGGTCAACTCGGCTCATCGACAACCATCTGCTGGGCGTCCGGTTCGAGACTTCCCCTTCGGGGTAGAATTGGCTTTCGTTTTGGCGGCGGCAATCTTCTGACGACCAAGACCACACCAATACTTTTTTAGGGGGTTCAATCTCTTGACGAAAGAGACAGGCGCGCTTTTGACCGAGGAAAAGATCACCTCGGTGGTGGGTGAGGAGCCCGAGTCCTCTCCCATGTTGACCATGGATGACTACCTCCAGTTCGAGGAGGAGGCATTCCGCACTCTCAACCACGGCGACATCGTCGACGGGGTCGTGGTCCGGGTCGACCCGGACGAGGTCCTGGTCGATGTCGGGGCCAAGGCCGAGGGAGTGATCTCGAACAAGGAGCTCGGCTTCCGCGGCGAGGCCGACAGCATCGACCTCGAACCCGGGGACCAGATCAAGGTCTACGTCCTCCAGTCCGAGAACGAGGAGGGCAACGTCGTCCTCAGCCTGCGCCGGGCGCGGGCGGAGACGACCTGGCTCACCGCGGCCGACAAGCAGACCGCCGGCGAGGTCATGGAGGCCGAGGTCCGGGAGCAGAACAAGGGCGGCCTGATCGTCAACGTCCTCGGCCTGCGCGGGTTCCTGCCCTCCTCGCAGGTCGCGCGCGCCTACTCCGGGAACCTGGAACAGCTGGTCAGCCAGCGGATCCCGGTCAAGATCCTGGAGGTCAACCGGAAGCGGAACCGGCTGATCGTCAGCCAGAAGGCCGCCGAGGACGAGGACCGCGCCCGGCGGCGCGACGACCTCTTCGGCCGGCTCGGGGTGGGCGACACCGTCAAGGGCACGGTCTCCGGCCTGACGACCTACGGCGCCTTCGTGGACATCGGCGGCGCCGACGGCCTCATCCACATCTCGGAGCTGTCCTGGGACCGCGTCTCGAAGGTCTCGGATGTGCTCCAGGTCGGCGACGAGGTGGCGGTCAAGGTCATCAAGCTGGACGCCGACCAGAGCCGGATCTCACTCTCCTTGCGGCAGCTGCAGCAGGACCCCTGGGAGCAGGTCGTGGCCTCCCTCCCGGTCGGCTCGGTGGTCAGCGGACAGGTGACGAAGACCAAGAAGTACGGGGCGTTCCTGCAGATCGTCCCCGGCATCGAAGGCCTGCTCCACATCTCGGAGCTGTCCTGGGACCACGTCGAGAAGACCGAGGACGTCCTCAAGGTCGGCGACGAGGTCCAGGTCAAGGTAATCGGCGTGGACACGGCCCGGCGCCGGATCTCGCTGAGCCTGAAGCAGCTCACCAACCCGCCCGCCGGCTACGTCGGTCGCGCCGCGCGCGACACCGACTACGACGAGGAGGAGGAGTAGGCGGCCAAGCGCTGGCGGGCGCTGGAGTCGAAACGGTTCAGCTCCAGCGCGCGCCGGTAGGCGCGCAGCGCCGCCGTCCTCTCGCCTGACGATCGGTAGGCGTCGCCGAGCTCGACGAACGCCTGAGAGTCGTACTCGCCCAGGCTGGCCGCCAGCTCCAGCTCGCCCGCGCTTTCCGCCGGGTGTCCGCTCGCGAGCAGCCGCTCACCGAGAGCCCGGTGGTACTGGGCCTGGAGCGGATCGAGGGAGACCGCGGAGCGGAGGTCGCCGCGGAAGTAGGCCAGGTCGGCGGCCAGCGGCAAACCGGCCAGGAAGAGGGCTGCCAGCAGCGCGCCCATGGTCCCGGCGAGGCGGGCCGGCAGCGACGCGCTGAGCCGGCGAAGAGGCGCGTTTGTCCCCGGGACCGCGGACCAGGCCACGCCGGCAAGCAGCCAGGCCGGCCCCGTCGCGGGCGCCCAGTCGAAGTTCAGAGCGGTCACCACCAGGTAGCCGGCCGCGGCGCCGAGCAGGCCGGGCAGCTCCTCAGCCGCCGCCCGGAGTGCCGGCGACCCGGTCCAGGCTCGCCAGCAGCCCCGGGCCCAGGCGACCCAGAACCAGGCGCAGGCTGCCAGCCCGAGCAGGCCCTGGGTGGCGAGCAGGTCGAGGCCGAGCTCGTGAATCCGGTCGAAGCTGACCCCGGGCTCCCAGTCTCCGGTCAGGTAGCGGCCCAGCACCAGGCCCTGGCTGTCCGGGCCCCAGCCGGCCAGGGGCCGGGCGGCCAGCATCGGCAGGGAGTCCAGCCAGACATGGAGGCGGGCGGCCCCGGTGTCGTTGTGGAGCGCCCCCAGCGGCGAGAGGACCAGGACGACGGCCGCCAGCGCCAGACCCGCGCCGGCGCCCGCCAAGAGCAGCCGGCGCGCCCGGAGGGAGCGAGCCGAGAGGGGCAGGACCAGGGCGCAGCCGGCCAGCGCCCCCAGCCAGCCCGAGCGGGAAGCGCTCACCGCCAGTCCGGCCGCCAGCCCGAGCAGGACCAGGGCCCAGCGCCCCGAGCGGAGTCCGCGAACGGCCGCGATCGGGATCGCCATCGCCAGCAGGGCGCCGAGCAGGTTGGAGTGGCCGAGGTTCCCGTCGGGTCGGGACGGGAACCCGGTCAGCGCCTGGTAGAGGGCCTCCAGGGCGGCCACCAGGCACCCGGCCAGGAAGACGGTCAACACCAGCCGGCGCTGGGCCGGCGCCCGCAGCAGCCACGCCGCCAGGCAGAAGAGGAGCAGGTAGGACAAGCGGACGGGCAGCGACTCGTAGCGGCTGTAGGAGCCGACCAGGCTGAGCACCGGGGACGTTGAGGCAAGCAGGGCGATGACCGCCGCGGCGGCGACGGCGAGGGCGGGAAGGAGCAGGTTCCCGAGCGCCCTCCGGCGCTCCGCCGGGACCCACAGGCCGACGATCGCCGCCCCCGCGCCGCCGGCGATCAAGAGGGCGGTTCGAGGCAACACATAGGCATCGACGGAAATGGGTATGAAGAGGATTGGCAGAGAACCGCCGAGGGCGGCCGGAGCGAGCGCCGGAAGCAATGCGGCAAGGCGCTCGGGAAGGGCCCTCGGAGATCGATTCAATCGGGAATGGGACCCGAAACTGCCAGCGTTATAGTTAGGTGGAAAGGCTCTTCCAGACCTGGATTCCCGTATCTCAGCAGAGGAGGTGCTGGTCCCACCGCGCGAGACAGCCCCAACGTCAAAGGAGATAAAAGACTTTGTACCCGTTCGAGAGGTTCACAGAGCGAGCGAAGAAGGTTCTCACGCTCGCCCAGGAAGAAGCTGAAAGGTCTCATCACAGCTACATCGGGACGGAGCATCTTCTCCTTGGGTTGCTGAGGGAGGGCGAGGGACTCGCTGCCAAGGTTCTCGGGAACCTGGGCGTGGAGATCGGCAAGGTCCGGCAGACCATCGAATCGGTCCTGGGCCGGAACGAGCGGATCATCATCCAGCAAATCATTCCCACCAGCCGGGTCAAGAAGGTAATCGAGATCTCCTTCGAGGAAGCCCGCCGGATGGGCCACAACTACGTCGGCACCGAGCACCTGCTGCTGGGCCTGCTGATCGAGGGCGAGGGCATCGCGGCCCACGTCCTGGAGGACCTCGGCGCCAACCTGGAGAAGGTCCGGGCCGAGATCGAGCGGCTGCTCCACGACTCCGCCACCGAGGAGGCCGAGCCGGCCCCCAAGCGGCCGAGCAAGACCCCGCTCCTGGACCAGTTCGGGCGCGACCTCACCGAGATGGCGCGCAAGAACAGCCTCGACCCGGTGATCGGACGCGAGTCGGAGATCGAACGCGTCATCCAGATCCTCAGCCGGCGGACCAAGAACAACCCGGCCCTGATCGGCGAGCCGGGCGTCGGCAAGACGGCCATCGCCGAGGGCCTGGCGCAGCAGATCACGCTCGGGAACGTGCCCGAGTCGCTGCTCAACAAGCGCGTGCTGACGCTCGACATGGGCGCCCTGGTCGCCGGCACCAAGTACCGCGGCGAGTTCGAGGAGCGCTTGAAGAAGATCCTCGACGAGATCCGTTCGACCCGCGAGGTGGTGCTCTTCATCGATGAGCTCCACACCCTGGTCGGGGCGGGCGCGGCCGAAGGCGCCATCGACGCCGCCAACATCCTGAAGCCGGCGCTGGCGCGCGGCGAGATCCAGTGCATCGGCGCGACCACGCTCAACGAGTACCGCAAGTACATCGAGAAGGACGCGGCGCTCGAGCGCCGCTTCCAGCCGGTCTTCGTCGACCAGCCCAGCCTGGCCGAGACGATCGACATCCTGCACGGCATCAAGTCCCTCTACGAGAAGCACCACCGGGTGACCATCACCGACACGGCGGTGAAGGCGGCGGCCGTGCTGAGCGACCGCTACGTCTCCGACCGGGCGCTGCCGGACAAGGCCATCGACCTGATCGACGAGGCCTCGGCGCGGGTCCGGATGCGGCTGACCACGACGCCGCCCGAGCTCAAGGAGATGCAGAAGGAGATCAAGCTCCTCCAGGCGCAGAAGGAGGACGCGATCGCCAAGCAGGACTACGAGACCGCGGCCAGCTTCCGCGACCAGGAGAAGAAGCAGAAGGACAAGTACGCCTCCGAGGAGACCGCCTGGCGGGACAAGCTGGGCGAGATCGTGCCCGAGGTGGGCGAGGAGGACATCGCCCACATCGTCGCCTCCTGGACCGGCGTGCCGGTCTCGCGCCTGGTCGAAGAGGAGACGGCGCGGCTGCTCCGGATGGAGGAGGAGCTGCACAAGCGGGTCATCGGCCAGGAGGACGCGATCCTCGCCATCTCCCAGGCCGTGCGCCGGGGCCGCGCCGGCCTCAAGGATCCGCGGCGGCCGATCGGCTCCTTCATCTTCCTGGGGCCGACCGGGGTTGGCAAGACGGAGCTGGCGCGAGCGCTGGCCGAGTTCCTGTTCGACTCCGAGGACGCCCTCATCCGGCTCGACATGTCGGAGTTCATGGAGCGGCACACGACGGCCCGCCTGGTCGGGTCGCCTCCCGGCTACGTCGGTTATGACGAGGGCGGCCAGCTTACCGAGGCGGTGCGCCGGCGGCCTTACTCGGTGATCCTCCTCGACGAGATCGAGAAGGCGCATCCCGAGGTGTTCAACATGCTGCTCCAGATCCTCGAGGACGGCCGTCTCTCAGACGCCAAGGGCAAGCAGGTGAACTTCGCCAACTCGATCATCATCATGACCTCCAACCTCGGCGTCCGGGACCTGAGCCAGGCCCAGACGAGCCTCGGCTTCCAGGCCGCGGCGGCCTCGGAGGAGGAGGACAACGATCGCCGTCACAAGCAGATGAAGACCCGGATCGACGACGAGCTCAAGCGGACGTTCCGCCCCGAGTTCCTGAACCGGATCGACGCGGTCGTGACCTTCAAGAGCCTCACCACCGAGCAGGTCCGCTCGATCGTCGACCTGATGCTGGCCCGGACCATGAAGCACCTCTCCGAGCAGGAGGTCTACCTGGACGTGACCGACGCGGCCAGGGACTGGCTGGCCAAGGAGGGCTTCGACCGGATGTACGGCGCCCGTCCGCTGCGGCGGGTGATCACCAGCCGGATCGAGGACCCGCTCTCCGAGGAGCTGCTCCGGGGCAAGTTCACCAAGGGCGACACGATCCTGGTCGACGCGGACGAGAACGGGGTCACGCTGATCCCCAAACCGCGCGCGAAAGAGCCCGCCGGGTCGGGCGCCGAAAGCAAAGACAGCTAGTAGATTTGGGGGGCCACGGTGGCCCCCCAAACTCGGTACGCCAGGCCTCAGCTTCGACGATCGGGGGCTGAAGCAGCCGAAGGGCGTGGTGGGGGAGTGGAGGCTATTCGCAGACGGTTCGACGCGCTGAGCTACATCCGCGCCAACGCCGCGGAGCGGCCGTCGTCGGTGGCGGTCTACGACCTCGTTCGCCGGGTCACCTTCGCCGAGCTGGCGCAGGTCGTGGACGGGCTGGTGGGGCGGCTCCGAGCGGACGGACTGGCCGAGGGAGAGCCGGTCGGGGTGCGCCTGCCGAACGTCTGGGAGTACGTGGCGCTGGAGCTCGCCATCCCCGCGGCCGGGGGGGTGATCATGCCGCTGCCGCTGACGCTGGGAGAGGCTGAGCTGCGCTGGGCGCTGGACAAATCGGGCGCCCGCCGGGTGATCGCCGAGGCCGACCTGCCGACCGTTTTTTCATCCCTCCCGCCCCCGTCGGCCCAGACGCCTGTCGGGCCCGCCCCCGCCCCCAACCCGCCTGCAGACCCCCAGCGGATCGTGGAGATCGCGCTGACCAGCGGCACGACCGGGCTGCCCAAGCTGGCGGCCCTCAGCGCCAAGCTGAAGCAGGCCACCTTCGAAGGATTCACCAGCCGCCTCGAGGTCACCGAGGCAGACCGGGTCCTGGTCATGTCGCCGCTCACCCAGGGCATTGGCGGAATGTGCCTCTTCTGCCTCCGCCTGGGCGCCGGGCTGATCATGCTGCACGAGCCCCGGTTCAACCCAGCCACCGTGTTAAGGCTGGCCGCCGAGCACCGCGCGACGATGCTGGTCGGCGTTCCCACCAACGTCTTCCGGCTCCTGGAGTCGCCGGCCCTGGACCCCGCCGCCCTCCGCGGGGCCCGGGTCACAGCCGTCGCCGGCGCCCCGATGCCGCCCGACCTGGCCGCCCGCTGGGAGGACCGGACCGGGTCCAGGGTCTGCATCTTCTACGGCTCCATGGACGCCGGCCAGCTGAGCGTCGGCAGCCCTTCCGACCCGCGCGAGAAGCGCCACCACACGGTCGGCCGCCCGCACGACTGCTGCGAGGTGATGGTCACCGAGGAGGGCGAGATCTGCATGCGCGGAGACACCGTCCAGGAGCGCTACTGGGGCGAAGAGTTCGGTCCCCAGGCGGCCGACGGCTGGGTCCACATGGGTGACCTCGGGCGGTTGGACGAAGACGGGTACTTGGTCGTCTCCGGCCGCTCCAAGGACCTCATCATCCGGGGCGGCTCGAACATCAACCCGCACGAGGTCGAGCAGGTGCTCCGCTCCCACCCGGCCATCGCCGACGCCTGCGTGGTAGGTCGCCCGGACGCCGACCTGGGCGAGCGCGCGGTCGCCTTCGTGGTCGCCAGGCAGGGCCTGCGCCCGCCGACCCTGGAGAGCGTGCAGGAGCACCTCGCCGCCCAGGGCATGGCCCGCTACAAGTGGCCGGAAGAGCTCCGAGCTGTGCCGGAGATTCCGCTCGGCGGGCCCGGCAAGGTGGACCGCAAGGCGCTCCGGGAGACCCTGTTAACGTAGATCTCGATCATGCTGGCCCGGACAGGCGACATCGAGACCGCCTGGTACGAGGTCGGCCGGGGATCGCCGCTGGTCCTCATCCACGGGCTGGCCGACGACCACCGCCTCTGGCGCCGGGTCATCCCCGACCTCGCCCTCCGGCACCGGGTGGTGCTCTACGACGTCCGCGGCCACGGCGACTCCACGCTCGGTGCTGCCAAGGGCACGCTCCAGCAGCTGGGCGACGACCTGGACAACCTGCTCGACGCGATCGGTCTGGAGAGCGCGGCGGTCGCCGGCTTCAGCCTCGGCGGCACCATCGCCATGCGCTTCGCGATCGACCACCCGGAGAAGGTCGAGGTGCTCTTCCCGGTCGCCACCAGCAGCCGGGTCGGCAGCGCCGCCGCGCAGTGGTACCGGGAACGCGCCGAGATGGGCAGCGCCGAGCTGCGCGCCACCATCGACCACGACACCGTCGACGCGTACCACATCAGCCCCGGCGAGCTGGAGGCCGGGCTGGCCATCCGCCGCCAGTCCACCCAGGACCCCGCCGGCTACCGCAACGCCGCGCGCGCCATGGCCCGCCTCAAGCCCGAGCCGCTCGACCCGGAGCTGGTAAAGATCCGTGCACGGACGTTAATCGTCTGCGCCGACCTCGACCAGCACTGCCCTCCCCGCGCCGGCGAGATCATCGCCGCCGGGATCCCCGACGCGACCATGGAGATCATCTCCGGGTCGGGCCACATGCTCCCGGCCGAGAAGCCCGAGGAGCTGGCCGGACTGGTAACCAGCTTTCTCAGAGAAGCTGCTACCGCCTGACTAACATCTGAGAACTTCACCGCGCCGACAAAATGTCCGCGGATCGGGGTTGCATTGCGTTCGGGCCACCCGCTTGAATGCCTCCTCGTGCTCGACGGAACCCGCCTCCGACAGGTCGTCCGCTGGGGCCTGCCCCTGGCGGCCTCGCTTGCGCTTGCCGGCCTGCCCGGACGGGCCCTGGCCGACCGCGACAGCAGCGCCGACCTGATCGCGCTGAACATCGCCGGGCGCCTGTCCTGGGACGACCCGCGGATCCCCTTGACCCCGCCTCCCGCGGCCCTCGCCACGGCCCAGCCGCTGAACGACGTCCACGGGATCCTGCTCAAGGCCGCGGCCGACCAGGGCGTCGACCAGAACCTGCTCCTGGCCGTCTCCTTCTGGGAGAGCGGCTGGCGCCAGGACGCCGTTTCCAGCGAGGGCGCCGTCGGCCTGCTCCAGGTGATGCCGCTGACCGCGCAGACGGCCGGCCCCAACCTCCTCGGCCGGCCGGTCGACATCCAGAACCCGGTCGACAACGCCGAGGTCGGCGCCGCGCTCCTCAAGGACCTGCTCGGCAAGTACGACACCCGGACCGCGCTGGCCGCCTACTACCAGGGCGAGCCGGCCATCCTTGGCGGCTACTATGCCGCCGACACCTGGCACTACGCCGACGGGATCCTCGACCTGGCTGCCCAGATCGCGGCCGGGCACGGCCCGGCAGCTCCGTCCGGGGGTTAGCCGGCGGGGGCTTTCAGTGGCCCCACATCGCGCGCTCGGCGTGCTGCACCGTTTCGGGTCCGCGCTCGCCGGTGCGGATCCTGACCGCCTCCTCGATCGGGATCACGAAGATCTTGCCGTCGCCCACCTCCCCGGTCCGGGCCGCGGCCGCGATCATCTCGACCACCTTGTCGACGATCTCCGTGCGCATCACCGCCTCGATCTTCAGGCGCGGCCGGAGCGAGATGTTCACGCGGGTGCCGCGGTAGGACTCCGTGTAGCCGCGCTGCGCCCCGCAGCCCTTGACCTCGGTCACCGTCACGCCCGACACGCCGCACTCGTCCAGCACGTCCTGCACCTCCTGCAGCTTCTCGTGCCGGATGATCGCTTCGACCAGCTTCATGCGCCCGCTCCTTCCCGGCTGGGTTTGACGGCGCCACCATACTCCCCGACGTTGTGCGGGTTGACGGTCGGCATCTCGGCCGGCCGGTAGACGCCGCCGGGGACCGGCATGAAGGCCTCGGGGTAGCCCCACATGCCGTGCTCGCTGATGTCCAGGCCCTCCATCTCCTCGCGGGCGGAGACGCGCAGCCCGACCGTCTTCTTGATCACCCAGAAGCAGGCGAAGCTGAGCACGAACACGGTTCCCGCCGACACGCCGACGGCGACGGCCTGGGCGCCGAGCTGGTGGAAGGAGCCGGTGTAGAAGAGGCCGCCTTCGCCGATGCCGTTGAACTTGGCCAGCGCCGGGACGGTGAAGAGGCCGCAGGAGAGCGTCCCCCAGATGCCCGCCAGCCCGTGCGCGGGGATGGCGCCGATGGGGTCGTCCAGGTACCTGTCGATGGCGAGCACGCCGAACACCACGATCACACCCGCCACCCCGCCGATGACCAGCGCGGCCCAGGGCTCGACGTAGCCCGAAGGCGCCGTGATGGCGACCAGCGCCGCGATGGCGCCGTTGCCGATCATGCCGACGTCCATCGTCTTGGTGACCGCGTAGATGCAGATCAGCGCGGCGATGGCGTTCAGGGTCGAGCCCGGGTTGAAGCCGAACCAGCCGAACCAGAGGATGAGGACGCCGAGCTGGGCGATCGGCATGCTGTGGCCGGGGATCGCGTTCGGCTTTCGCTTGCGGCCGTACTTGCCGATCCGGGGACCGAGCAGGAGCAGGCCGGCGAAGCCGGCGGTGGCTCCGGTGAGGTGGACGACCGTCGAGCCGGCGAAGTCCTGGGCGCCGAGCGTGGCCTGCAGCCAGCCGCCGCCGAAGAGCTGGTGGCTGATCAGCGGATAAATGAGGCCGGCGAAGGGGATGGCGAAGAGGATGTAGACGATGAACTTGGTGCGCTCCAGCATCGTGCCCCAGACGATGGCCAGCGAGACGGCGCAGAAGACGAACTCGAAGAAGAACTTGGCGGAGGCGGGGGCCGTGCTGCCGACCAGCGCCGGCAGGTCCATCTGCGAGCCCGGTGAGAAGCTCGGGAACCAGCCGCTGCCGCCGATCAGCCAGAAGAGGCCCCCGCCGCCGAAGGCGATCCCGAAGCCGACCGCCCAGTAGACGATCGAGCTGATCGAGAAGTTGGTGATCACCTTGGCCACCACCGTGCCCACGTTCTTCATCCGGCTGAAGCCGACCTCGAGCATCGCGAAGCCGGCCTGCATGAACATCACGAAGACGCCGGTCACGATCACCCAGACGGTGTCGGAGGCGATGTCCGCGGTGGTCGGCTTGGGCGCGTCGGCGGCGAACGCGACGACGGGGAGGAGGGCGAGGCCCAGGGCGGCGGCTGTCGCGATCACCAGATTTCGTCTCATGCGTCTAAACGCTAGGTGCGTCCCGCGTGCCGAGCCACGTGCGGTTCAAACGAAAAGGTACGGGTACCTTTTGCGACAGGCAGACAAGAAAAAGGGGTCGCGGCAGCTGCCCCGACCCCTCCGGAAGCGAACCGGCTGCTTCAGGCTGCGGCCTGGCCGGCGGCCTCGGCCACGAAGGCGGCCTCGACCTCGATCTTGATGGTGTCGCTGACCAGCCAGCCGCCGGTCTCCAGCGCCAGGTTCCAGTTCAGGCCCCAGTCCTTGCGGTTGACCTGGCCGAGCGCGGTGATGGCGACCCGCTGCTTGCCCCAGGCGTCCTTGTCGAGCCTCCCTTCCAAGGTCACGTCGAGCTCCACGGGCTTGGTCACACCGCGGATGGTGAGGTCGCCGGTGACCTGGTAGTGGTCGTTGCCGGTGGGCACGATGGCGGTGGGCTTGAAGGTCAGGTCGGGGAACTCCGGCGCGTTGAAGAAGTCGGGCGAGCGCAGGTGGTCGTCCCGCTGCTGGACGCCGGACTCGATGCTGGCGACCTTGACGGTGAACTCGCCGGTCGCGCCGGCGTAGTCGTCGCCCTCGACCTCGACGTGGCCGTCGTAGTCCGTGAACTGCCCGCGGACGGTCGTGAACATCATGTGCTTGGCCGTGAAGCCGAACCGGCTGTGGGCCTTGTCGATCTCGTATCTGGTCATTGACTCGCGATTCCTCCGAAAGAAGAGATTTGGTTACTGCCACTTGGATACTTGATTGCGGCAGCAAGTATTTCGCATGGAGTTCGCGAGTGGCCGGATGGCGGAGAATGCCAACCTAGGTGGAGCTCGCGGTCAGCCTCGGCATCA
>VBHN01000073.1 GCA_005881155.1 Chloroflexota bacterium | reverse complement strand
GCCGTGATCCCGGTTGGGCCGATCTCGAGGATGCCGACCGACGCCCGCGGCCAGACCCGCCGGTGCCGGATCACCTGGAGCCAGCTCCACTCGAACCAGCCAGGCCGGCGCCCCAGCCGCCGCCGGGCCTCGTCCGGCGTCACCTGGTAGACGGCGCCGGGGTTGAAGAGGAGGGCGCCGGCGTGGCGCCGCGCCTCCGCCAGGTGAGTGTGCCCGTAGACGACCGCGTCGGCGTCCGGGAAGGCGTTCCGCAGCCAGCGGTGCAGGCCGGCCTTCGGCCACCAGTAGCCGAGCGAGATGGTCCCGGTGAAGGTGGCCGGCTCCTCGAACAGCCGGCTCCGGTCGCCGTGGAGCAGCCCGATCCGTTTCCCGCCCACCTCGACCAGCCGCCGCCGGGGTAGGTCCAGGCCCCGGTCGTGATCGCCCAGCACCGCCTCCACGGGTGCGATCCTGGCCAGCTCGGCGAGGGTTTCCCGGGAGCTCACGTCACCCGCGTGAAGGATCAGGTCGACGCCCTCCAGCAGCTCGGCGAGACGGGCCGGGAGGCGCTCCAGGAACTCCGGGCAGTGAGTGTCGGCGACGACCCCCACCCGGACCCGCTCCGGTTTCATCCGAACATCCTACCGGCGCAGCGGCGACCACGATTTGGTAAGTCGACTTGACAAACTAGCAAGTCGCGCTTTCTAATTAGGCCATGCAAGACGCCAAGCGTGAAATTCTGGCGAGGGTGGCCCAGGGAACCCTGACTCCCCAGGAAGCAGCCCTCGAGCTCCTGGAGCTGGATCCCGAGACCGCGCCACCGGCCATCGAGGCCGAAGCCATGCCGCCTTCCGACCTGGCCCGGGTTCGGCTCGTGACCTCGATGGGCAGCGTGACCGTCATCGGCGATGAGTCGGTCCGGGAGGCCGTCGCCGACGGCCCCCACCAGGCTCGCCGCGAGGGCGACACCCTCGTCGTCGAGTCGACCCTTGACGACGAGGTTGGATTCCGGTTCGGCCGCATTGGTTTCGGCATCGACGTGCGCGATCTGAAGCTGCTGGTCCGGATGAACCCGGCTCTCGCCCTCGACGTCCAGGTCCAGGCCGGCACCCTGCGGATCCAGGGGATCCGGGCCCCGATCCGCGCCGAGGTGCAGGCGGGGTCGACCAAGATCGAAGGCTTCTCCGCCCCGCTCGACCTCGACTGCCAGGCCGGCTCGGTCAAGGCCCGGGGCCGGTTGACCGGTGGGAGCTCGAAGATCAGCTGCCAGGCGGGCAGCGTCAAGCTCGAGCTCGATCCTGATTCGAACGTGAAGATCACCGCCCGAACCAGCCTCGGCAAGGTCTCACTGCCAGGCGTGCCGGCCGTGTCCAGGATCGGCGGAGGCACGGCCCAGGCGCAGGTCGGCGATGGCGCCGGGACCCTCGACATCGTCGCCGAGCTGGGCTCGGTCATGGTGGGTGTCGCCGAGTGACCGCCACCCGCACCGCTCCGCGCCAGTGCCCCGTCTGTGGTGACCAGCTGCTGCTCACCAGGCTCAGCTGCGGCAACTGCTCAACCGAGCTGTCAGGCCGCTTCGAGTCCTGCGAGTTCTGCGCCCTGACGGCCGAGGACCGCTCGATGCTGAAGGTCTTCCTGGCATCGCGCGGAAACATGAAGGACCTCGAGCGACACCTCGGGGTCAGCTACCCGACCGCCCGCGCCCGCTTCGACGGGCTCCTGCAGAAGCTGGGCATCGATCGCCCATCCGCCCCGGCGCCGAACGTGGAGATGCTCGAGTCGCTGGCCCGGGGCGAGATCGACGTGGATGAGGCGCTCAAGCGCCTGGGAGGTGCCTCGTGAACGAGCTCTGGAGCGTCGACCTGGTCGTCCACGAGCACAACTCGGAGATCGCCAGGGACTTCGACGCGATCAGGCGGGCACGGCGCCTTGGGGACGGGCGGTCAGGAATCCCGGTGCGGCTGGCGGCGATCCTCCGCGAATTCGCCGACCGGCTCGATTCCGAGGCGCCTGCGGAGCAGTCTTTCCACCGCCTCGCGGATGGGTGAGCGGCGGCGGCCGCCGGTCATCGGTCGGCTACCTTGGCCGGCCAGGATCAGGCGAGCCTCTGCCCAGCGCTCCCCGGCCATCACGCTGACCATCGCCGGCCGGTCGGCGGGCGCCGAGAACCCCACCTCGTCCTCTTCGAAGCCCGCCCGCCGCAGGTCGAGCACGCACCGGCGGGCCTCTTCGACCGACCTGAACTCCCCGAACACGGTCGGGCCGGGACCGATCCTCATCAAGCGGGGATGAGTTCCCTGCTGCTGGCGTTCATCTGACAGTCATGCTATCACTGAAAAGGTGGCGGGCCCACTAAAACGCCGTCTTTCCGCGTACACCTGGCAGCCGACCTCCCGCACGCTCCTCATGCAGGCGCTGGCCGGGGCCTTCCTCCTGCTGGCCGGCGCCTACCAGGTCGTGGCGACCCTGTTCGCCTGGCCGGCGGTGAAGGAGGCTGCGCTGCGTGCAATACAACTTCAGCGGCTGCCGGCCGCCCAGGAGCAGCAGGCGGCCGCGCTGGCCGCGGACTTCGGCGTCGCGATCGGCCTCCTCGCCGGCGCCGTCCTCCTGCTCCTCGGCGTGCTGAGCCTGGCCCGGCGCTGGGCCTGGATCTTCTACGCGGACCTGGTCGTGCTCGCCATCAGCGCCGCCGCCGTCGTGACCGGAATCGTCGGCCTGGTCAGGGGCGAGGGAATCGCCGCGCTCTTCCAGCTGCTGGTGGGGGCGGTGGCCGCGGCGCTCTTCATCTGGATGCTGAGCGCGGGGATCGACGTCGGCCCCTGGGCCTGCCGCAAGGCGGCGGTCCGGCCCTAGCAGCCTTCGGAGTAGACGTTGCGGAGCGTGTCCTCCGCCCGCGGGTCGGGCTGCTGCTCAGCCCAGTCGGCCGCCTCTCCGGCCTCCCGCTCCAGCTCCAGCCGAATCCGCTCCGCTTCGGAGGTGGAGAGCCAGCCGCGCTCGGCGAGCCAGTTCTCGAACTTGACGACCGGGTCGTAGGCGAGCGCCTCGGCGATCTCCTCCGCCGTCCGATAGCGGGCCTGGTTGTCCTCTGAGGTGTGGGAGTTGATGCGTTTGATCAGGCCCTCGATCAGGGTCGGGCCCTCCCCGGACCGGGCCCGGGCCACCGCCTCGCGGGCGGCCGCATGGACGGCCGGCACGTCGGAGCCGTCGACCTGTACCCCGGCGATGCCGTACCCGGCCGCCTTGCGGTAGAGGTCCGGGTTGCCTGCCTGCTTGGACAGGGGCACCGAGATCGCCCAGCCGTTGTTCTCGCAGACGAAGACCACCGCCAGCTTATGGACGCCGGCGAAGTTCAGCGCCTCGTGGAAATCACCGGTCGAGGTGGCGCCGTCGCCGAAGCTGCAGAGAAAGACGGAGTCCCGTTTCAGCAGCTTGGCCGAGTAGGCCATCCCAGCCGCCTTGGGCAGCCAGCTGGCGACGACCTGGGAGACGGTCACGACCCGCTTCTGGCGGTAACCGAAGCAGCCGCCGGGGATGTTGCGTCCCGCCGTCAGCGGGTCGGACGCCTTGGCGAAGACCGCCAGCATCCACTCGCGCGCGGTCAGGCCCATCGTGACCACGCTGCCGAGCCCCCGGTAATGCGGGACGAGCCAGTCCTCGGAACCATCGAAGGCGGCCGTGGCGCCGACCTGGACGCCCTCGTGGCCGCGCGCCGAGCCGACGAAGGGAGCCCGGCCCTGCTTGACCAGGATGTGCATCCGGTCGTCCAGCGCCTTGGTCAGGGCCACGTAACGGTGGATGCGGAGGTATTCCTCGCGCGTACCGGCAAGCTGGGCGTCAGCCTTCAGGTCCGCCATTCAGTGTTCCGAGTCCGAAGTTCGGCTCAAAATCATCCCTCTAGAGGAGCTCGGCGCCGAAGCGGGCGAAGAGCGCGGCCACCGTCTCGCGGTTGCGATCGGGCAGCTCGTGGAGCGCCTCCAGCAGCGCGGAGAGGTTGGGGGTCATCAGCAGCAGGTAGCGGCAGCGGCCGGGACCCGGGTTCCAATAGGTGTGGGCCACGCCGGGCGGAGAGAGCACCAGCTCGCCCGCGCCGGCCTCGAACTCCCGGCCGTCGAAGCTGAAGCGCAGCCTTCCTTCGAGGATGTACCAGGCCTCGTCGTCGCGGTGATGGCGGTGCAGCGGCGCGATGTAGCGGGGGGACGCGGTTTCGCCGCCTTCGTCCTTCCACTCCGCGACGGCAAACCCGTCGGCAACCGCCTTCTGGCCGGCCAGCGGCCCCTGGAAGAACTTCGTCACGCCGTCGGCTTCTCGGAGAGGGCGGTGGCGATCTCGACGACCTCCTCCTCGCTGACGCCCATGCCTTCCAGGTGGTTGTAGTAGGACTGCGACCAGGCGTAGAAGTCGGCCCTTTCGGCGCGCTCTTCGCGCACCCGCTTGACCTCGCTCATGACGCGGCTGACCAGGTCGGCGTCGAAATGGACGTGGTTGGCGCGCAGCGCGTGCTCGATCACGACCGCGCCGGAGTGCTTGCCATACACGTAGCGCACCTTCTCGCCGAGGTCGCGCGGCGGGATGAACTGATAGATGGCGGGATGGATGAGCATCCCCGCCGTGTGGATGCCCGACTCGTGGCTGAACACGTTGAGACCGATGCCGGGCGCCGTCGGCGAGACCGGGATGCCGCTGAGCCGCTCCAGCGAGCGTGCCAGCTCCCGCAGCTTCTGGTAGCGGAAGCCCGGGATCTCGATGCCGAACAGGTAGCGGAGCTGCAGCAGGACCTCGTGCATCGGCGCGTTGCCGGTCCGCTCGCCGATCCCGTTGACGGAGGTCGTGAACACCTCCGCCCCGCTCCCCAGCGCCATCACCGTGTTCCAGGCGCCGACGCCGAGGTCGTTGTGGAAGTGCACGACCAGCGGTGCGTCCGGGGCGGCGGCCTTGATGGCGGGGATGTACTCGCGCACCGCAAAGGGCGAGTAGCAGCCGACCGTGTCCGGGGTGGAGGGTCGCGTGCCGCCCGCCTTCAACCCCTCGCGGTGGATCTCGGCGATGTAGTCCACGTCCGCGCGAGACCCGTCCTCGCCTCCGAACTCGATCTCAACGGCGCCCGCGGATTTGGCGTAGGCGATCGCCTCGCACAGCATCCGCAGGTTGGCCTCTCGGTAGAAGCCGACCGGAAGCTCCAGCCACTCGCTGGCCGGGATCCCCTCCCGCGCCAGCAATGTCTTGCCCAGCTTGTACTTCACGTGCAGGTCGGAAGCGCTGGAGAAGATGAAATAGGTCACCGAGTCCCGCGGTTGGCCGAGCTCATCCATGACGCGGAAGGTCGCGTCGATGTCGGCCTGGTTGGAGCGCATCATGCAGACGATCTCGAGGTCCGGGCGCAGCTCGCCGCGGCGCTTGCCTTCCAGCACCAGCTTCAGCGTCTCCCGCTCGCTCCCGCCGACGGCCGGGAAGCCGACGTCCAGGATGTGGACGCCGATGTCGCTCAGCGCGCGCGCCAGCTCGTACTTGGTGTCGGGGCTGAAGGCGACGCCGGGCATCTGCTCACCGTCGCGCAGCGTGTCGTCGTAGACGCGGATCCTGCCGGCCGGCGGAAAGACCAGGTCGTGCCCGAACCTCTTCGGGTCGCGCGCCAGCTCCTCGAGTGGTTCCTGGAGCTCGACCGGCCCGTCGCTCAACGCAGCAGCCCGGCGGCTCGCTTCTCCTCGAGGCGCTTGCGCACCCAGGGCGCCAGCCCGCCCATGTGGATGAGCTCGGTCATGAACTCCGGGAAGGCCTCCGCCTGGTACTCGTCGCCCTGGGTGAGGTTCTTGATCACGCCCTCCTCGAGGTCGACCTCCAGCTGGTCGCCTTCCCGGATCGCCTCGGCCGCCTGCGGCGACTGGAGGATCGGGAAGCCGATGTTGATCGAGTTCCGGAAGAAGATGCGCGCGAAGGAGTCGGCGATCACCGCGCTGATGCCGGCCGAGCGGATGGCCACCGGCGCGATCTCCCGCGAGGACCCGCAGCCGAAGTTGGAGCCGGCGACCAGGATGTCGCCCGCGGTCACCTTCTTGGACCAGCCCTCGTTGTCGGGAACGTCCTCCATCGCGTGCTCGCCCAGCTTCTTCTCGTCCAGCGAGTAGATGGCATAGCGGGCCGGGATGATCTGGTCGGTGTCGACGTTGTCACCGAACTTCCAGGTGTTGCCGCGCAAGACCAGGGGGGCCGTCATACGGCGATTGGTTCCCGCTTCATGATCTCCGCCGGGTGGATGATCTCGCCCGCGATGGCGCTGGCGGCGGCGACCACCGGGTTGGACAGGTACACCAGGGCTTTCGGGTGGCCCATCCGGCCGGGGAAGTTGCGGTTGGTGGTGCTGAGGCAGGTCTCGCCCTCGCCGAGCACGCCCATGTGGCCGCCCAGGCAGGCGCCGCAGGTGGAGACGGTCCAGGACGCGCCGGCGTCATAGAAGATCCGCAGCAGCCCCTCCCGCTCCGCCATCCGCGCCGTCTCGGTGGAGCTGGGCGTGATCAGGAGCCGGGTCTGGGGATGCACGCGCCGGCCCTTCAGCACCGCCGCGGCGCGCCGCAGATCGCCGATCCGGCTGTTGGTGCAAGAGCCGATGAAGACCTGGTCGAGCTTGACGCCGGCCACCTCCGAGAGCGGCGCGTAGGCGTCCGGCGACATCGGCTTGGCGACGGAGAGCTCCACCTTTTCGGCGTCGAACTCGAATACCTTCTCGTACTGTGCGTCGGGGTCGGAGGAGACCGGCGTATAGGGGCGTTTGGCGATGTCCTTGAGAAACGCCTCGGTGACCTCGTCGTACTCCATGATCCCGTTCTTCGCGCCCGCCTCGATGGCCATGTTGGTCATCGTCAGGCGGCCTTCCATATCGATGTGCTTGAGCGCTTCGCCGGTGTGCTCCATCGCCTTGCTGCGGGCGCCGTCGACGGTCAGCTCGCCGATGACGCGCAGGATCAGGTCCTTGGCTTCGACCCACTCTCGGAGCCGGTTGTGGTAGACGAACTTGAGCGTCTCGGGGACCCGGAACCAAAGCTCGCCGAGGGAGAGGACACAGGCGAGGTCGGTCGAGCCGACGCCGGTCGCGAAGTTGTTCAGCGCGCCGTAGGTGCAGCTGTGCGAGTCGGCGCCGACGATCAGCTCGCCGGGTAGCACCAGCCCCCGCTCGGGCAGCACGGTGTGGCAGATGCCGCCGTCGCCGACTTCGAAGTACCACTTGATGCCCATCTCGCGCGCCCAGTCCCGGGTCGTCTTGCCGAGCGCCGCCGAAGCCGTGTCCTTGGCGGGCTGGAAGTGGTCCTGGACGACCGCCAGGCGCTCCGGGTCCCAAACCTTGGTGGCGCCCATCTGCTCGCGCATGATCTTGGAGGCCGGCGGGATGGTGAGGTCGTGGCCCATAGCGAAGTCGACCTTGGCCAGTAGCAGGTCGCCCGGTCTGACCGACTCCCGGCCCGCGCCGCGGGCCAGGATCTTCTCGGTCATGTTCATTCCCATTCGCTAGACCCCTTTGAGATTCCGGACCACCGCATCCCCGGCGGCGCTGGTGCTGAGCTCCCCGCCGATGTCGGCGGTGCACCGGCGGTCCCGGATCGTGGCCACGACCGCGTCCTCGACCGCCTTGGCCTCGTCCTCGAGGCCGAGCTGGGAGAGCATCATCCCCGCGCTCAGTATCGCTCCAACCGGGTTCACGATGCCGCGCCCGGCCAGCTTCGGCGCCGAGCCGTGGACGGGCTCGAAGAGGCCCTGGCCGGTGTCCGGGTTGAGGTTGGCCGAGGGCGCGATGCCCATGCCGCCGATCAGCTGCGCGCTGAGGTCGCTCAGCAGGTCGCCAAACAGGTTGCCGGTAACGATCACGTCGAACTGGGAGGGGTCGCGGACCAGCTCCATGGCGCAGGCGTCCGAATAGAGGTGACGCGCCCGGACCTCTGGATGCGCCGGCGCCACGGCCTTCCAGCGCGACTGCCAGAGGCCGCCGGCGAAGCCCATCGCGTTCGACTTGTCGACCATGCAGACCTCTCGCCGGGCCCGCCTGAAGGCGTCCTCGAGGATGCGGTTGACGCCCTTGTAGGTGTTCACGTCCTCCTGGATGGCGACCTCGTCGGGCGTGTCCTTCTTGAAGCGGCCGCCGGCGCCGATGTAGACCCCTTCGGTGTTCTCACGCACGACCAGGAGATCGACCTCCCGCGCCTTCTCGTCGCGCAGCGGCGACAGGCGCGCGTCGTACAGGCGGGCCGGGCGGAGGTTGGCCCAGAGGTCCATCTCGAATCGGATCCGGAGCAGGATGCCGGCCGCGTAGTGCTCGTCGACACGCGGGTCGCCGACGGCACCGAAGAGGATCGCGTCGGCGCCGCGCAGGTCCGCGAAGGTGTCCTCGTCGAGCGAGACCCCGGTCGCCAGGTAGCGGTCGGCGCTGATGTCGTACTCCTCGAATTCGAGGCCGGCGCCGACAGCCCGCAGGACCTTGACGGCCTCTGGAACCACCTCCTTCCCGGCGCCGTCGCCGGGCACGACCGCCACCTTTTTGGACAAAGCGCTTAAAGGCTATAGTCCTGCCGACATGCCCAGCGTCCTGCCCCGGATCGCGGCCGCGCTGGAGTCCACGCTCGCCTTTCTGACCGACCCGGAGTTCGAGGCCCTTCTCGACGACCCGGAGATCAACAACTTCGCGCTCGGCAACCCCCAGGAGCTGCCCCTGCCGGAGCTGGTCGGGGCCCTCCAACAAGCGCTGGAGCCGCGGGACAAGAACTGGTTCGCCTACAAGATGAACGAGGAGTCGTCCCGGCGGACGATCGCGGAGTCGATCGGCCCTCGGCTCGGAGTCCCCTTCGCGCCGGAGGACGTCTTCGTGACCAACGGCGGCTTCGGGGCGATCGCGGCGACCCTGCGGGCCGTGGCAGGGCCCGGCGACGAGGTGATCTTCATCTCGCCGCCCTGGTTCTTCTACGAGCCGCTGATCGTGGCCGTCGGCGCCGAGCCGGTCCGGGTGCGGCTGCAGCCGCCGGCCTTCGACCTGGACGCTGAGGCGATCGCGGCGGCGATCACGCCGCGAACGGCGGCGGTGCTGATCAACACGCCGCACAACCCGACCGGCCGCGTCTACCCGACGCAGCAGTTGGAGGAGTTGGCGCGGGTGCTGACCGAGGCGTCCGACCGGCACGGCCGGCCGGTCTACCTGCTCTCTGACGAGCCCTATCACCGGATCGTCTACGACGACCTGCGCTTCACGACCCCCGCCGCCCTCTACCCGCCCACCTTCGTCCTCTACTCCTACGGCAAGACGCTGCTCAGCCCGGGGATGCGGATGGGCTACATCGCGATGGCGCCCGGCATGCCGGGCGCCAAGCAGCTCCGCGGGCTCCTCTTCCTGGGCCAGGTCACCACCGGCTGGGCGTTCGCGAATGCAGACCTGCAGCACGCCCTGCCGCGGATCGAGCAGCTCTCCATCGATGTCGGCGCCCTCCAGCGGCGCCGCGACCGGGTCATCCCCGCCCTCCTGGAGATGGGCTACCAGACCGACCTCCCGGAGGGGACCTTCTACGCGATGGTGAGGTCACCGCTGGAGGACGACCAGGAGTTCTCCCGGGTGCTCCGCCGCCACGGCACGCTGGTCCTGCCCGGCTCCGTGGTCGAGCTCCCAGGCTGGTTCCGGATCTCATTGACCGCCAACGACGAGATGATCGAGCCAGGCCTCGAAGGCTTTCGGCGCGCGCTCAGCGAGGTCGCCGCGCGAGCCTGAGCACACCCCACCGCCTGCTGCTGGTCACCGCCCACCCGGACGACGAGTCGATGGGGAACGGTACGGCCGTCGTTCGCAGCGTTGCCGCCGGTTCGGAGGTGCACCTGCTCTGCGTCACGCGCGGCGGCGCCGGCTGGAACGGGCTCCCTCCCGGCCGGCGCCCGGAAGAGCTGCCCGGCATCCGGGCCGGCGAGCTGGACCGGGCGGCGGCCGTCCTGGGGCTGGCGAGCGTCGAGCTCTGGGACTATCCGGACGGTCGCGTTCCCGCCTGTGACCAGCACGAGATCACCCGACGGATCCGCGAAGCGGTCGCTCGCCTCGACCCGGAGCTGGTCCTTGGCTGGGGCCCGGACGGCGGCTACGGCCACCCCGACCACATCGCCGTCGGCGCCTGCACCGACGCCGCCCTCGCGGGCAGCGGGCGGGAGCACTACCACCTGGCGCTCGACCGGCCCGAGGCGAACGCGCTCGAAGCCTGGGTGAGGCGGTTCGACCCGGAGACCACGATGCGCTTCTTTCCAGTGGACGGCCCCGACCTGGTCTACGAGCCGACCCCAGACGAGCTGAAGACAGTCAGGCGCGCGGTCGAATGCCACGAGAGCCAGCTGAGCCCGATGTACCGGGCGCTGGTCGAGGACTCGGCGACCTTCTTCTGGCTGGCCCGGAACAGCTACGTCCGCGCGGGTGCCTCGTCGGCGGCCGGCTGCTGACGAAGCTTGTAGCGCTGGATCTTCCCCGTGACCGTCTTCGGCAGCTCGGAGACGAACTCGATCAGGTGCGGGTACTGGTAGCGCTGCAGGCGTGACTTGCAGTGCTCCTGGAGCTGCTCCGCCAGGGCGGCGGAGCCCGTGCCCTTGGGGATCACGTAGGCCTTGATCTTGGTGAATCCCTCGACCTCGATCCCGACGACCGCGCTTTCGCCCACCGCCGGGTGCTCGAGCAGCACTCCTTCGATCTCGATCGGAGAGACCCATAGGCCGCTGACCTTCATCATGTCGTCGGAGCGGCCCTCGTACCAGAAGAAGCCGTCCTCGTCGCGGCGGTAGCGGTCGCCGCTGAAAAACCACTCGCCGAGAAGGCTGCGCTTGGTCTTCTCGTGCTGGCCCCAGTAGAGGGCGAGGGCGCTGTCGCCCTTGACGTACATGTCACCGGCCTCGCCTGTCGCGGCGGGCGCGCCGTCGGGGTCGAGGATCTTCAGCTCGTAACCGGGAACGGGCTTCCCGCTCGAGCCGGGCCGGAGCTCGCCCGGCCGGTTGGAGCAGTAGATATGGAGCAGCTCGGTCGAGCCGATGCCGTCCTGGACCTCCTGCCCGAAGGTCTCCTTCCAGCGCCGCCAGACCTCGACCGGGAGAGCCTCGGCGGCCGAGGTGCAGCGCCGGATCGAGCCCAGGTCGCGGCCGGCTGCTCCCTCGAAGTTGAGGATCGCGTTGTAAAGGGTTGGCGCGCTGAAGAAGAGCGTCGGGCGCTGCCGTTCGATCGCGTCCAGCACGGCGGCCGGGGTGGCCCGGCCCGAGAGCAGCACCGCGGTCGCTCCTGACCAGCAGGGGAAGGTCAGGCTGTTGCCCAAGCCGTAGGCGTGGAACATCTTGGTGGTGCTGAGGGTGACGTCGGTCTCGCCGATGCCGAGCACCTGGCGGGCGTAGGTCTCGCAGGTGTACTCGATGTCGTGCTGGAGGTGGACCACGCCCTTGGGCAGGCCGGTCGAGCCCGAGCTGTAGAGCCAGAAGGCCATGTCGTCGCGGCGGGTGGCGGCCGGGGCCGTGTCCGCGGGGGGCCGCCCCACCGACTTTCTCCGCCATCAGGCCGTCGACCACCACGACCCGGGCCAGGGAGTCGGCGAAGTAGTGGTCGTAGTCCTCGCTGCGCTGCAGGAGCGGGTTGACCGGGACCGGGATGGCGCCGATCCGGAGCGCGCCCCAAAAGGCGGCCATCAGCGCTGGGGAATCGTCCATCGGCAGCAGCACCCGCTCTTCGCGCCGGACCCCCGACTCCTGCAGCCGCAATCCGGCGGCGCAGGCCAGGCCGTGGAGCTCGGCGAAGGTGACCTCGCCGCGCGCCCAGCGGACCGCGACCTTGTCACCCCTCCCCGCCTCCAGGTTGCGGTCGAGCAGGAGGCTGGCGTTGTAGAGGTCGGCCACGGCTACCGGGAGGCCGCTTCCAGCAGCTCGGCGAAGTCGGTGCCGGTGATGTCATTGAGGAAGGACTTCGGCTCCTCGGCAGGCAGGTCGACCGCGGACTCGAAGACGAAGGCGTAGACGTTGTCGAGGGTCCAGTCGCCGTAACCGCGCATCCGGAGGAGCCGGCGCAGAGCGGGGTCCTCATGGCCCTGGTCGAGCAGCGCCTGCGCTTGTTGGTAGAGAGCGTTCAGGACCCTGACCTGCATCTCCAGCTCGGCGATCTCCTGCGGATCGCCCTCCGCATCGACCAGTCGCTCGATCTCGGCCTGGAGGTCCGAGATCTCCTTCTGGTAGTCATCCATGGAACCCATTCCCCCTTGGCTGACAAGTCTAAGTCGACCGAAAGACCGCCCAACCTTCAGGTTCTTCCGCGCTCGTCTAGTGCAGCAGCGAGTGTGCCGCCACCGAGGCAGCCACCAGGATCGCGATGATGTTGACCACCTTGATCATCGGGTTGATGGCCGGGCCGGCGGTGTCCTTGTTGGGGTCGCCCACGGTGTCGCCGGTGACCGCCGCCTTGTGAGCCTCTGAGCCCTTCCCGCCCAGGTTCCCTTCCTCGATGAACTTCTTGGCGTTGTCCCACGCCGCCCCGCCGGAGGTCATCTGGAGCGCCAGGAAAAGGCCCGTCACGATGGCGCCGACCAACATCCCCCCGAGGGCGACCGGGCCCAGGATGTAGCCGACCAGCAGCGGCGCCGCCACCGGGATGATGCCGGGAACGATCATCTCCCGCTGCGCGGCGGCGGTGACGATGGAGACGGCCCGGCCGTACTCGGGGCGGGCCGTGCCGGCCATGATCCCGGGGTTCTCGCGGAACTGGCGGCGGACCTCCTCCACCACCAGCCCACCTGCCCGCCCGACCGCGAGCATGGCGAGGGAGCCGAACAGGAAGGGCAGGATGCCGCCCAGGAAGAGCCCGACGATCACCGAGGGGTCGGAGAGGTCAAAACGGTAGCTGTGCCCGGAGGCCTTGGTCAGCTCCTGCGTGTAGGAGGCGAACAGCACCAGCGCAGCGAGGCCGGCGGACCCGATCGCGTAGCCCTTGGTCACCGCCTTGGTCGTGTTGTCCACCGCGTCCAGCGGATCCGTGATGCCGCGGACCTCCTGGGGCAGGTTTGCCATCTCGGCGATCCCGCCCGCGTTGTCGGTGATCGGGCCGTAGGAGTCGATGGCGACCACGATGCCGGTCATCGACAGCATGCCGACCGCGGCGATGGCGATCCCGTAGAGACCGCCCAGGTTGTAGGCGACGATGATGCCCGCGCCGATCGTGATGACGGGCAGGGCGGTGGCCATCATGCCGATCGCCTGGCCGGCGATGATGTTGGTCGCGTGGCCGGTCACCGACGCCCGCGCGATCAGGTGCACGGGCCGGTAGCGGGTCTCGGTGAAGTACTCGGTGATGGCGACGATCAGGACCGTGATCACCACGCCGATGACGGCGCACCAGAAGAGGTTGGCCGGGTCGTTGACGCCACCCTTGACGGCGTTGGTGAGCAGACCGCCGCCGACGAAGCTGCTGGTGATGAAGTAGAAGATCGCGATCGAGATCAGGCCCGCCACCACCAGAGCGACGTAGAGCGAGCCCATGATCCAGGTCGGCCAGTAGATGCGCACCAGCAGGGTCCCGATGACGGAGCCGATGATCGAGGCGGCCCCGAGCAGGAGTGGGTAGACGATCCAGCCCGGCTGCGAGGCGAAGAGCAGGGACGCGAGCAGGATGGCGGCGATCATCGTCACCGCGTAGGTCTCGAACAGGTCGGCCGCCATTCCGGCGCAGTCGCCGACGTTGTCGCCCACGTTGTCGGCGATCACGGCCGGGTTGCGGGGGTCGTCCTCCGGGATGCCGGCCTCGACCTTGCCCACGAGATCGGCCCCGACGTCGGCGGCCTTGGTGTAGATGCCACCGCCCAGCCGCGCGAAGACCGAGACCAGGCTGGCGCCGAAGGCGAGGCCGACCAGGTAGGTCGGGTTGTGGAAGACCAGGTAGCCCAGCGAGACGCCGAGGAGGCCCAGGCCCACCACCATCATGCCCGTGACCGCGCCGCCTCGGAAGGCGACGGAGAGCGCCGCGTTGAGCCCTCCCCGCGCAGCCTCGGCGGTCCGAAGGTTGGCCCGGACGGACACGTTCATCCCCACGTATCCGGCCCCGGCGCTGAGGGCAGCCCCGACGACGTAGAGGACGGCCGTCTGCCAGCCGAGGAAGATCCCGATCACGATCGCGATCACCACGCCGATGCCGGCGATGACGATGTACTGCCGGTTCAGGTAGGCGCTGGCGCCTTCCTGGATCGCGCCGGCGATCTCGATCATCCGAGCGTTGCCGGGCGGCTTACGGAGCACCAGCACGGTGAGCGCGATCGCCCAGACGACGGCCAGCGCGCCGGCGCCTACGGCCAGCAGTACTGTCGAATCCATACTTCTTCCTCTTCGCTAGTTTCGGGTCACGCGGACGGACTCGGGCTCGGGCTGCCCGCTGGAGATGGGTACGGTCGAATCGGCGGCTCGACCAAGACCTTCTGGAACTTCTGGACCGCGGCTGATGGGATCAGATGAACCCTCGAATCGCCGCTTACGCGGGCGTAGCTGCCGCTGCCGTCGAAGTTCTGGCCGCCGATCGTAAGGGTATACGAAGCGCCTTTCCGCAAGAAGCAGTCGACGGTCAGCCGGGGCGGGCTCAGTCCCAGGTCCTGGCCCGACGGAACCGCTGCCAGGGTGGCGCTGGAGCGAAGCTGGCCGGCCGTGAGCAGGAGGTCGCTCACGGCCGCCTGGTCCGCCGGCGCTGCGGAAGGCGCGGTCAGCTGCCAATCCGTGCCCGAAGAGGAGAGGTGGAGGTCGGTCACCTTGCCGTCCACGCCGGTGAGCCGGAGCTCGACGGCATCGGTGGCGGCACACGGAAACAGCGCCGGGGAGGGCTTGGTGGTCGAAGGCTGGGGCCGCGACTGGAAGGCATAGACGGCCAGCCCGACCAGCACCGCCACCAGCACCAGGGCGGCTCTCCAATTGATCAAGCCAGGGCGTTCAGCTGAAGCGGCGCCGCCACCAGACCAGCACGCCGCCGACCACCACGAACATGGGCAGCGCGATCAAGGTGATCCAGAGGTTCAGGTTCTGCTGCTCCTGGGTCAGAGCCAGGGTCGGGTTGCTGGACGGCTTGGGCGGGATCGAGATCAGGGCCTCCTGCTCGGTCAGGTAGTTCAGGGAGCCGGTCAGGAGCTGGATGTTGACGGCCGTCGAGGCCAGGACCTCGTTCTCCGCGAAGGCGCCGGTCCCGACCAGCACCACCCGCGATTTCTTTCCCCCGGGCGGTGTCCGCTCGGCCGTGGCCATCAGGGTGAAGGGCCCCGACTTGTCCTTGGCGTCCTTGGTCAGGGGCGGCTGGCGCGGCTGCTGGACGAGATAGGAGTCGGCTGTCGACTGGGCCACCGGGGTCTCCAGCACGTCCGGCTTGCTCGTCGAGTCGATGCTCGTCGCCTCCGGGAAGAAGGAGACCCGGTTGCTCAGGTCGCGCGCGATCGGCGAGCTCCCGTACTGCAGCACGGCGGTGGCGGTCGGCTCGCCGCGCGCCGCGTGGGCGGCGTCGGGCACCACCAAGCCGCCGGAGAAGCTCAAGCCGTAGTCGGTCAGCACCGCGTTGTAGCGGGCCGTGACCGCCGCCTCCCGCCAGGGGTCCACGGCCAGCAGGAGCCGGCCGCCGCCGGCCAGGTAGTCGGTCAGGACTTTCACCGTGGCGTCAGGGATCTGCTTGGTGGGGCCGACCAGGGCGACCACGTCGCAGTCGGCGGGCACCGACGCGGCCTGCGAAAGGACCAGGTCCCTGACCCGGAAGTTGTCCTTGATGATCTGGTCCGAGGTCTCTGAGTAGCCCTGCAGCTGGTCGGTGTTCTTGAGGTCGCCCTCGCCCTCCCCGCCGACCCAGCACACGGTCGGGGTCCGGGTCGACTCCAGCGTCAGCAGCGCGGCCGTGATGTCCTGCTCGGTCTGCGAGCCGGGGTTCAAGAGCTGTGGCTTGCCGCGGTACTGGATGACGATCGTGTCCACCACCTTGACGCCCTGTGCGCGGGCGGTGGCGGGGTCGTTGTTCGGGTCCTCGACGGTGACCTTGAAGTGAGGCGAGGCCGCCGCGTAGCGCTGCAGGAGGTTCCGCGTCGAGGCGAGGTTGGGATCGCCGGAGTTGTCCCAGAGCCAGGCGTTGGCTGTCGAGTCGAGCCTCTGGGCCACCAGCAGCGACTGCGGGGCCAGGGTGTTGTTCTTGTACTTGGTCAGGTCGAAGGACTGCGTGGCCCGGGCGGCGAGCACGTTGCCCATCACCAGGATCCCGAGCAGGATGGCGGTCACGACCACGCTGAGGGTGCCGAAGCGCGACTGGCGGCTGGTGAAGAGATCCCTGACCGCGGTCGGGTCGAGGATCGCGTAGGCGATCAGCAAGGCGACGCCGGCGATCAGCGGGTAGGAGGCGGCGGTGGTGAGGCGCTGCTCGACCAGGTAGCTGCTGCCGCCCAGGAAGATCAGCAGCACGCCGAACACGAGGCAGACGACGGCCAGCCGCCGCTCCCAGCTGCTCACCTCCAGTTCCTGCCCGTCGCGCGTCGGGCGTAGGCCGGGTTTACCCCGGCCGATTGAGTTGTTTTTCCACGACAACTAGACGCGGCGCTGCGAGGGGGGATTCGGAAGGGCTTGGATAGGGGTCCCCGCGCTAGCGGGGAATGCGGGCCTGTCCCCCCTTGCCCTTCGCGTCGGGCGTAGGCCGAGTTTACCCCGGCCGATTGAGTTGTTTTTCCACGACAACTAGACGCGGCGCTGCGAGGGGGGATTCGGAAGGGGGGACCTGTCCCCCCTTGCCCTTCGTTCACCTCCACTTCCTCGACTCCAGGACCCGGGTGGCCAGGAAGAGGGCTCCGACGGTCAGGCTCGCGAAGTAGACGGCGTCTTTGAGGGCGATGTTGCCTTGACTGAATGAGGCGTAGCGCTCCTGCCCGCCGACGTACTGGAAAAAGGCGTCGTAGGGCGGAGCCAGGAACTGGGCGGCCTGTCCGCAGTAGTAGACGACGATCAGAGCGCCGAAGGTCAGGAAGGCCGCCACGATCTGGTTCTGGGTGAGGCTCGAGCAGAGCACCCCGATGGCCAGGAAGGCCGCGGCCAGGGCGAACAGGCCGAGGTACCCGGAGAGGAGCAGACCGAAGTCCAGGTTGCCGACCGTCAGGGGGATGCCCAGGGGCTTGAAGGTGGCCTTGGGCAGGTAGATCAGGAAGAGGGCGACGTAGACCAGGGTGAAGCTGAACATGGCCCCGAAGAAGGCGAGCGAGCCCAGCCACTTGCCGACCACCAGCTCCCAGTCCCGCACCGGCGAGGTGAGCAGCATCTCCAGCGTGCCCTGCCGGCGCTCCTCCGCCAGGACCCGCATCGTGGTCAGCGGGACGATCGGCAGGATCAGTAGGAAAGCGATCAGGCTGAAGACGTTGTCCATGGTTGCCTGCTGGTTCCCCAGGACCGGGATCAGGTAGCCGAAGTAAGAGACGACCAGGATCACGATCGGCGTGATCACCCAGCCGATCGGCGAGACGAAGAGACCGCCGAGCTCACGACCCGCAATCGCGAAGACCTTGGTCAGGCCGGTGGCGTAAAAGGGGGTGTAGGTCCCGCCGCCGAGCCCCTCCGGCTCTGCCTCGGCGGCCGGCTCGGGGGTCCTCGCGTGGGCGAGCCGGGGGGTGTCCACGGCGTCCTGCTCCGGCTCGGCCTCGGCTGCGACCTCCGGCTCGGGAGCGGTGACCTCGCGCCTCCTCACTCGGGCCACGGCTGCGGCTCCTCGGTGGTGAGTGAGATGAAGACGTCCTCCAGGCTCAGGGTCCGGGAGTGGAGCTCCCGGAGGCCGAAACCCGCCCGCACGATCGCCCTGGCGAGATCCTCACGGGGATCCTCGCGGCTGCCGTGGACCCTGACCTGGCACTCCCCGCTGGGCAGTGCGGTCACCTCGATCGTGTCCAGCCCCTTGACCAGGGCCACCTTGCGGCGGACGGCTTCGGCGTCGCCCCGGACGGTCATCTCGACGTCGATGCCGCGTCCCTCGGCCATCCGCCGGGCCAGGTTCTCGGGCCGGTCGTCGGCGACCAGCGAGCCGCGGTTGATGATCACCACCCGCTCGCAGGTCGCGCTGACCTCGGGCAGGATGTGGCTGGAGAGGATCACCGTGTGGGCCTTTCCCAGGGCGACGATCAGGTCCCGGGTCTCCCGGGTTTGGGCGGGGTCAAGGCCCGCCGTGGGCTCGTCGAGGATCAGCAGGTCGGGGTCGTGGACGACCGCTTGGGCCAGCCCAACGCGCTGCCGCAGGCCCTTCGAGAGCCGGCCCACGATCTCCCGCCGCCGCTCCTGGAGGCCGCAGGCCTCGAGGGCGTAGTCGACGCGATCCTGCCGGCGGCGGGGCGGCACTCCGCGCAGCCGGCAGCAGAAGTGCAGGTAGCCGCTGACCCGCATCTCGTTGTAGAGCGGGTTGTTCTCGGGCAGGTAGCCGATCCGGCGCCGGACCTCCACCGGGTTGCTGAAGACGTCGTAGCCGGCGATGGTGGCGGTCCCCGAGCTGGCCGACAGGTAGCCGGTCAGGATCCGCATGGTGGTGGACTTGCCCGCGCCGTTCGGACCCAGGAAGCCGAGCACCTGGCCGCGCGGGACTGAGAAGCTGATGCCGTCGACCGCCAGCCGGGGGCCGTAGCTTTTCGACAGGTCGTGTACCTCGATCAAGACCGATCGGTAAGCCTACTGAAAAGGACCGCCCCCGGCTGCCGGTTCCTTCGGCGTCTAACCTGCACTCGAAATGGCCGCCACCATCATCGCGATCGGGGATGAGCTGCTCGCCGGCTACACCCTGGACAGCAACTCCAACTGGATGGCCCAGCGCCTGCGCCGGCTCGGCCACCCGCTGAAGCGGGTCACCCAGGTCCGGGACCGGGAGGCGGAGATCGTGGAGCAGGTGCGGCGCGACCTCGCCGACCCGGAGGTGAGCGAGGTCTTCTGCAGCGGCGGGCTGGGCCCGACGCCGGACGACCGGACCTTTGCGGCGCTGGCCAGCGCTCTCGGCCGCGAGCTGGTCGAGGAGGAATCCGTCCGGGAGCGGATCGAGCGCCGGCTGGAGCGGATGAAGGAGGCTGGCCTGGTCGCGGAGGCCGAGCTCAACGAGGGCCACCTGCGCATGGCCCGAATCCCGGCCGGCGCCACGGCCGTCCTCCGTAACCGGGTCGGGACGGCGCCAGGCGCCGTCTACGAGCTGGAGGGCACCCGGCTCTTCGTGCTGCCGGGGGTGCCGCCGGAGCTGAAGGACATCTTCAGCGAGGAGGTCGAGCCGCGCTACCTGGCGGGCGGCTCTGCGGCCACGGTGCGAGAGATCCGCCTCCAGTTCGCCGTCGAGGGCCGCTTCTACCCCGTCCTGAAAGAGCTCGAAGAGACGCACCCCGAGGTGGCCGTGGGCTCCTACCCGAACTTCGACAGCAAGGAGCTGGTGCTGCGGTGCACCGGCGCCGACCCGGTGCGGGTCGCGGACGCGATCGCCATCCTCACCCGGTTTGCCGAGTCACTCGGCTACCCGGTCCGGCAATCAGCCGCCGGGACGGTCGGATGCTGAGCGAGACGGTCGTCGGGGCCTTTCTGGAGCAGGCCGCGCTGCGGGGCGCTGCTCCCTTCCTGCACCGCCCCACCCAATCGGGCTGGGAGCCGATCAGCTGGGCCGAGGCGCGGGAGCGCGCCTTGCGGATCGCCGCCGGCCTGGTCGGAGCTGGCGTGAAGCCGGGCGAGGCGGTCCTGATCCTCTCTGAGAACCGGGTCGAGTGGATCCTGGCCGACCTCGGGATCCAGGCCGCCGGGGCGGTGACGGTCCCCATCTACGCCACCAGCACCGAGGAGACGATCGGCAAGATCGTCGCCAACTCGGAGGCGAAGGTCGGCTTCGCGGGCAGCGAGCAGCTGGCGGGAATGCTGCCCCATGGACTTCGCGTCCTGGACTTCGACTCCGACCTGCCGGGCTGGCTCGAGGAGCAGCCTCCCGCCCAGGACCGCGAGGAGGTCGAGCGGCGGCTGGCCGCCCTCCGCCCCTCCGACGTCGCCTCGATCATCTACACGTCCGGCACCACCGGCGACCCCAAGGGCGTCGTCCTCCCCCACTCCAACTTCGTGGTCATGGCGCGCGCGAGCCTGCAGGATTTCGAGATCGGGCCGGCTGACGCGATGCTTTCCTTCCTGCCCCTGTCGCACGTCTTCGAGCGGCAGTCAGGCGTCGTGGTCGCGATCACCTCGGGCTGCGAGATCTGGCTGTCGCACGGCATCGTGCGGCTGGCCGAGGACATCGCGCAGGCGCGCCCGACGGTGATGCTGGGCGTGCCGCGGATGTTCGAGAAGATCGTCGACCGGATCCGGGACGAGGTCCGCAAGCAACCGGGCTGGAAGCGGTTCCTGTTCGAGCAGGCGACCGCCGGCCGCCTCGGCCCACTCGGTGCGCGGGTCCTGGCGCCGGTCCAGCGCCGGGTGGGCGGAGGGCGGCTGCGCTTCTTCGTCAGCGGCGGCTCACCGCTCGCGAAGGAGGTGGAGGAGTTCTTCTGGTCGCTGGGCATCCCCATCTACAACGGCTGGGGCATGACCGAGACGACCTCCGGCGCCACCGCCAACAACCCGTCCGGACACCGCTACGGGACCGTCGGCCGCGCCCTGCCGGGCGTGGAGCTGAAGCTGGCCGAGGACGGCGAGCTGCTGGTCAAGGGCCCGGGCGTGATGCGGGAGTACCACCGCGACCCCAGGTCCACCGCCGAGACGCTGGAGAACGGCTGGCTCCGCACCGGCGACCTGGCCGAGGTGGACGGCGACGGCTACGTGCGGATCACCGACCGCAAGAAGGACCTGCTCAAGACCTCGAACGGGAAGTACGTGGCGCCGCAGCCGATCGAGGCCAAGCTCCAGGGCACGCGTTACATCGAGACCGCGGTCCTGATCGGAGACGACCGACCCTACGTGACGGCCCTGCTCGTGCCCAAGTGGGAACACCTGAAGCAGGACCTCTCCCTGGACGGCGAACCGGACCGGTTGGTCAGGGACGAGCGCGTGACCGCCGCCATCCAGAAGTCCATCGACGAGGTCAACGGCACCGTTGCGCACTGGGAGGCGGTCAAGTATTTCCGCTTACTGCCCCGCGACTTCGAGGAGTCGGAAGGCGAGCGCACGCCGTCCCTGAAGATCAAGCGCTCGGTCGTCAAGCGCAAGAACGCGGACCTGATCGAGGAGATGTACGAGGCCGGCTCACGCACTCGGAGCGGCGAAGAGGCCCGGGCCTGACTACATCATCGTGTAGCCGCCGCTCACCGAGAGCGTCTGGCCGGTGATGTAGGAGGCGGCCTCGGAGGCCAGGAAGAGCACCGCCGGCGCGATGTCCTCGGGCGTGCCCAGCCGTCGCAGCGGGTAGGACTTGGCGATCTTCTCCAGCAGCTCCTCCGGGAACTGCTCCCCCTGCTTGCCAGACCACATCGAGCCCTCGCCGAAGTCGCCGCCGGCGTCCCGCTTGCCGGGCGTGAACCCCGGGCAGACGACGTTGAAGCGGATGCCCTTGGAGCCCATCTCCCGGGCCAGCGACTTCGACATCGCGATGATGCCCGCCTTGGTGCCGGAGTAGACCGTCTCCCGCCACTCGCCCATCCGGCCGGCGTCGGAGCTGAGGGAGACCACCGCGCCCGAGCGCTGCTCGACCATCGGGTCGAGGACCGCCCGGCTGCAGTTGATGAACCCCCAGAAGTTGATCGCCACCTCGCGCTCCCATTCCTCGCGGGGCTTCTCCAGGAAGAGCCGGTCGATGGTCCCCCCGGCGCAGTTCACGAGCACGTCGATGCGCCCGAAGAGCTCGACCGCCCGGGCCGCCATCGACTGCGTGGATTCCCAGCTGGAGACGTCGGTGCGTTGGACCGCGACCTCGGCTCCCCCGGCTTCCGAGGCGACCCGCTCGGCCCGCTCCTCGTCGATGTCCGCGATCAGCACCCGTGCCTTCTCGGCCGCGAAGGCGAGCGCGATGCCCCGCCCGATGTTGTTGGCGCCCCCGGTGACGACCACCGCCTTGCCGGCCAGGTTCAGCTCCACGCCCGGAGGTTACGTCGCGCGCCGCCTCCCGCGCAGGGCGCCGGTGGCCCAAAGCACTCCCAACGCTGCGAGGCCCTTCAGTCGCGACTTTCGCTTTGGTTCGACGGCCGGAGCAGCCTCTGGTTCGGTCTGGCCGACCTCCGCGGGATACAGCAGCGAGTTCAGCTCCGCCCCGACCATTGTCACGATGCCCAGGAAGTAGAAGAAGACCATCAGCAGGAAGAGCAGCGCGAAGGTCTTGCCGTAGGCGCTGCCGCCCCCGGTGAGGCGTAGGTAGAGAGGGAAGAGCAGCGAGAGGGACTCGAAGAGCAGGCCGGACAGCGCCGCACCCGGCCAGACCTTGCCCCAGTCCTGCCGGCGGTTCGGCACCACGTAGTAGATGCAGAGGAAGAGCAGGAAGCCGGCCAGCAGCCCGACCAGGAACTGGACCCCGAAGGCCACCGGCCCGTTGTGGAGGACTTCCGGCAGGAAGGGCAGCTTGTCGAGCAGCCCGAGCAGGAAGCTGGTGACCAGCATCAACCCCGCGAAGATGGTGAAGAGGAAGACCATCGCGATGCTCATCAGCACGCCGGACGGAAGCGGGCGCTGCTTGGTCTGGTAGATGGTGGCGAAGGCCTGCTCCATGGAGCGGAAGAGGGCGGAGCCGCTCCAGACCAGGCCGGCGAAGCCGACCAGGAAGAAGATCCCGCTCTTCTGGTGGAAGAGCTGGAGGGCGTTGAAGGCCTCCCGCTCGGCTGCGCTGTCGGGGATGATCGAAAGGACGGTCCGGTAAACCTGGTCGGAGCCGATTCCGATGAACCCGAGCGCCAGGCCGAGGACGGCCGCCATCACCAGGACGATCGGGAAGAGCGACTGCAGGAAGTTCCAGGCCAGGATCACCGCCCAGTTGAAGGCGCCGTCGCGGCCCAGCTTTGAATAGAGGCGCCCCGGTATCGAATCCGACAATCGCCCTACATTCATCTTGATAGCCAGAGTATCAACTCAACCTTCGGATCCGGCCAGCAGCCGGCGCACCTGGCGCGCGATCTCGAGGTCCTCCCGGGCGTGAACCACCAAGGTTCGGACGGGCGCTCCGCGGGCGCCGACCTCACGGTCAGGCCCGCCCGATCGGTTTGACCGCGGGTCGAGCCGCACGCCCAGGAAGTCCAGGCCGCGGGCCGCCTGGAGCCGGACCGAGGGCGCGTTCTCGCCGACTCCGCCGGTGAAGACGAGGGCGTCGAGGCCGCCCAGGGCCGCCGCCATCGAGGCGATCCCGGCTCGGAG
>VBHN01000216.1:1614-5101 GCA_005881155.1 Chloroflexota bacterium | reverse complement strand
GCACCCCGTTGCGGAGCATCTCGGCCACCACGGCGCGGTCTTCGAGGGCCGAGAGTGCGATCGGCCGTGTCTCCGGCGACAGGCGTCGAATCTCCGCGGCCGCCAGAGCGCCGCCGCCGCCCGGCATCCGGACGTCCAGCAGCGCAACCACCGGCTGGTGTTCGGTCGCGAGTCGAACGGCCTCCTTCGCGTCGACAGCGACCGCGACCAGGTCGAGGTCCGGCTCGGCGCCCAGCACCTCCATGAGGGCCTCGCGCACCAACTCGTCGTCATCCGCGACAAGGACCGTTATGGGCTGCCGCAATTCGCCCGGCCCTCCTTCGGAGGCGAGCATACGCGCGGGGTCACCCGTGTAAAGGACTTAGGTTGCGCTTCAGGGCAGCCGCTGTTAACCGACGAGGCCGGCGGGCAAGACTCCTCGGCGGTCGCGGTTGGAGACGATGGCAGTGCGATAGAGCTCGACGTAGCGGCGCGCCGACTGGCCCCAGCTGACGTCCTGCTGCATATCGCGGCGGACCAGCTCCTCCCAGGTCTCCCGGTGGCGGTAGGTGGCGGCCGCGCGCACGACGGCGGCGAAGAGCTGCCAGGGGTCGTACTGCTCGAACACGAAGCCCGTCCCTTCGCCGGTGGCGGGATCGAAGTCGCGGATGGTGTCGACGAGGCCCCCGGTGGCCCTCACCACCGGGATCGTACCGTAGCGCATGCCGATCAGCTGACCCAGCCCGCAGGGCTCCACCCGGGAGGCCATCAGCACCATGTCGGCACCGCCGTAGATCAGCTGCGCGAGGTGGTGGTCGAACCCGATCGACGCGGACACCTGCTCGGGGTGCTGGGCCGCCAGGTAGCGGAGCATGTCCTCGTAGCGCCGCTCGCCCGCGCCCAGGACCACGAACTGGAGCCCGTGGGCGACGATGGCGGGCAGCGCCTGCTCCACCAGGTCGAGGCCCTTCTGGTCGTAGAGGCGGGAGATCATGGCGATGACCGGGGCGTCCGATTCCGCCAGGCCGAGCACCGCGCGGAGATCCGTCTTGTTCAATTTCTTGGCGGTCGGCTCGGCGGCCGAGTAGTGGTGGGGCACGGCCGGGTCGCGCTCGGGGTCGAAGAGCTCGATGTCGATGCCGTTGACGATGCCGTGCAGCTTGTGCGCGTGGCGGCTGAGGAGGGCGTCCATGCCCTCGCCGAACTCCGGCCGCTGGATCTCCTGGGCGTACCGCTCGCTGACCGTGTTGACGATGTCGGCGAAGTGGATGCCCCGGCCGAGGAGGTTGACGATGTCGTCCAGGTGCGACACCCCGACCTTCAACAAGCCCCAGCTGTCGAGTCCGGCCAGGACCAGCGAGCCGAACCCGAAGATGCCCTGGAAGGCAAGGTTGTGGATGGTCAGGACGGTCGCGATCCGGGACAGCTCCTGGTCGTCGACGTAGAGCATCTCGAGCAGGTTGGGGACCAGCGCCGTGTGCCAGTCGTTGACGTGGATGACGTCAGGCATGAAACCCAGCGGCCGCAGCATCGCCAGCAGCGCGCGGTTGAAGTAGATGAAGCGCGCGTCGTCGTCGCCGAAGCCGTAGATGCCATCCCGGTCGTAGAACTGGGGACAGTCCACGAAGTAGATCGGGACCTCGCCCAGCCGCCCCTCCAGGATCGTGCAGGGCACGGACTGCGCGCCGAGCGGCACCTGCAGGTTCTGCAGCACCGGTTTCAAGCCGTGCAGGTCGGGGTTGATCTGCCGGTAGCGGGGCATCACCACCCGCACGTCCTGTCCCAGCCTGCGCAGCTCCTTGGGCAGGGCGGCGGCGACGTCGGCGAGGCCTCCGGTCTTGGCGAAGGGGGTGACCTCGGAGGCGGCCAGCAGGATTTTCATCGGCTCCCGCGAGGGATCGGCGCCGAGAACCAGCGGGCCCGGCACCCGGAGGCCGAGAGAGCCGCTGGGCGGCACCCGTTCCAGCTCCTCGCCACCGCGGCCGACCGCGACCGCCAGCTCGAGGGACTCGCCCGCGCCCTTGGCGAAGACGCTGAAGGGGATCGAGAGCGCCAGCGCGCCGTCGGCCGGCAGCTCGGCCTCGTAGACGGGGTCGCCGTACCGCTTCCAGCCGCCGATCCGGTGGACCGCCAGCCAGGCCGAGCCGGGGTCGAAGCGGACCTCGGCGGCGTAGCCGGGCTCGAAGCCGAGGTCGCCGGCAGAAACCTCGGCCAGAGGTAGCTTGCCGGAGGGCTGGGCGCGCTCCCACTCTGAGAGTGGCGGGCCCGAGAAGTAGATCCAGAAGGTCACGGCCATCTCCGCCAGCTCGGCGTGGCCGCGGGAGCTCTCGATCTTCAGGTGCAGCGAATCCTGGTCCGACCCGTAGTGGACGCGGCTGGCGAGTCCGCTGGGGCGGTGGAGGGCGCCGAAGCCGCTCGAGACCTCGAAGCGGCCGGCCCGCGACCAGGCCGGGTCGGCGGCGCCGTGGGGGGTGAACTCGGTCACCGGGCGCTGGATGTTGACCTGCCCTTCTTTGACGATGATCGGCTCGAAGAGGCGGCTCGGCGGCTTCGCCTCCAGTTGCTTGTAGACGTTGCGGAGGTGGAGGCGGAACTGGTTGTCCCACATCACGTCCATGCCCGAGTCGTGGCGGCGGGAGAACCACCAGAACCAGTCCGAGCCCTCGGTGATGAGGACCTCGCGCCAGGCGCCCGCCAGCTGCTCGTGCCGGTGCGGGTGGCTGCGCGCGTATTCGTCCAACCAATCGCGGGTCTCCGCCAGCAGGTCCCAGGCCACGGTGTGCTCGGGGTCGCCGATCCAGGTGTCGAGGCTGCCGTTGATCCAGCTGCCGGTGAAGAGCCGGTGCAGCGGCCGCCGGGCCGGCGACTTCTCCAGGAAGTCGTGGACGGTGGTCGAGACCACGTCCGGGCTGCGTTCGAGCTCGGTGTAGAGCGCGTTCAGGAAGTCGTGGCCGTCGCGAGGGTAGAACTCCCAGGCGTTCTCACCGTCCAGCGCGACCGTGACCAGGAAGTCGCGATCACCCTGCGCCTCCTGGATCCGGCGCAGCCGGCCCATGAAGTCCCGGACCGCGTCCTGGGCCGACATCCGGTAGTAGTCGAAGCCGATCAGGTTGCTGAGCACCTTGTCGCGGAAGACCATCGAGATCTCGCGCCCTTCACGCTCGATCCGGTAGGGCTCGTAGAGCAGCTCCGGAGCGGAGATGCGGCCCTCGCCGTCGCGACTCAACCCGCCGTCCAGCGAGCGGGAGAGCACGTCCTCGTCGGAGATCATCCACTCCAGCGCCGCGCCCACGGCCAGCCCGGCCACGCTCTCCCCGACCGCCATCTCCGACGGCCACAGCCCGCCCGGCCGGTGGCCCAGCAGGCGCTCGAAAGTGGCCAGGCCGAGCGCGATCTGCTGCTCGGCGTCCTCCCGGTGGGAGAAGTGGCGGTGCGGCAGCTGGATGCCGGGCGAGGCCGTGCGGGCCGAGTCGACGTGGCAGATCAGGGGCAGGATCGGGTGGTAGTA
>VBHN01000216.1:487-1534 GCA_005881155.1 Chloroflexota bacterium | reverse complement strand
GAAGTCGTGGTCCTTGACCTTGAGGGCGGTCAGGCCCGTGTCACGGTCGACCCAGGCGGGGTCGCACCAGGCCAGGTTGGACCAGACCTGGAGATCGCGGATGTCGTCGGTCGTGAAGGCCTCGGCGACCGGTTCCCGGGAGGCGAGTTCCAGGTAACGGGGCGACTGCTGGACCCGCAGCGTCTGCGGTGATTCCCGCAGCCAGCGGATGAGGAAGTTCTGCTCCTCGACCGAGAGCTCGTCAGCCGGCCGCCGGGAGAGGTTCAGGAAGAGGTCGCGTGCCTCGCCGCGGCTGTACTCGTCGATCTGGGCCAGCAGCGAGGGCACCAGGTTGAAGGTTTGTTTCAGGCGCGGGTAGCCGTCGAGGAGGGCCACCATCTTGTGGTAGTCCTTGACGGCGTGCAGCCGCACCCAGGGCAGCAGGTAGGTGTTGGTCAGGTCGTCCTTGTAGTAGGGCTGGTGCATGTGCCAGACCAGCGCCAGGTTGATGGGTTTCACGGAGCCTTCAAGTTAGACGATGCAAGAGGGGCAGGCCCCCTCTTCCAGAACTCCCCCCGCGGCGCGACGCCTGGCTTCGGAGGGAGACAACGCATTCGGCCGGGATAAACCCGGCCTAAGCGCGACGCACAAAGTGGGAAAGCTGCGGTTTCTCCCTTTGGGGCTCTCGGTGCCGTCTTTCATTCCTGCCTGGCAACAAAGTCAGTCGGCTGCTTCTGGCAGGGCGTTGGCCTGGGCGATTCGGGCGTAGAGGGACGAGCTCGGCTTGGGCGTTCGCTCCAGCGTCTTGCGGTCGACCGCGAAGAGCCCGAACTTCATGCGATAGCCGTGCGCCCACTCGAAGTTGTCGATCGAGGTCCAGTGGTAGAAGCCGCGCACGTCGGCGCCCTCTTCGATGGCCGTCCCGACCTCGGCCAGGATGTCCTTCAGGAAGCGCTGCCGGAACTCGTCATCCTCGGTCGCGATGCCGCTCTCGGTCACATAGATCGGCTTGCCGAACTGCTTGAGCTCGAGCACGGCCTCCCTCATCCAGGCGGGGTTGATGGCGTC
>VBHN01000216.1:0-448 GCA_005881155.1 Chloroflexota bacterium | reverse complement strand
GGCCGATGAAGTCGGAGGTCGCGGCCACCGTCCGCTGCATCCGACGCCCACCGAGGGGCCAGTAGTCGATCATCCGCCGCCCGGTCTGGGCGGCGACCCGGTCGAGCGCGTTGCCCGGGCGGGCGGGGACCAGCCAGAACTTGTTGTGAGCGATGCCGACCGGGGCCTCGGGCAGGCGCTCCTTGATCGCCTGGTAGGCGGCCTCGTGTGCCAGCCGCAAGTTGCCATGCACCCGCCACAGCCCGCCGACGTCGTTGCGGCGACCGGGCGGCCAGGCGCCGAAGATCCAGCCCTGCGTCGCGTAGATGTTCGGCTCGTTGATGGTGCACCAGAGGGTGACGAGGTCGCCCAGCTCGTCCACGACTCGGCGTACGAAGGGCAGGAAGGCCTCGGGCGCCCCCGGCGACGCCCAGCCGCCCTTGGCGGCGAACCAAAGCGGGTTGCTGAA
>VBHN01000072.1 GCA_005881155.1 Chloroflexota bacterium | reverse complement strand
CGCAGCGCCGGCATGCGCCTGATCGGGCCCAATTGCACGGGAATCATGAACACGGATCCGGCAGTTCACCTGAACACGACCTTCGGGCCTCATTTCGCTCCGCCGGGAAGGGTCGGCTTCATGTCGCAGAGCGGCGCCCTCGGCCTGGCCGTGATCGACCACGCGCGCTCGCTCGGGATCGGGCTCTCCTCCTTTGTGTCGGTCGGCAACAAGGCGGACATCTCCGGCAACGACCTCCTCCAGTACTGGGAGGACGATTCCGGCACCGACGTCTGCGTTCTCTACCTGGAGTCCTTCGGCAACCCACGGAAGTTCGCCCGGGTGGCGCGGAGGGTCTCCCGCCGCAAGCCGATCGTCGCCGTCAAGAGTGGGCGCTCGGCGGCCGGCGTGCGAGCGACCTCCTCCCATACCGGAGCCCTGCTGGCGGCGTCAGACGTCACCGTGGACGCCCTCTTTCACCAGGCTGGCGTGATCCGGTGCGACACGCTCTCGGAACTCTTCGAGGTCGTCCGCCTGGTCGCCAACCAGCCCTTGCCGGCCGGCTCCCGGGTAGCGATCGTGACCAACGCGGGCGGTCCGGGGATCCTCTGCGCCGACAGCTGCGAAGCAGGTGGACTTCAGGTCCCGGAGCTCTCGGGAGAGTTGCAGGCGAAGCTGCGAGCGCTCCTGCCGGTGGAGGCCGCCACCCTGAACCCGGTCGACATGATCGCCTCCGCCACGCCCAGGCAGTACCGGGCAGTCCTGGAGGCGGTCGCCGAATCGGGCGAGGCCGACGCCGTCGTGGCCATCTTCATCCCGCCGCTGGCGATCGCGAGCGAGAAGGTGGCGGCGGCCATCCGCGCCAGCCGCGTGCCCGACCACGTCACGGCTCTGAGCGTGTTCATGTCCGCGGAACGGGTGGCCGACCTGGGCCGGATTCCGAGCTACGGGTTCCCGGAAGAGGCGGCTCGCGCGCTCAGCCACGCGGCGCGCTATGCGACCTGTCGGCGGGCACCCGAGGGTCGGGTTCCCGATCTCCCGGGCGTTGACGCCGACGCCGCCAAGGGGGTGATCGCAACCGCCCTGGCCGCAGGTACAGGCTGGCTTGAACCCGCTGCGGGGCTTCAACTGCTGGCCTGTTACGGCATCTCGCCGATCGAGTCCCGGATCGTTGCGACGCCGCTGGAAGCGGCGCGTGCCGCCGTCCACCTGGAAGGCCCGGTGGCCTTGAAGGCGATCGCCCCCGGGCTGCTCCACAAGACCGAAGCCGGCGCGGTCCGGCTCGGACTCCCGGATCGCAAGGCAGTGCTGAGGGCGGCTGAGGCCATGGATGAGGCGTTGCAGGGCAATGGACTGGCGCCTACGGCCTACCTCGTCCAGAAAATGGCCCCGGCCGGGGTCGAGATGCTGGTGGGCGTGGTCAACGATCCCAGCTTCGGGCCGGTGATCGCCTGCGGCGCCGGGGGCACCGCCACCGAGCTCCTGAAGGATGTGGCCGTCCGCATCACACCGCTCACCGAAGAGGACGCTCGGACGATGCCACGCTCGCTGGCGACCTTCCCGTTGCTGGACGGCTACCGCGGTGCGCCAAAAGCCGATCTCGGCGCGCTCGAGCAGCTGCTGCTCAGGGTCAGCGCGCTCGTCGAATCGAACCCGGAGATCGCCGAGCTCGACCTCAACCCCGTGATCGTCCACCCGCACGGGGTTGCCGTCGTGGACGCTCGCATAAGGTTGCAGGAGCCGGTCCAGCCTGCACTGCCAGGAACGCGCTGAGCTAAATTGGAAGGGCGATCTCGACCCGGGTACCGTCGCCAGGCGCGGATCCGATGGCCAGCTCGCCGCCAAGCCGTCGCACCCGATCCCGAAGGTTGTCGAGACCCTGGCCGGAGGCGGGGTTGGCCGGGTCGAACCCACGTCCGTCGTCCTCGATCGCCAGCACCCCGCGCCCGTCCCGCCGCAGCAGGCTGACCCGGCAGGTGGCGGCCTGGGAATGACGGGCCACGTTGGAAAGGGACTCGCGCACGACCTGGACGATGTCCGCCGCCAGCGGAGCCATCTGGGCGGCGAGCTGGGGATCGACCTCGGTCACGACGGTGATACCCGACTTCTCCTCGGCGTCGGCAGCCAGCTGGTCGATGGCTTGGGCGAGGTGGCGGTCGGCCAGGAGGCCGGGCCGGAGCCCGAAGATGTAGTTGCGGAGGTCGCCGATTGCCCGGTCGAGCTCGGTTACGCCCTTGGTGAGCCGATCGCTGAGGTCGCCGGGTCCGGCCATCATCGCACTCGCCTGTAGGTTCATGCCCACGGCAAAAAGCGACTGGATGACTCCATCGTGGAGCTCGCGGCCGATCCTCTCGCGATCCTCCAGGACCGCCAGCCGGCGCAGCTCGTCACGAACCCGCGAGTAGTCGAGCGCAACCGCTGCCTGGCTGGCGAAAAGCTCGACCACCTGCAGGTCTCCGTGGCCGAAGGCCGGCCGCCCGTCGAGGTTGGCCACGGTAAGCGTGCCGAACACGAATCCCGCCGCGCTGAGCGGGACGACGACAGAAGGACCGAACCCCAGTTTGCGAAGCGGATCCGCGTCCAGGCGCTCGCTGTCTGCATCCTCGACGACGCGGCCGCGACCACTGCGAAATACCTCGCCGGCGAGGGACCCTTCGATGGGGATCCGGCTGCCCCGCAGCTCGTCCTCGGCGACGCCGTCGGCGACCTGGACGGCGAGCTTCAGCCGAAACCAGGTGCCGGGCCCGGCGTGCGATCAGCGCCAGGACCTCGTCGGCCGCCTCACCTCGCAAGATGAGCTGCGAGACCTCGAGCAACGCCTCGATTCGTTCCTGGGAAAGGATTCGGTCGGCCGCTTCCCGGATCGAGGCGAGCACCCGCGTCCCGCCACCGGTCTCCAGCGGCCGCAGTGAGATGTCGACGTGCACTTCGGTGCGCCCCTTCGTAAGCAGCCGGATTCGAAGGTTGGTGCCCATGGGGCGGGTTGGTAGGCCGGCCGCCGCATACGATTCCCGGTGGCGCTGGTGCTGCCCTCTTGCCGCTCCCGGGACCAGGTCCTCGACCTTGCGGCCGATCAGGTCGGCCGCCGGGTACCCCGACAGTCGGGCGAGCTGCTCGTTGGCGTAGGTGATCCTTCCCTCCAGGTCGACTATGACGATCCCGTCAGGCAACGAGTCGAAGACCGACCTCCGGATCTCGTCTCGTACCTGCTCGTCTAGGGCCACCGTCCGGCCGAATATAGCGGCCTTGGCCGGCGAGTCAGGCCAGTAGAGCGATGGGCGCCGCCCATTGCGGGCAGCTCCGGCGGCGGGCCTGTTCGAGTGTCCGCCGCACCTCCGAGAACGTTGGCAGTGCCGGATCTGAGTACCAGAAGGGTGCGGCTCCGCGCCGCTCGATCTCGTCCTCGTAGAGACAGTCTGTCTCGACTCCCTGGGTGCGGAGATCCAAAGCGATGCCGGCGGCAAGGACCGGGCTGGCGAGGAAGATGCGGGCCGGCCACCTCAGCCGCACCTCCGCAACCGCGGCTTTGAGCTCGTTCGAGCTGGCAAGACCGTCGTCGACGATCACGACCCTGCGATCGCCAAGGCTGGACCTGGACCGGCCCTCGCGCAGCCGGTGTTCGGTTTGTGCCGCCTCGCTGGATTCGATCGCGGCCAGGAAGCCCGCGGCCCAGGCCGGCAGTCTCATGCGTGCGACGAGAGGCTCATCGATGGAGCGAATGCCTCCCGAGGTCACAGCCCCGATTGAGATTTGAGATGGGCCGGGCACGATCAGAGGTCTCACGACCAGGACGTCAAGGGGAGCTTCCAGAACCTCAGCCACCTCCGCGGCCACCGGGATGGCAGCCGGTGCCAGGCCGACCACCACCAGGTCCTCACGTCCGGACATGTAGGAGAGCAGCCTGGCGAGCTGGCGACCGGCCTCCTTTCGGTCGGCAAAGGGCGGAGTCTCAGGCAGCATCGTGGTCACCTCCTGGGCCAGAGGAGAAACTCTTCATGCCTGGATACTGGGCGCCAGGCGCCACTCAAGAGAGTGCCTTACAGCCCGGTTGATCCAGGACCTCCTGCCCCGTCCCGACTCAAGATCCGAACTCATCGGCTATTGGGATCATGGTGTGGAGCAGTCCAAGTTGACCTGCTCGAGGATGGGTGATCCGGGTGTGGATCACCCGCGCCAGCCTTTGGCCGGAAGGTGGCCGCCCCGTGCGGATCACCATCTCCATGGCCTCTGGGACTGGTCCTGCCTTCTTGCCGTTGAGCAGCCAGCAACCGGGCGTGCACACGGGTTTTCCGTCGCGGAGGCAGCCGTGCACGACCAGAGCGCAGCTCAAAGCAGACGCGTTCCAGGCGGGAATGCCGAAGAACTCCGAGGCCGCCCCGTTCCAGGCCATGATCCGGGAGTCCGCGCCGACCAAGAAGGCCGGCATCGCGCACTCGGCCACCGTCGTCCTGGCCGCTGCGACCAGCTCGTCCGGTGTGAGCCGGCGTCGGCGTGGGCTCATTTGACCACGGTCATGCTCAGCCGAGGCTCTCGGAAGTGCCGGTCAGCACGACCGTGCCGGGACCATCGACCCTGCCACCGCAGCCGGACCTGGCCGAAGCTATGACCTGACCATGTCCGACCGCCCAGACGCCGGGTCTGACCCTGACGACGACTCGACCAGCGTCGGCCGAGCGGGCCAACGTCGAGCCACCGAAGCGGTCGTCTCGCTTACGCCGAGTGAGTGCTGGGCGCGTCTTCGGACCCACAGCTTTGGCCGCCTGGCCGTCGTCGTCGGTGGCCGGCCCCTGATATTTCCGATGAACTACGCAGCCGGCGAAGACGCTTTGGTGTTCCGCACCGAGCGAGGCGTCAAGCTTGCACACGGCCCGGGGTCCACGGTCTGTCTCGAGATCGACGATTACGACCCGCACACGGCGACCGGCTGGAGCGTGATGGTGTTGGGCCTGCTGGAGGACATCAGTGAGGGCGGCGATCCCCGCAGTCAGGCTCTGCGGAAGCTGCCGGTCCGGCCGCTCGCTCCTGGCATCAGAGGGAGCTGGCTGGCGCTGCGCGTTGACGAGCTGAGCGGTCGCTACTTCAGGGGCGGCTGGGTGGGCCCGCGCCCGACGCCGAGCTGACGCTCGGCTGGATCCATGGCACACCCACTGACCAGAGGCCACGACCCCGGCGACTTGGGCCGGCGGATCGCTCAGCGGCGCGAGGAGCTCGGGCTGACGAGGTAGCAGCTGGCTGACCTGACTGGGATGAAACCGGGGTTCGTCGAGTACCTGGAGGAGAACGCGAGCGCGATCGTCGGCTTGACGTCAGCGGCGGTTACCAGTCTGGCGACTGCCCTGCAGACGACGACCGAGGCCCTGAGCGGAGGCGGCCGGGAGCGGCCGGCAGGCCGAGGCAGACCTGGCGTCAGCCCGACGTTAACAGTCCTGAGCGAGGATGAGTGCGGCCGCCTGATAGCGCCGGGCGGCGTCGGACGAGTTGCGTTCACAACCGCCGACGAGCTTCTCGTGCTGCCGGTCAACTTCCGGGTGGTCGATCGCGAGATTGTCTTCCGCACAGCAACTGACAGCGTCCTCGTTCGCGCGGCCGAGGCCCAGCGAGTCAGCTTCGAGGTTGACCACCTGGACGAAGCCAGCGGAGAAGGCTGGAGCGTTCTGGCGCAGGGCGCCAGCCGCATAGTCAGCGATCCAGAGGAGCAAGAGAGGCTCGACCGGGCCGGCATCGAGCCCTGGGCTGGTGGCGAGAGGCCGCTCTTCATGTGCGTCGAGCCAGCCACGATCAGCGGAAGGCGAATTCAATCGTCGTGGTAACCCCAGCGTGCGGCATGGTGAGGAGGAGCGGGTGAGCTGGGACTTTCAGACCGAACCGGAATTCGAGGCGAAGCTGGCCTGGATGCGGCAGTTCATGCGCGAGGAGGTCTGGCCGCTCGAAGTGGTCGTGGGCGAGTTCCAGCGTGAGCCCTTCATCCGGCTGCTGGGCTCCCTCCAAGCCGAGGTCAAACGGCGCGGCCTCTGGGCGACACACCTCCCTCCCGAGCTGGGCGGACAGGGTATGGGCCAGGTCCGGCTGGCGTTGATGCACGAGGTCGAGGGAAGCTCGATGTGGGGCCCGATCGTGTTCGGCAACAACGCGCCGGATACCGGCAACTCGGAGGTGCTGGCGCACTTCGGGACCACGGCCCAAAAGCTGCGCTGGCTCCAACCGCTGCTGGAGGGGCGGATCAGATCCGGCTTCTCGATGACTGAACCCGAGAACGCCGGCTCCGATCCGACGGTCCTATCGACGACGGCGCGGCTGGACGGCGATGAATGGGTGATCAACGGCCACAAATGGTTCACGACCAACGGCCTGGTCGCCGACCTGCTGGTCGTGATGGCGACCACCGATGCCGGCGCCGAGCCGCACCGGCGAGCCTCCATGTTCCTCGTGTCCGGCGACTCGCCCGGCGTGCGCAAGGTGCGCAACGTGCCTGTACTGGGCGGAGAGGAGCACTGGGGGTTCGGCCACGCCGAGCTGTACTACGACGACGTCCGCCTGCCGCGCGAGAGCATCCTCGGAGCTCCAGGCGACGGGTTCCGGATCGCCCAAGCCCGACTTGGGCCGGGACGGATCCACCACTGCATGCGGTGGCTCGGCCAGTCGCGACGTGCGTTCGACATCATGTGCGAACGCGCCCTCCAGCGTGAGGTCGGGGGTGAACCGCTAGCCTCGCGGCAAACCGTACAGAACTGGATCGCCGACTCGGCGGCCGAGATGCAGGCCGCGCGGCTGATGACCCTCCATGCGGCCTGGGTCATCGACACCAGCGGAGTCGAGGCTGCGCGCAAGGAGATCTCGCTCATCAAGTACTTCGGCGCCCGCGTTCTCCACGACGTCATCGATCGGGCGATCCAGGTCTGCGGCGGCCTCGGCTACTCGTCTGACCTCCCGCTCGAGCAGATGTACCGGGCCGCCCGCGGCGCCCGACTCTACGACGGGGCCGACGAGGTGCACCGGCAGACAGTGGCGCGCCTGGTCCTGAGGGACTACCGGACGCCCGAAGGCCCGTGGCCGACCGACCACGTCCCGAGTCGCCGCGAGGCCGCCCGCGAGAAGTTCGCTGCCTACCTCGTCGAGGCGACCGCCAATAGCTGAACCGTTCGTGAGTCGGCGGAGTCCAAGGACCTGCAGACAGCAGGCCGAACGTCGCTGGGCGCAGCACGCGAACGGTCTTAGCATCTCTTGTTAGAAGCGAGAAGCCCCGAGGGCAGGCGGTCTCAAGCTGAAACCCAAAGCGCTGACCTAGACCCGGACTTCTCGCTTCCAATCAGGCCGGACGTTTCGTTCGAGCAGTTTGACCGTAGCCCTACCCGCCGCCCAATTGCCGTTTCATCAGGGCGTGCCGGCGACCGATGGCGGCGACCTCGGGCTGACCGATGCCGCCCGGGCCCGGGCGGCCTCGGCTTTTCAACGAGTATCGCAGTGAGCGCGTGGTGGATGCGCTCCACGCCAGCATCCGGCACCGGACCCTGGTCTGAGCGACCGGCGGGCCCTGGCGCTCGACGTTCACCTGCACTCTCGAGGGCGCTGTCGACGCGGCGTCGAGGCTGATCACCGACGCACGTGCAACCGTGATCGAGGTGGTGCCCCGAGCCCTCGGGCCCGCAGCTACGCTCCGATCGTGCCGACGAGGTGTCCGACACCGGCGGTGATCGCCATGGCCAGCCCGCCCCCGACACCTACGCGAACGGCTGCTCGGAGGATCGGCGCACCACCCGCACGCGCACCCGCGATGCCAAGCACGACCAGGGCTCCTAGAGCTCCGACGACCACCGACATCGCGCGCGCCGGCGTTGGCACGAGGAGGAAGGCGAGAATCGGCAACGCCGCCCCAGCCGTGAAGCTGACTGCCGAGTAAATAGCTGCCTGGACAGGGCGAGCAAGGACGGCAGCCAGGCCCAGTTCGTCTCGGGCATGCGCTCCGAGGGCATCGGTTGCGGTGAGCGCGTCGGCGACCTGGTCGGCCAGCTCCGTTGATAGCCCACGACTGACGTAGATCGCGGCCAACTCCCTTCTCTCGCTCTCGGGATGGGTTTCCAGCTCTTGTCGCTCTTGGTCGAGGTCGGCACGCTCGACATCCTGCTGCGAGCTCACGGATACGTATTCGCCCGCGGCCATCGCCATCGCTCCGGCCACCGAGGCCGCCACGGCAGCCGTGAGCACGAAGCTAGTCGGGGCTCCAGAGGCGATCACACCGATTGCAACGCTTGCAACCGAAACAACCCCGTCATTGGCGCCGAGCACAGCGGCCCGTAGCCAGCCGGCCCGCTGCACACGGTGACGAACTCTCGGCGCATCAGCCTCGCCGAAGGTTTCTCCCGAGGCGTTCGGACTCTGGAGTAGGAGCATTTTGAGGGTGTCTGTTGGCGATGGGGTGGACCCTGCCTGACTTGCGCTCCGACTCACCGGTCTGCACTGGGGGATCGGGAAAAACGCCACCACGAGAATCCAACTGCCGCGATGGAAGTGCCGAGAACCAAGTAGAAGGACCAGGCAAGCGAACCCAGACCCGCGAGGGCAACCATCTCTGTCGCAATCCAACCAATCAGCGTGAGGCCAACCGCAACCGCCGCCAGCGGCGCGATCGACTTTCGGCCAAGAGCGACCACGGCGGCCACCAGCGGGCCAACGCCAACGAAGCCGAAGAGGCACAGCCCGGGCACGAGGAATGAAGTGAACGGCGTACCCGCCAAGATGCTCGTCCCGATCCCGAGCAGATGACCATCTGGCGCGAGTATCAGCGCGCCTCCGCCCAAGAGCGCGCCGATGCCCAAGAAGACCTCCATGCCCACGGCAAGGCGTGCGATGCCTGGGAGGCGGCGTCCTGACGATTGTTGTGCCGACGTTTGTTGGGCGATCACGATCGCGACCCTAAGGCGGCCGTCTCCCGAGAGCATGGGTCCTCCGACCTGCAACCCGCGGGACCAGACTGGCCGGCCCTTGGGCGGAGGGACCTTCGGCACTTTGCCGAGATTCACGGTCGCGTAACGATCATTCCGCGGGCGCCAAGATCGCCCACTTGCATACCAAGCCACAACAAGGAGCGGGCGTCATGAAGGCACTCGTCTATCACGGACCGGGTCAGAAATCCTGGGACACAGTTCCCGACCCGAGCATCCAGTATCCGACGGACGCGATCGTCCGAATCGACACGGCGACCATCTGCGGGACTGACCTGCACATCCTCAAGGGCGACGTGCCGGCGGTGAAGCCCGGGACGGTCCTCGGCCACGAGGCCGTGGGCACGGTCGTCGAGGTCGGAGCGTCGGTCACCAACTTCACGATCGGCGACAAGGTCCTCGTGTCCTGCATCACGTCCTGCGGCAAGTGCCGCTACTGCAAGGAGGGACGCTACGGCCAGTGCAGCGGCGGAGGAGGCTGGATCTTCGGCCACCTCATCAACGGGCTCCAGGCCGAGTACGCGCGCGTGCCCTTCGCCGACAACTCCCTCTACAAGGTTCCGGTTGGGATGACCGACGAGCAGGTGCTCTTCCTCTCCGACATCCTGCCGACCTCCTTTGAGGTGGGGGTGTTGAACGGCGGAGTCAAGCCTGGAGACACGATCGCCATCGTCGGCGCTGGACCGATCGGCCTGGCGGCGGTCATGACCGCCAAGCTCTACACACCAGGCCGGATCATCGTGATCGACCTGGCCGACGCGCGGCTGGCCAAGGCGAAGGAGTTCGGCGCCGACGTGACCATCAACAACGGCCGCGAGGACGCGGTGAAGATGGTCATGGAGCTGACCGGCGGGCTGGGTGCCGACGTCGCCATCGAGGCGGTCGGTGTTCCCTCTACCTTCGAGCTCGCGGCCGAGCTGATCAGGCCGGGCGGCTCGCTCGCCAACATCGGCGTCCACGGCAAACCCGCGACGCTCCACCTGGAGACGCTCTGGATCAAGGACGTGACCATCACGACGGGATTGGTCGACAGCAAGACAATCCCGCAGCTGCTCTCGCTGATCGCGGGCGGGCGGCTCGACCCAACCGTGCTGGCGACCCACCGCTTCCCGATCGCGGAAGCGATGCGTGCCTACGAAGTGTTCGCAGCGGCCGCCACCACCCATGCGCTGAAGGTCGTCCTCCAGGGCTCACCGGTGACGCCCGAGCCCGTTGGCCTGGAAGCGGTCGCGACGAGCGCGTAACCCGAAGCAGTAGCGGGCCGGCCGAGGTCACGCCTCGGCCGGCCACTGGAGATCAGCGAGGACGATGGCGCACGCCAGGGGGTGGCGGTCCCTGCTGGCGGCTGACCAGCAGCACGCGGACGGGATCTTCAGGCCGACCGGCTAGGCAATCGTCAACACGGCCGACCCGTGGATCGCGCCCGAGCGAAGCCGATCCAGGGCCAGGTTGGCGTCGCGCAGGAGGTGGGTCTCGACCGCCGTCTCGATCGGGATCGTTGGGGCCAGCTCCAGGAAGTCGTAGGCGTCCTGGCGAGTCAGGTTGGCCACCGAGCGGAGGACGCACTCGCCCCAGAGGATCGAATAGGGAAAGGACGGGATGTCGCTCATGTGGATGCCGGCGCAGACCACCGTCCCGCCCGGCCTCACCGCCCGCAGGGCAGCCGGGACGAGCTCGCCCGCGGAGGCGAAGATGATCGCCGCGTCGAGGGGTTCCGGCGCAGGTTCCAGTGAGGCGCCCGCCCAGTCCGCTCCTCGCTCGAGCGCGAACTGCTCCGCCTCGCGATCGCCGCTCCTGACGAAGGCATAGACGCGCTGGCCGCCGTTGCGCGCGACCTGCAGGATGATGTGTGCGGCGGAGCCGAAACCGTAGAAGCCGATCCGCTCGGCCGGACCGGCCATCCGCCAGGCCCGAAACCCGATCAGGCCGCCGCAGAGGAGCGGCGCGGCGCTGAGGTACGGGTACCCGCTCGGGAGCGGATAGCAGAAGCGCTCGTCGGCGGTCACCAGCTCGGCGTATCCGCCGTCGCGGTCGTAACCGGTGAACAGGCCCTTCTCGCAGAGGTTCTCGAGGCCGTCCCGGCAGAAACGGCAGACGCCGTCGGCGAAGGCAAGCCAGGCCACGCCGATCCGGTCGCCGACCTGGAAGCGCCTTCCGGCTGTTTCCTCGACCACCCCCACGACCTGGTGGCCAGGTACCACTGGGCGCTTGTGCAACGGTATCTCGCCGTCGGCGATGTGGAGATCGGTGCGGCAGACAGCGCAGGCATGGACGCGGATGAGCACCTCACCGGCTTGCGGCCGGGGATCCGGCAGCTGCCTCTCGACCAGCGGCCGTCGCGGGGCTTCGACGACCATCGCCCGCATGCCTGCCATTTCAGCAGGTCGGGGTCAGGCCAGTGCTACCAGTTGGTGCGGGCGACCGAGTTGAGACCCTTGGGCGCCGGCGCGCTGCCGGTTGGAGAGCCCAGGAGTTGAATCGGCAGATGCCTGGTCGTGTCCTCGCTCTTCAGAGCCTGGATGAGCCGGGAGGTCTCGGCCGTTCCCGGATCGGCCTGGACGAAGATGACCGCGGCCGGCGCCGATCGTGCCGCCGCGGCGGCTGCCGGCACGTCCCGCACCAGCGTCACCGAGTAGCCCCGGTCCTGGAGCCGCATCCGGCTCAGCGGGCCGGAGGTCGCGTCGCCGTCGATGAGGATCGCTCGCGCGTACCGCTGCGGTTCCAAATTCAAATGCTCCCTCTGCTTAAAGAATGAATCGGCCGAGCTCGGCCCTTCCCGTCGCATCCGGCGACAGGAAGGGCCTTTGCTCCGGTCGTGAACCCGGGCTACGCCAGGCGGACGAGCTTGGCGCGCGGGCCCTTGGGGCTCGCCTCGACCTCGAAGGTCACCTTCTCGCCGCCGTTCAGGCTGTCGAAGTTCTCGACGCCGTCGCGGTGGAAGAAGTACTCCTTGCCGTCCTCGGCTGCGATGAAGCCGAATCCGCGGTCGGAGACCAGCTTCTTGATGGTTCCTGTGGTCATGCCACATGACTCCTTTTTCTCGAACGTGAAAGACCAAGCGATGGCCTGTTCGAGAAAGCTTCCTGTGGACCAAACGCGTGCGGACCGCCAGGTTGGCGGAACCCATCCATTATTCCCGATCCCGGCGAGCGGGAAACCTCGGGGCGGGCGTGGGGTCAGGCGGAGGCGCGGGAGACGCGGATCCGCCGAGCCCGGGCCGACCGCTTCCGGGCGGCGATGCTCTTCAGCTTGCGGCGGGCGCTGGGCGCCACGAAGTACTTCTTGCGCCGGGCCTCGTTCTTGGCCATGAGGCTGTCGTCGCGAAAGAGACGCAGCGCAAGCTCGAGCTCACCCTGGTTCTCAAGGACCATCCGCGTTCCTACGGTTCGGCGTCTGTCCAGCAACCTAGATCAGCGCCCGTCCCGACGGTCGCGGCCGCTCAGCCCGGACCCCGTGATCAACCGGTAGTGTGCCTGCCTCTCCCGCTGCCGCTCGAGCACGCCTTCGAGTACCCGCTCCTGCTCCAGCCGGGCGCGCGTCGCCTTGGTCCGGAACGGGTTCCACTGGTAGACATCCTTGAGCCGCACCGTCGAAGTATGCACAGGTTTCAGGCGCCGAAGCCTGGACTGGCCACGGAAGCCGTGGCTGGACTAAGCTGCCGGGAAGGGCTGGGAGGTCTTGGCAACAACCGATCTCGTGCGTGTCGATGCGCCGACCTCAGCGGTGGCCGTAGAGGCCGTGGAGGCCAAGGTCGTCGCCCGCCCGCCTGAAACCGGCCCCTTGGTGCGCCTGGTCGGCGCCGGGCACCGGTTCGGCTCGGTCCCTGCCCTCACCCCTGTCGACCTCCAGCTGAGGCCGGGCCAGATGGTCTTCGTCCTCGGTCCCAGCGGGTCCGGCAAGACGACCCTGCTCCGGCTGGTGCACGGGCAGCTCCGGCCACGCGAGGGCGAGGTCTGGGTGGACGGCCGGCCCCTCCACCGGCGCTGGTGGCGGGGCGTGGCCCGGGTTCGCCGGCAGACCGGCTTCGTCTTCCAGGATTACCGCCTCCTCTCCCGGCTGACCGCCTACGAGAACGTGGTCTTCGCGCTCCAGGTGGCCGACCCGACGGTGCCCTTCGGCCTCGTCCGGCGGCGGGCGCAGGAGATGCTGGAGTCGGTCGGCCTGGCGCGACGGGCCGGGGCCTACCCCCAGCAGCTCTCGGGCGGGGAACGCCAGCGAGTGGCCGTGGCCAGGGCCCTGGCCGCCAAGCCCACCCTGCTGCTGGTCGACGAGCCGACCAGCGCCCTCGACGACAAGCGGGCGGAGGTCGTCCTGAGGATGCTGGTCGAGGCCGCCGCGGACGGCGCCGCCGTGATCTTGACGAGCCATCGGCCGACCGGGTTCGAGCGCGGCCACCAGCTGCTGCGCCTGGCCGAGCCGGCCGGCGAGACGGTCAAACAGAACGGCCATCAGAACGGCAAGACCAAAGTGCAACTACCAAAGCGCAACGGCGCCGGTCCGAAGAAGACGGCGCGGCCGGCGGCCAACGGCGCCATCAAGCGTCGGGTCCGCCCGTGAAACGCTCCTGGGTCCAGGTTCCGCTCTGGCGGCGGGGACTTGCCCTCGTCGCCAACGCCTTCCGGCTGGTGCTTCTGAACGGGCTCCGCAGTTGGTGGCGCGACCTGCGGATGGTCGTGGTGGCGATCGGTTCGCTGAGCCTGATGCTCATTCTCTGCGGCCTTCTCGCGCTGGCCGGGTTGGCAGTCCTCCGAGCGACCACGCTCGAAGCGGGGCAGGTCGCATCCCTGCGCGTCTACCTGGCGCCCGACGCCAACGACGCCCAGGTCCAGGCGCTGCAGGATCGGCTGGCCGCCGATCCGCGAGTGGCTTCGGTGAGGTTGATCAGCTCCGAGGCGGCGCTGGCCGAGGCGAAGACCCGGCCCGGCCTCGGTACGCTGGCCGGGCTGTCCTCGTCCAACCCCTTCCCGGCCAGCCTGGAGGTCGGGCTGAGGCACGTTTCCGACCTCGGCGCGGTGGCCTCTGAAGCCGGCGCCGACCCCGCCGCCGATCCGGACTTCCCGACCTCCTACGACCCCGGCGCCTTCGCCCGGCTGCGCCAGTGGGCGTTGATCGGCGGGGCGGTGGCCGGCGGCTTCGGTCTCCTCTTCGCCTTCACGGCCTACACGGTCGCCGCCAACGCGATGCGCTCGGTCGCGCTCGCGCGGCGCGAAGAGGTCACGCTGATGAGCCTGCTGGCGGCCCGGCGCTGGATGCTGAAGGGGCCCTTCGTGGTCGAGGGCTTCACCTCCGGGGCCTTCGCCGGGCTGCTGGCGGCCGCCGCGGTGGGCGGCGGCTGGCTGCTCGCGCAGCGCTTTGCCACCGCCACCTTCGCGGAGGTGCTGCCGGGCGTCGGCCTCACGCTCATCGAGGACCTCGCGGCCGGGATCATCCTGGCCGGGATCGCGGTCGGCAGCCTGACCGCCTGGACCGGATTGCGCAGGCTGCGGGCGTGAGGCGCGCCGCCGTCCTGGTCTGGGTGGCGATGGGGATCCAGCTCGCGGCCCAGCCGGTCAGCGCGAGCGGGGTCATCCCGACGGCCTCGCCATCTCCGACCGCGTCGCCGGCTCCGACCGCGTCGCCTTCATGTACGACCAGCTGATCGCCCGGCTGGGTGGCGACCTGGCTTCGGCGCTTGCCGACCAGCGGCGGCTCGGCGCCGCGCTGGAGGGGGAGAGGGTTCGCGAACAGGCGCTCGGCGACCAGGTCGACGAGGAGACGAGCAAGGTCGCCGACCTCGAAGACCAGGTCGCCCAGGCCGACGTCAACGTCTCAGCGACGCAGGACCGCGTCGCCGCCGAACGCACCCAGGTGGCAGCGCTGGCCCGCGCCCTCTACCGCCGGCCGTCGAACTGGCTGCTGCTGCTGGCCCAGGCCAAGGCTCTGCGCCAGGCCTTGCTCGACGGCTCCGACACCGTCGTCGCCGGCCGCCGCGCGCACGCGCTCCAGCTGCGGCTCGAGGGCGAGCTCGCCAAGCTGAAGGCGGAGCGCGCGCAGCGCCAGGCGGACCTCGACCAGGAGAAGTCGATCAAGTCCGCGCTGGCGGCCAACCTCACTCGGCTCGACAGCCTGCTGAACGTCCAGGACGACATCGCCTACCAGCTGCTCGACCTGACCGACCGGATGCAGGCGGCACTCCCCGACCTGCGCTCGCAGTCGCCCCAGGATGCCGCGGCCCTGGTCGTGCTCCTAGAGCTCCAGCAGCGCGAGCTGGCGGCGGCCGAGACCCAGCAGGCGTGGAGCCTGGCCGCGGCGGGATCGGGCCGCTACCAACAGGGCGGCCTGCTTCCAACCGCGCAGCCGGTGGCGGACCTGAAGCTGGAGTGGGCCCTGCCGGGGGCCGCCATCAGCCAGCCGTTCGGCCCGACCGATTTCGTTCTCGAACCACCGCTCGGCCCCTTCGCGCACTTCCACACCGGCATCGACCTCGTCGAGCCCGAGGGCACGCCGGTGCTGGCCTCGGCGGCCGGGTTGGTGGTGGTGGCCTCGAAGGGCCGGATCGGGTACGGCAACTACGTCATCGTCGAGCACGGCAATGGCATCGAGACGCTCTACGGGCACCTGAGCTCGATCGACGTCGCGCCGGGGGACAAGGTGGCGGTGGGCCAGGTCCTCGGCCGGGAGGGCTCGAGCGGCTTCTCGACCGGGCCGCACCTGCACTTCGAGCTGCGCGTCAACGGGCAGCCGACCGACCCCATGCTGTACCTCCCGGCGCCGGGCTACCGCGCTAAGTAGAGATCAGGCGCAGGGCCGACCGGTAGGCTGTGCCTCACCAAAAGGAGGCGGCAACGGTGAAAGTTGAGGCGGTTCCGGGCTCGGCGGCGCGCCGGTCGCAGGCGATAGAGATCCTCTCCAGGTTCGGTCTCGAGCTGGGCGGCACGCCCTCCGGCGTCGCCGCGAGCGGGAGGTTCCTCGAGAGCCCTGCTGGTCCGGAGCTGAAGACCTTCGATCCCACCACCGGCGCCGAGTTGGCCAGCGTCCGCACCGCCGCCGCCGCCGACTATGCGGCGGTCTCGGCCGCCACCCACGCCGCCTTCGAGCGCTGGCGGCTGGTCCCCGCCCCCCGCCGCGGTGAGGTGGTCCGGCAGCTGGGAGAGGCGTTTCGGGCCCGCAAGGAGGACCTGGCCCGGCTGATCAGCCTCGAGAACGGGAAGATCCTCAGCGAGGCGCGCGGCGAGGTCCAGGAGGTCATCGACATCTGCGACCTGGCCGTCGGCCTCTCCCGCCAGCTGTACGGCAACCAGATGCACTCCGAGCGGCCTGAGCACCGGCTGACCGAGCAGTGGCACCCGCTGGGCATGGTCGGGATCATCTCCGCCTTCAACTTCCCGGTCGCGGTGCCCGGCTGGGGCTGGGCGCTGGCGGCGGTCTGCGGTGACAGCATCCTCTGGAAGCCTTCGAGCCTGACTCCGCTGGTCTCGATCGCGGCCCAGCAGGTCTTCCACGACGTCACCAGCGGCACCGAGGCCGAGGGCATCTTCGGGCTGGCCATCGGGCCCGGAGGCAGTGTCGGCGAGCGGCTCCTGGCCGACCCCCAGGTGCCGTTGGTCCAGGCGACCGGTTCCTGCGACCTGGGTGAGCGCGTCACGGCGGCGCTGGGCAAGCGTGGCGCTCGCTCGATCTTGGAACTGGGCGGCAACAACGCCCTGATCGTGCTCGACGATGCCGACCTCGACCTGGCCCTCACGGCGGTGGTCTTCGGAGCGGTCGGCACGGCGGGCCAGCGCTGCACCAGCACCCGCCGCCTGATCCTGCAGGAGGGAATCGCCGATCGCTTCCTGGAGAGGCTGCTCCGCGCCTACGCGACGGTTCGCATCGGAGACCCGCTTGACGAGGCGACGTTGATGGGTCCCCTGATCTCCGAGCAGGCCGTCGAGGACCATCGAAAGGGCCTGGAGACGATCCAGTCCCAGGGCGGACGCCTGCTCTTCGGCGGCGGCGTGCTCGACGACAGGCCGGGCTACTTCGTCGAGCCCGCCATCGTTCGCTCGAGCCCGGAGATGCCGGTCGTGAAGGAGGAGATCTTCGCGCCCATCCTGCACGTGCTCAGAGCCGGCGACCTGGCCGAGGCGATCGCGATCAACAACTCCGTCCCGCAGGGCCTCTCCAGCAGCCTCTTCACGACCGATCTCCGGGCGGCCGAGACCTGGCTCTCAGCGGCCGGCAGCGATTGCGGGATCGCCAACGTCAACGTCGGCACCTCCGGCGCAGAGATCGGCGGCGCCTTCGGAGGCGAGAAGGCGACCGGCGGCGGTCGGCAAGCAGGCTCAGACGCGTGGAAGGCCTACATGCGGCGGCAGACCAACACCGTCAACTACGGACGAGAGCTGCCGCTCGCCCAGGGAGTGCGCTTCGACATCGACTCCTAGCCAGGGTCCAAAAATGTGGGCCCGGCCCGGGTGGCCACATAGACGCGCCAGTGGTAGTAGCCGAGGAAGGCGCGCTGGTCGGCCTTCATGTTCTCGGCGTAGGCCGTGACGGCGGTCACGTAGTGGTCGTCGGGGTTGTAGGCGTGCACCGCGACGGCCATCTGGGCCGGGGCGCCGGAGGCTTGCAGGTAGCGCGCCGCGGCCAGGATCGCGTCATGGGTGGAGTGGATGTCTCCCTGCCCGTACTCGGCCCAGGTGCTGGGGACGAACTGCATCGGTCCCTGGGCGCCGGCCGTGCTGTCCGAGTCGATGCGGCTGAACGAGGTCTCGATGAGGTGGATCGCCGCCAGGTACTGCCAGGGGACGCCGAAGGCCTGCTCGGCCTCCCGGTAGTAGGAGAGGAGCTGGTCGGGTGGCGGCGCCGCCACCACGTGCCAGGAGGGCGGCGAGCTGAGCGGGGGGTTGAGCACGGCGACGCCGGCCATGGCGTCGAAGTTGTTTTGGACGGCCGGCTTGAGAGTGGGAGGCATCGCGTCGAGCACGGCCGGCAGCCAGTCGGGGTGGCCGGCCAGCTCCAGGTAGGCGAGCTGCTGTTGATGAGCGAGCTCGGCGACGCGCGCGTCAGGGGTCGAGGGCGAGCGGATGCCGGTCTCGGCGGCGGTCAAGGCACTCGCGAGCTGCGCCGCGCTCTGCAGCCGCGGCGCCGTCGGCGAAGGGCTGGGCGGGGGCCTGTTTGCGCTGCCCGCAGGGTGCTGTCCGCAGCCGTATAGCACCGCGGTCATGGCGGCCAGGGCCATCAGTCTCTGGACGAGTGATGCGCTTGCTATAACCAAAAGTCATAGCAGGAGCCGGAGACCGTCGCCGCCGCCGGCAATATGATTCCGGCCGTGGCGCAGCCGCCTTCGAAAGCCAGCGCGGATCCGCTCCGGCTGCTGGCCGCAACCGCCATCTTCGACGGGATGTCCGAGCTGGAGCTGGAGAGGCTCCGGCCGGCGCTTCGCGCCCGCAAATTTGCCAAGGACAGCTACCTGTTCCGCGAGGGCGACCCGGGAAGCCACCTGTACGTGGTCGTCCAGGGAGAGGTCAAGATCGTCAGCGTCACCGAGTCCGGCGCCGAGATCGTGTTCGGCGTGGTCGGGCCCGGGGAGGTGATCGGCGAGCTCTCCGTCTTTGTCGAGGACGGCGAGCGTTCGACGGACGCCGTGGCCCTGGTGACGACCGAGTGCCTGGCGATTCCGAAGGAGGCGGTGGTGAGCTTCTTCCTCGATCATCCGAAGCTGCTGCTGCGCCTCGTGACCAGTCTCGCCGCCTTCGTCCGCAGGAAGGACGCGGCGGTCGCCGAGGTCGCCTTCCTCGACATCCCCGGCCGGGTCGCCAACAAGCTGCTGGAGCTGGCGGAGAGCAAAGGTGTACGCGATGGCGAGGCGGTCACGCACGCTGAGCCGCTTCAAGGAGCTCGGCTACATCACGCAGTCGCACGGGACGATCACCGTGCTGAAGCCGGACGAGCTCCGGCGGCGCGGGCGTTCGGCCGTGTGACGAACGACACCCGGGGCCTGTGCGCCGCGGCATAGGGGCCATCCCGACCCGGACCTAGCCTGCTGCCAGCAGTCAGAAGGAGCAAACAAACCAGCAGGAGGTTGGCGGCATGTACGGTCCAGCAAGCAGCGAATTGGTCCAGGCCATGATGGCGGACCGCCACCGGGCGGCCAAGCAGGTCGCGCTCGAGAATGCGGCCAAGCTGTCGCTGAGCGCGGACCGGCCCGCGAAGCGGTCCTGGAGCTCCCGGCTCATCGCCCTCGCCGTCGCGCCGACGCGTCCGCTTCTCGCCCGGCGCCGGCGCGCTGCGGCAAGGCTTCTGCCGAACTAGATCTTTTTCCGCGAGAGGGAGGGGGGACTCTACTCGAGGGGGTTGGGGCCGGAGGGATCCGGCCCCGCCCTTCTCGGAAGCTTTCCTGCACGCCACGCGCAAATTCCAACCAGATTTGCGTTAACGCCTTTACAGATGCGCGTCGTTGTTGCAGACTGCCGCTGGCTACCAAAGGTTGCCTAGCGACTAAAGGAGGTTTTGCACTCATGGCCAAGAAGAAGGCACCCGCCAAGAAGGCGGCGCCCGCCAAGAAGGCCCCCGCCAAGAAGGCGGCGGCCAAGAAGAAGTAGTTTCGCTTTCGAAGCGGAACACGTCTCATTTCGTCTGAGCCGGTCGCCTCGATGAGGCGACCGGCTTCTTGTTGACCTAAGCTCCCCCTGCCTCCCATGGTTTTCGTGATCGGATCCGGTCCCGCAGGTGTCGCCTGCGCCAGCGCGCTGCTGGCCGCGGGGGCGACGGTCAAGATGCTCGACGCCGGGCTGGAGCTGGAAGCGGACCGGCGCCGGCAGCTGGCGGGCTTGGGTGCGATCGACCCCGCAGCTTGGGACGGCGAATCCGCCTCCTTCCTCAAGGACGGCGTGGAGGTCAACCGCGGCGGCATTCCGCTCAAGCGGGCGTACGGCTCCGACTTTCCCTATCGCGACCCGCTCGGGCTGCCGCTGGTCATGGCCGGCGTGCAAGGGCAGCCCTCCTACGCGCGCGGCGGGCTCAGCAACGTCTGGGGCGCCAGCGTGCTGCCCTACCGGGACCAGGACCTGGCCGGCTGGCCGCTGACCACCGGCGAGCTGGCGCCGCACTACCGCGCCGTGCTGGACCTGATGCCCTTCGCCGCGCGGGTCGACGGGCTCGCCGAGAGCTTTCCGCTCCACCACGAGCAGCCGGGGAGGTTGGAGCCGAGCCGGCAGGCCGCCGCCCTGCTTGCCGATCTCGAGTCGGACGCCGGCTCGCTGGCCGCCTCCGGCGTTAACTTCGGGTCCGCGCGCCTTGCCGTCAGGGCGAGCGAATGCGTGCGCTGCGGGCTGTGCATGTACGGGTGCCCGTACGAGCTGATCTACAACTCCGCCCAGACGCTGGAGCGCCTGCTCGCCCACTCCCGCTTCAGCTACCGGCCGGGCGTGGTCGTCGAACGGATCGAGGAGCAGGGGGCGGAGGTCGAGGTCCGGGGCCGCGAGATCGTGGGCGGCGAGCCCTTCGGTGAACGTTGCGAGCGGGTTTTCCTCGCCACCGGCGTCTTCTCCAGCGCGCGGATCCTGCTCGCCTCCCTCGAGGCGTATGACCACCCGCTTCCGGCCCTCGACAACTGCTATTTCCTCCTGCCGCTGCTCCGAAATCGGGGCGTGCGCGACGTGATCGAGGAGCGGCTGCACACGCTGCCGCAGGTCTTCATCGAGGTGCTGGACGCCGCGGTGGGCGAGCATGCGGCGCACCTGCAGGTCTACACCTACAACGAGCTCTTCCGGGTTGAGATCGCGAATGTCCTGGGCCCGCTCAGGCGGCTGCTGCCGAGGGTGCTCGAGCGCGGCTTCCTGGGCCGGCTCCTGCTCATCCAGGGCTACCTGCACTCGGACCAGTCGGCCGGACTGACGATCTCCCTCCGGCGGGGTGCCGGACCCGGTCCGGCGACGCTGGAGGTGGCGGGACGCGGCAACCCGCGCACGCGGCCTGCCCTCGCCGCCCTGCAGCGCCGGCTCTGGTCGCTGCGCCGCTCGCTGCACGCGCTCCCGGTCACGCCGTCTCTGCGGGTGAGCCCGCCCGGGCGCAGCTTCCACGGCGGCGGCACCTTCCCCATGCGCGCGCAGCCGAGCGACTTCGAAGCGGACGTGCTGGGACGTCCGCGCGGCTTCCAGCGCCTGCACCTGGTCGACGCCAGCGTTTTCCCGTCGCTGCCGGCCACGACGGTCACGCTCAGCGTGATGGCCAACGCGCACCGCATCGGCGAGGAGGCCGTCGCTTGACGGCCCGGAGCGTGGCCATCACCGGTGCGGGCGGGTTCGTCGGCTCCCACCTGGCGCGCCGGTTCCAGGAGGCCGGCTGGCCGGTCACCCGTCTTTCGCATTCCGCCGCCGGCGCCGACCCGAACACGGTGGCGTTCCAGCTTGGAGAGTCCGTCGACCCTGCCCTGTTCGCAGGCCGAGAGGTCGACTCCCTCGTCCACTGCGCGTACGACTTCGAGCCGATCGCGCCCGAGGAGATCGACCGCGTCAACGTCGGGGGCACGCGCCTGCTGTTCGAGGCCGCCCGGGCAATGGGCATCAACCGGATCGTCGTCACCTCCAGCATCAGTGCCTTCAGCGGCTGCCGGTCGAACTATGGGCAGGCGAAGCTGGCGATCGAATCAGTCGCGGCCGAGTTCGGCGCGCTGGTCGTCCGCTCCGGCCTCGTCTACGGCGACGGCTCGCCGGACGAGGGGGGGATGTTCGGCAGCCTGGCCCGGAGCGCGCGGGGCGGCCTCGTCCCGCTCCTGGACGGCGGAGGGCATCCCCAATACCTGGTCCACGAGGAGGACCTCTTCCAGGTCGTCCGCGCCTACTGCGAGGGTGAGCTGGCAAATCCCGGCCGGCCGATGGTGGTCGCCTCGCGGCGCGCCTGGTCGCTGCGCGAGCTGGTGGCCGCGCTGGCTCGGCGCCAGGGCCGCAGGCCGCGCTTTCTGCCCGTTCCCTGGCAGCCGGTCTGGGCCGGCTTGCGCCTCGCCGAGCTGGCCCACCTGCCGGTTCCCTACCGCAGCGACAGCGTGATCAGCCTCGTGCACCAGGACCCCCGGCCCGACTTCGAAACGCTGGCGGCGACCGGGATCGCCGCCCGGGAGTTCCGCGGATGATCAACCGCCGGCGAAACCGCCGCCAGTTCGAACGGCACGATGCACCGGCAGGCATCCGCCCGGCCAGCCCTGAGGTCTTTCACCGCTTCCTCGACATCAGCATCGGCGGCATGCGCGTGCTTTCGCGGTCCGATTGGCAGCCGGGCGACGTGGTGCGGATGGAGATCAGGCTCCCGGTCGGAAGCGCGCTGAGCGCCAGCGTCGAGGTGGTCTGGATCCGGCGGGTGACCTTCGAGTCCGAGGTCACCAACGAGGTCGGCCTGCGCTTCACCGACCTGACCGATTTCGACCGCTCGCGGATCGCCGCCCTGCTGGCCTCGCGCGGCACGCCCCGATGAAGCAAACTTCCGCCCGGCGCGAGCGTTGAAGGAAACGTCCGTGCCCATGACCAAGCTTCGCATTCACGCCCAACCCGGCCAGCTGGAGCTGACCGTCCTCCTGCCCTGTCTCAACGAGGAGAGGACGATCGGCGCCTGCGTAACCGAGGCCAGGCAGGCGATCGCCGAGCTCGGGTTGGCCGCCGAGGTCCTGGTCGCGGACAACGGCAGCGAGGACGACTCGCGCCAGGTCGCCCAGGCCGCCGGGGCGAGGGTGGTCAAGGTCGCGGCGCGCGGCTACGGCAGCGCGCTCCGGGCCGGGATCGCCGCAGCCCGCGGCCGCTACGTGGTCATGGCCGACGCGGACGGCAGCTACGACCTCGGCCAGCTGCTGCCCTTCCTGGAGCGGCTCCGCGCCGGCGACCAGCTCGTCATGGGCGACCGCTTCCGCGGCGGCATCGCGCCCGGCGCCATGCCCTGGCTGCACCGCT
>VBHN01000071.1 GCA_005881155.1 Chloroflexota bacterium | reverse complement strand
CGAGTCGGTGCGCAACAAGAGCTGGTTCCTGCTCTACCTGGGCGCGGGGATCATCGCGATGGTGGCGATGCTTTCGGCGGTGGTGCTGGTGCCCTCGGCGTCGGTGACGCTGCGCGCGCACGCGCAGGTCCTGAGCGACACGGCCAACATCGACGCCGCGCCCAATTCGGCGCCGGTGAAGGTGCGCACGCTGACGAGCAAGCACGACCTGTCGCAGCAGTTCCATGCGACCGGCGTGAAGGTCACTCCCGCTGTGCAAGCAGGCGGCAGCGAAACGTTCACCAATAAATGTGGTGGGCAATGGACATTCCCAGCCCGTCAGATCGTGTCGACGAGTAGCGGCGTGCAATTCACGTTGCAGTCGCCGGTCACGATCAACGGAAACAGTTCCGCCAACGGTCCGATTCTGGCTGTCGTTCCTGGCGCTGCTGGGAATGTCGGCGCTGGGACGATCAATCAGATCAACAATCCAAATAAGGATCCGGGCGTCACGGTGTGCTTGTCAGCTACCAACCAGAGCGCCATGGCCAACGGCGCTGACGAGGTCAAGACTCCGGTCGTTTCTCAGGGCGACCTGGACAGCGCCAAGGCGCAGCTCGAGGGCCAGCTGCGTGGCACCGTCCTCGACGACCTGACCAAGCAGGCGGGCGCCTCCGAGAAGCTCGCCGACACCGTCGACTACCAGGACACCTTCACCGCCGACCACAAGGCCAACGACCCCGTGCAGACCTTCCAGGGCGCCGTCTCCATGACCGGCAGCGGCGCCGCCTACAACACCGACGACGTGAAGAAGGCCCTCGCCGCCGACCTGGGCAAGAAGGTGCCGTCGGGCTTCTCGCTCACCGACAACCCGGTCCAGAGCGACTTCCACATCTCGCAGTCCACCGCGGACGGGCACATCTCCTTCGCCGGCACGGCCAAGGGCTACATCGCCCCCAAGATCGACTTCCAGAAGGTCCGGAACCGGCTGCTGGGCTCCTCGACCGCCTCGGCGCGCCTCTACCTGGGCACGCTGCCGGTCGAGTCGGCGGTCGTCAACCAGAAGCCCTTCAAGCTGCCGCTGCTGCCCTTCTTGAGCTCGCGCATCGACATCAAGTACATCGTCGACACGGGGGCCACGCCGACACCCGCTTCCTGAGCCTAGGTACGCTGCCTTCCGGAACATGGAAGGCAGGATCCTGGCGGTCGACCCCGGCGCCAAGCGCGTCGGCCTGGCGCTCAGCGACGAGTCGCGCCGCCTCGCCTCGCCGCTGCGGACGCTGCCGGCGGACCCGCCGCAGACCCTGGCCGCACGCATCGCCGAGGTGGCGCGCGAGGTCGAGGCGGTCGAGGTGGTGGTCGGCCTCCCCAAGAACCTCGACGGCAGCAGCGGCGACGCGGCCCGCGGCGCCCGCGGCCTCGCCGACGAGTTGAAGCGGAGCACCCGGCTGCCGGTCTCGCTCTACGACGAGCGGCTCAGCAGCACGGAGGCGGAGAGGCGGCTGGTCGGCCAGGGCCTGCGGCGCGAGAAACGCCGCCTGGTGGTCGATCAGCTCGCCGCCGCGCTGGTCCTGCAGTCCTTCCTGGAGCGCCGCCGGCATGACTGAGAAGGCGCTCCCCAAGACCGTCACCCTGATCGACGAGGACGGCAAGGAGCGCGACTTCGCGCTCCACGACGCCTTCGATGTGGAGGGGGTCACCTACTACCTGGTCGAGGACGCGGCCGACCCCGAGCTGGTGCTGCTGCTGCGCGAGGAGAAGGGCCGGCTGGCGACCATCGAGGGCGAGGAGTTCGATCGCATCCTCTCGATCATGGAAAATGAGTCGGACGCTTGAAGGTTCTCGTCAGTTTCATAGTAGTCATCGGCCTGCTCGCCTTCGGCGCCAATTACGGCTATGCCTGGTACAACGACCAGACCACCCAGCCCGCCTCCGACACCTCGCAGAAGGTGGCCTTCAAGGTCACCAGCGGCGAGTCCACCACCGAGATCGCTGACGATCTCTACGCGAAGGGGCTGATCCGCAGCCGCGAGGTCTTCGAGCTCTACGTGCGCCTGAACGGGCTCGCCCCCAGCTTCCAGGCCGGCGACTACCAGCTCGACAAGCACGAGAGCATGCGCCAGATCACCCAGGACCTACAGCACGCGCGCACCGACCAGGTCAGCTTCACCATCCCCGAGGGCTACACCATCGGCCGTACGGCGGCCAAGTGGGAGGCGGAGGGCCACGGCCCGGCGCAGGGCTACCTCGACGCCGCCAACCCCGCCAACTGGCAGTCCTACGACTTCGTCGCCCAGCGCCCCCAGGTCGCCGGCCGCGCCGACAGCCTGGAGGGCTACCTGACGCCCGAGACCTACTTCTTGAACAAGGGGGCCACCGCCAAGGACCTGGTCAAAGCGCAGCTCGACCAGTTCCAGAAGGTCTTCACCGACCAGCTCAGGGGGACGGTCAAAGCGCACAGCCAGACCATCGACCAGATCGTGATCATGGCCTCGATGGTCGACCGCGAGGTGCAGTCGGACCCCAACCGCGCGATCGTGTGCGGCGTCTACTACAACCGCCTCGACATCCACAACGCGCTGGACGTGGACGCGACAGTGCTCTACGCGCTCGGCCGCACCAGCGGCGCCCAGAACCTGACCAAGGAGGACCTGGCGGCGGCGGCCGACTCCCCCTACGACACCTACACGCACCCCGGCCTGCCGCCGGGGCCGATCAGCAACCCCGGGGCCGCCGCGCTCAACGCCTGCGTCAACCCGCAGCAGCGGGACCAGCACTACCTGTTCTACTTCGCCGACTGCCAGGGCAAGACGCACTTCGCCAAGTCGGAGGCCGAGTTCGAGAGCCAGCTCAAGCAGTACGGCGTCGTCGGGAATGGGTGTTAGTCGGGCTCCTGGGCCACCGCATCGCCTACTCGGCCAGCCCCGCCATGCAGAACGCCGCCTTCCGGGCCGCCGGGCTGAGCGACTGGTCGTATGAGCTCTTCGACGTCGCGCCTGAGGACCTGCCGGCCGCGGTCTCGGCGCTGCGCCTGCCCGGCCGGGCCGGCGCGAACGTGACCATCCCGCACAAGCAGGCGGTGATCCCGCTCCTGGACGAGCTCGACGGGACGGCCCACCAGGTCGGCGCCGTCAACTTCATCCGCCGCGACGGCGAGCGCCTGCTCGGCGGCAACACCGACGTCGCCGGCGTCCGGGCGGCGCTGGAGGAGGTCGGCTGGGACGGCGGCCGGGCACTGGTGCTGGGCCGCGGCGGGTCAGCGAAGGCGGCTGCGGTCGCGCTGGCCGGCGCCGAGCTCCAGTACGCGACCCGCGAGAACTGGGAGGAGCGCGGGGCCCTGGCCCGGGCCTCCGACCTGGTCGTCAACTGTACCCCGCTGGGCCGGCAGGGCGAGGCTGTGCTCAAGCCTTCCGAGCTGCCCCGGCAGGCGGTCGTTGACCTCGTCTACGCCGGCGGCGGCACGCCGCTGGTCGCCGCGGCGCGGGCAGCCGGGCTGGCCGCGGCCGACGGCTGGACGGTGCTGGTCGCCCAGGGTGCTGCATCCTTCACCGGATGGACGTCGTCACCGGCGCCGCTGGGGGCAATGCGGGCGGCACTCCCGAGCTGACCGCCGCGCTCCTGACCGCGGCGGTCTGGCTGCTGGTGGGCGCGCTGGCCGGCTATGGCATCCGCCGGCTCACCGTCTGGCTCTGCCGGCTGGAGCAGCTCGAGTACGGCAGCCAGGCCTGGCAGGTCTGGGGCCCGCCGATCGTTTGCGCCGCGCTCTTCGCAATCTTCGGGTTCCGGCTCGGGCCGACCCCGCTGCTGCTCATCCGCAGCCTCTGGGTGGCCGTCCTGGTGCAGGTGATCTTCTTCGACGCCGAGCACCGTCTGATCCTCGACCGGGTGATGTTCCCCGCCATGGCGGTCGCCCTGGCGCTGAGCTTCCTCACACCCCACCTGGGCTTCCCCGAGAGCCTGCTGACCGGGCTCGGCGCGGGCCTGCTCTTCCTGCTCCTGGCGCTGGTCGGCGCCTTCTTCTTCGGCGCCGACGCGCTCGGCTTCGGCGACGTGAAGCTGGTCGCCTACATGGGCCTGATCGTCGGCATCTACAAGTTCGCCATCATCACCGCCCTCTTCCTGGGCGTGGTCTTCGCGGGCGTGCTCTCGCTGCTGCTGGTGGTGACGCGGATCCGGAGCATGAAGGACGCCATCCCCTACGGCCCCTTCCTGGCGGCCGGGGCCTTGGTCGTCCTCTGGCAACTCGGGGCACAATAGCGGCTCAGATGCCGGAACAGCTGATGCCCGGGGAGAGCCTGGTCCTGAAGGCCCACCAGCACTGGGTGGTGATGGTCAAGCCGCTGCTGCTGCCGATCGCGGTGGTGGTGCTGGCGGCCGTCGCCGACTTCCTGCCCAGCGTGCCCTCCGACTACAAGGCGATCGGGACGCTGGCGGCGGTCGCGCTGCTCGGCCTCTGGCTGATCGTGGTCTGGATCCGCTGGAACTCGCGCAGCTTCACCATCACCGACCGCCGCGTGATCCTCGACACCGGCGTCTTCGGCCGAAACTCGAAGGTGATCGCCCTCGACCGGGTCCAGGACATCGCCACCAACCAGAGCGTGCTGGGCCGGCTGCTCGGCTACGGCCGGATCGAGATCGACTCCGCCGGCGCGGCCGGGCGCGAGGTGCTGAGTGCTCTGCCCAACCCCCAGCGCTTCCGGGACGAGGTCTTCTCGCTCTCCGAGCAGCTGCGAGCCCCGGGCGCGCCGACGCCCTCCGTCTAGGGCATGGCACTTCGGTGGTTCACGGCGGGCGAGTCGCACGGGCCCCAGCTGACGGTCCTGATCGAGGGGCTGCCGGCCGGGCTCGAGATCGCGCCCGACGACCTCCGCAAGGATCTCGCCCGGCGCCAGGGCGGCCACGGCCGCGGGGGCCGGCAGCAGATCGAGACGGACGCCGGCCGCTTCGTGGGCGGCGTCCGGGGCGGCTACACGATCGGCAGCCCGGTGGCGATCGTGCTCGAGAACAAGGACCACCTGAACTGGACCGCGGAGATGACCCCGCTCAAGGAGGGCTTCGCGCCCAAGCCGGTGACGGCGCTCCGTCCCGGTCACGCCGACCTGGCCGGCGTCCTCAAGTACGGGCACAACGACATCCGCAACGTGCTGGAGCGGTCCAGCGCCCGCGAGACAGCCTCCCGGGTGGCCGCCGGCGCGGTCTGCAAGAAGCTGCTGGGCCACTTCGGCGTGGAGATCCTGAGCTTCACCCAGTCCATCGGCGAGATCGACGTCGGGTACGAGAGCGTGGACGTCGACCGGGTGACGGCGGAGGAGATCGAGGCCTCGGTCGTACGCTGCCCCGACCAGGGCGCTTCGGAGCGGATGGTCAAAGCCATCGACGAGGTGGGCGAGCGCGGCGACACGCTGGGAGGCACGTTCCGGGTGATCGCCCGCGGCCTGCCGCCCGGCCTCGGCAGCTACGTCCACTGGGACCGCAAGCTGGACGCCCGGCTGGCGATGGCGATCATCAGCATCAACGCTGTCAAGGGCGTGGACTTCGGCGCGGGTTTCGACGGCGCCCACCGGCCCGGCTCCGAGTTCCACGACGAGATCGCGCACCAGAGTGGGCGCTACCGGCACCTGACCAACCGGGCGGGTGGGATCACGGGCGGGATGACCAACGGCGAGCCGGTCGACCTCCGGGTCGCGCTGAAGCCGATCTCGACCATGAAGAAGCCGCTGCAGTCGGTCGACCTGAAGACCAAGGAGAAGGTGGCGGCCCATTACGAGCGCTCGGACGTCTGCGTGGTGCCGGCCGCGGGCGTGATCGGGGAGGCGATGGTGGCGCTGACGCTGGCCGACGCCTTCCTGGAGAAGTTCGGCGGCGACTCGATGACCGAGATCGAGCGCAACCACCGCTCCTTCCTTGCGTCGATCGCCGGCTAAACCGATCGCGCTCGTAGGCTTCATGGGCTCGGGGAAGAGCACTGTCGCCTTCCGGCTGGCGGGGCTCCTCGACCGGACCGCCGTGGACCTGGACCGGGTGGTCGAGCGGCGGGCGGGAAAGCCCGTGGCGCGGATCTTCTCGGAGGACGGCGAGCCCGCCTTCCGGTTGCTGGAGGCGCGGGCGCTGGCCGAGGAGCTGGCCGACGGCAAGGTCGTCGCCCTGGGCGGTGGCGCGGTGCTCGACGAGGGGTCCTGGAAGCTGGTCAAGGAGCGCGCGCTCTCGGTGTGGCTGGACGCCCCGCTGGAGGTGCTCTGGAAGCGCGCCGGCGCCGACGTGTCACGGCCGCTCTCGCTGGACCGGGAGGCGTTCGAGCGGCGCTTCGCCGAGCGCCGGCCGCGCTACGCGGAGGCCGACCTCCGGGTCGAGGCGGAGGGCGACCTGGGCGAGGTGGCGAAGGAGGTCGTCCGCCGGTGCGGTCTGTAGAGGTCGCGGTCCCGGGACATCCCTACCCGGTGCTGATCGGCGCCGGCGCCCTGGCCCGGCTGGAGTCCTTCCTGACCGGCCGGGTGCTCGTGGTGGCCGACCGGGCGGTCCCCGAGCTGCCCGAGCTTTCCGGGATCGCCAGCCCGCTGCTCAAGGTCGAGGGCGGCGAGGCAGCCAAGACGATGCGCGGCGTCTCCCGGCTGCTGGCCGCCTTCGAGGAGGAGCGGCTGGGACGCGACGGGACGGTGGTCGCGGTCGGCGGCGGCACCATCGGCGACCTGGCCGGCTTCGCCGCCTCGATCTGGCTTCGGGGCGTGGCCCTGGTCCAGGTCCCGACCACGCTGCTGGCGATGGTGGACTCGGCCGTCGGCGGCAAGACCGGCGTCAACACGGCCCGCGCCAAGAACGCGGTCGGCAGCTTCTGGCAGCCGCGGGTCGTGCTGGCCGACACCCGCTACCTGGCCTCGCTCCCGGCCGAGCAGCTGGCCGGCGGCCAGGCCGAGGTGGTCAAGTACGCGATGGCGCTGGACCCCGGGATCGCCGGCTTGACGGACCTCGAGGAGATCGTGGAGCGCTGCGTCCGCTGCAAGGCGGAGGTGGTGGCGAAGGATGAGCGGGAGGAGGGCCTGCGCGAGGTCCTCAACTACGGCCACACCGTCGGGCACGCGATCGAGGCCGCCTCCGGCTATTCGCTCCACCACGGCCGGGCGGTCGCCGCGGGCATGCGCGCCGCGGTCCGGATCTCCGCCTCGCTCGGCCTCTGCCAGCCGTCCCTGGTCCAGGCCCAGGACGAGCTGCTGGCCGCCCACGGGCTGCCCGGCCGGCTGCCCGAGCTGACCACCGAGCAGGTGCTGGCGGCGACCTCGGCCGACAAGAAGTCCAGGGCCGGCCGCCGGCGCTGGGTGCTGCTGCGGGAGATGGGCCGGGCCGAGCTGGGCTTCGACGTCCCCGACGACATCGTCCGCCGAGCCGTCACTGAGATACTTTCGAGCTGAAGATGCCCCCCAAGCACCGCCTGGTCGTCGCCAACGGCCCCAACCTCGACATCCTCGGCACCCGCGAGCCCGACATCTACGGCCGCCAGACGCTGGCGGACATCCAGGCCATGGTCGACGCCAAGGCCGAGGAGTACGGCTGGACTGTCAGCTTCTTCCAGTCCAACCACGAAGGCGAGCTGATCGACCGCCTCCACAAGGAGGGGCCGGACTCGATCGGCGTGATCATCAACCCGGCCGCCCTGACGCACTACTCGATCGCGCTCTACGACTGCCTGCGTGCGCTCGACGTGCCGGTCGTGGAGGTTCACCTCTCCAACCTCTTCGCACGGACCGAGGAGTATCGCTCGCGAAGCGTCACCGCGCCCGCCGCGCTGGGTTTCATCTGCGGCTTCGGCAGCCGGAGCTACATCCTGGCGATGGAGTATCTCAATGCTGTCTACGAGTGACTTCCGGGTCGGCTCGACCTTCGAGATGGACGGCAAGCTGGTGAGCATCGTCAACGTCGAGCACATCAAGATGGCCCGCGCCGGCGCGGTCATCAAGGCGAAGCTGCGCAACGTCCTCGACGGCGCCATCTTCGAGCAGAGCTTCCGCTCCGGCGACAAGTACAAGCTGGTCCGGATCGAGAAGTCGGCGGCCACCTTCCTCTACAACGACGGCGACCTCTACTACTTCATGGACGCGCAGACCTACGAGCAGGTGCCGCTGCACCGCAGCCAGCTGGAGGAGGTGCTGCCCTGGCTGAAGGACGGCACCGCGGTCTCGATCCTCCGCTACCTGGAGAAGGTGATCGGCGTCGAGCTGCCGCTGAACGTCGAGCTGGAGGTCACCGAGACCGAGCCCGGAATCCGCGGCGACACCGTCTCGGCGTCCTTCAAACCGGCCCGGGTGGAGACCGGCGCCAGCGTCAACGTGCCGCTCTTCGTCAATCAAGGCGACGTGATCAAGATCGACACGCGAACGGGCGCCTATCTCGAACGCGTTTAAGATGGCGACCATGTCCGAACCACAGGACGAGGAGATCGCGTCGGGCGGGATCCGCGTCGCCAACGAGGTGATCGCCAGCATCGCGGCCATGGCCGCCTGCGAGGTCGACGGCGTCGCCGAGATGGACGAGGCCAACGCCCGCCACTTCGGAGACTGGATGACCCGGCAGTCCGCCCACCGGGGCGTGCGCGTCCGCGTCGACCCGGAGCGGGCCATCCACCTCGAGCTCTTCCTGCAGGTCAAGTCGTCCGCGGTGGTGCCGGGCGTCGCGGAACGGGTCCAGGCGAACGTGGTGGAGGCGGTCGAGCGGATGCTCGGCCTGGAGGTCGCGGCGGTGGACGTGTTCGTCTCCAGCGTGGCCTTCCCGGCCACCGCCTAGCCCGCGCCTCCTTTTCCGAGAAGAGTTGGGACGGCGCCACCAGGCCCGAGAGCTTGCCCTGAAGGTCCTCTTCGAGCTGGAGAGCGACCCCAAGGACCCCGCCGCCACCCTCGCCTACCGGGCTGCGGAGGAGGCCGCCGACGCCGAGGTGGAGCGCTTCGCCCAGGGGCTCATCCGGGGCGTGTCGGAGAACCGGGAGCAGCTCGACGAGCTGATCGCCGGCGCCTCCCGGAACTGGCGCTTGGACCAGATGGCGAAGGTCGACCGCATCATCCTCCGGATCGCGGCCTACGAGATCGTCATCGCCCAGGACGTGCCGGTGAAGGCCGCCATCAACGAGTCGATCGAGCTCGCCAAGACCTACTCGGGCGAGGAGGCCGGCCGCTTCGTGAACGGGGTCCTGGGCAAGGTCGCGCAGGGCGTGGCCTCGTGAGCGAGCCGGCGTCCGTCGATGAGACGCTCGACCGGCTGGACGGGGTCATCGCGCGGCTGGCCGAGGCGCGGGAGCCGATCGAGAACCTGGTGGTCGCCTATGAGGACGGCGTCCGGCTCTCGAAGGAGGCCGAAGAGCGCCTCGCACGGCTGGCCGCAGCAGAGCGCGGTTGAGCCTGCGCTACGTCCTGATCCCGCTGGTGGCCTGGGCGATCGCGCAGGGGACCAAGGTGCTGCGTGACTCGGTCCGCCGCCGCCGGCTCTACCTGCGGGGGCTGACCGAGATGGGCGGGATGCCGAGCTCGCATACGGCGATGGTGATGGGCCTGACCACCGGCATCGGGCGCTTTAACGGTGTGACTTCGCCCGTCTTCGCGGTCGCCCTTATCTTCTCCTTCGTGGTGATGTACGACGCCGCCGGCGTCCGCCGCGCCGCGGGCCGGCAGGCGGCCCTGCTCAACCGCCTGGTCGAGGATCTCTTCCACCAGCGGGGCATGAGGGAGGAGCAGCTGCGGGAGCTGCTCGGCCACACCCCGGTCGAGGTCCTGGCGGGCGCGGCCCTGGGCGTCGCGGTGGGCCTGCTGCTCCCGGCTTGACCAGCTTGCGCCTGGACAAAGCCCTCGCCGACGCCGGGCTGGCCCCTTCCCGCCAGCGTGCCCAGGCCCTGGTGATGGCGGGCGAGGTGCGCGTCAACGGAGAGACCGAGCGGCGGCCGGACCGCAACGTCGCCGCCTCCGACCGGCTGGAGCTGTCCACGGACGAGCGCTGGGCCAGCCGGGGCGCGCTCAAGCTGCTGCCGGTCCTGGCCCAGCTGGGAGTTGCGGTCGAGGGCCGGGTCTGCGCCGACATCGGCGCCTCGACGGGCGGCTTCACCGACGTGCTCCTGAGGCGGGGCGCGGCCCGCGTCTTCGCCGTCGACGTGGGGCGCGGGCTGATCGACTGGCGGCTCCGCCAAGATCCCCGGGTGATGCTCCTGGAGCGCACCAACGCGCGCGACCTCGAGGGTTTTGCGGAGCCCGTCTCGCTGGTGGTGGTCGACGTCTCCTTCATCGGCCTGGAGAAGGTCCTGCCCGCCATTCGCCGTTCGGCGCCCGCGGCGCAGGTGGTCGCGCTCTTCAAGCCCCAGTTCGAGGTCGGCCGGGAGCAGGTGGGGAAGGGCGGCATCGTGCGCGACGCCGAAGCCGTGGCAGCGGCCCGCGCCAGCTTCGAGGAGTGGTGCGCGGCTAACGGCTACGGGGTGGCCGGCCAGGCGCCGGCGGGCGTGGCGGGTGCCGACGGCAACCAGGAGTTCTTCTACCTGCTGGAGCCTAAAGCGGGGGGTAGCCGGGGCGGAAGGGCTCTGCCCGACCCCGGCGACAGGGGGGGCTCCCCCTCCAAATGAGGGCGTGCATCGTCCCCCACCCGAAGGTCGAGCTGGACGGCGTCGCGGACGTGTTCCGGCGGGCCGGCGTCGAAACCTGGCGGCACGACCGGGAGGCGCCCGGCGAGCCGGTCACCTCCAAGCTGGAGAACACCGACCTGGTCGTGACGCTGGGGGGCGATGGGACCTTCCTGCACGGCGCCCGGCTGGCGCTGCCGCACGGGATCCCCGTGCTGGGCGTGAACCTGGGCCGGCTGGGGATGCTGACAGAGCTGGAGCCGGCCGGGCTGGAGGCCGGGCTGGCCCGCTTCCAGGCCGGCGACTACCGGGTCGAGGAGCGGACCGGGATCCTGAGCGAGCTCCGGCAGAAGGACGAGGTGCTGGAGCGCAGCCTGGGCCTCAACGAGATCCTCGTCCACCGGGTCCCGTCGGTGAAGCTGATCCGCTTCCAGATGGGGATGGACAGCGTCGAGATCGGGACCATCGACGCCGACGGCGTCCTGGTCGCGACCGCCACCGGCTCCACCGCCTACGCGCTGGCGCTGGGCGGGCCGATCCTGGAGCCGACCCTGGCGGACCTGGTGCTGGTCCCGATGAACCCCTTCGCCCTGACGGTGCGGCCGATCGTCCTCCGCCCGGGCGTGGAGGTCTGGGTCCGCCTGGCGGCCAACCCAGCCAGCGTCACCACCGACGGCTACCTGACTTGGTCCGCCGGCCCCGGCGACGAGCTGCACGTTCGTGCCTATCCCAAGCGGCTCAAGGTCGTCCGCTTCCGGGGCGCGGAGGAGTTCTACCGGCTGCTCCGGCAGAAGATCGGCTGGGGCGCGCCGCTGGTCCCCCGGCCCGCCGACGAAGCCGGCCGGTGCTGAAGTCCCTCCGGGTGCGGGACCTGGCGCTGATCGCCAGCGCCGAGGTCGGCTTCGGCCCCGGCCTGAACCTGCTCACCGGCGAGACCGGCAGCGGCAAGTCGCTGGTGGTCGATGCGCTGACCCTCAGCCTGGGCGCGCGGGCGAGCTCGGAGCAGGTCCGGCACGGCTCCGACCGCGCCCTGGTGGAGAGCGTCTTCGAGATCTCGGACGTGCCCGCCGCACGGGCCCTGCTCGAGGAGATGGGATTCGAGCCGGAGCCGGAGCTGGTCCTCAGCCGGGAGATCGGCGGGCGCGGCTCCTCGCGCCTGAACGGGCGCCCGGCGACTCCCGGCCAGCTGCGCCAGCTGGGCCGCCTGCTGGTCGACGTCCACGGGCAGCACGAGCACCAGTCGCTGCTGGACCCGGAGGCGCAGACGCGCCTGCTGGACGTGTTCGCGGGCGCCGAGCTGGCGCTGGCCGCGACGGTCACCGCCCACTCGGCCTGGCGGGAGGCCGCCGACGCCCTCGCCGACCTCGAGCGGGTCAAGGAGCGCGCTCCGGGCCGGCGAGGACGAGGAGCTGGCCGCCGAGCGGTCGGTCAGCCGGCATGCGGTGAGGCTCACCGAGCTGACCCAGGGCGCGCGCGAGGACCTCGCCGCCGCCGAGGGCCCGGCCCAAGCCGCGGCGCGGGTCAGGGCCGCCGCGGAGCTGGATCCCCGCCTGCTGGTGCTGGCCGAGCGCCTGGAGGGAGCCGGCGAAGAGCTCCGGGAGGTGACCGAGGAGCTCCGTCGCTACGGGGAGACGGTCGACGCGGACCCGGGGCGACTGGAGCAGGTGGAGTCGCGGCTGGCCTCCCTGGAGGAGGTCAAGAAGCGCTTTGGCGGCAGCCTCGAGGCAGCCATCGACGAGCGCGACCGGCTGCGCCTGGAGGTCGGGGCGGGCGAGGACCTGGAAGGCGCGCTGGCGGACGCCGCCCGCGAGGTCGCGGCCCGCCGGGCGACCCTGGAGGCGGTCGCCGGGGAGCTCACGCGGCTCCGGCGCCAGGGTGCCGAACGGATGAGCCGGGAGGTCAGCGCCGAGCTGGCGGGACTGCGCCTGGCCGGCGCCGTCTTCGAGGTCGGGCTGGAGGACCGGGCCGAGCTCGGGGCCAACGGCGCGGAGCTGGCCGTGATGCGCTTCTCCGCCAACCCCGGCGAGCCGCTGGGGCTGCTGGCTCGGGTCGCCTCCGGTGGCGAGCTGGCCCGGCTAATGCTCGCCATCAAGACCGTGGGCGCCGAGGCTGACAGCCTGCCCACGCTGGTCTTCGACGAGGTCGACGCCGGCATCGGCGGAGAGGCGGCCCTGCAGGTCGGCGTGCGCCTGGCCGCGCTCGGCGCGGGCAAGCAGGTGCTGGTGGTGACGCACCTGGCCCAGATCGCGGCCTACGGCGACCACCACCTGCTGGTCGAGAAGGCGGCGGGCCCGCAGGGCCGGAACCTGGTGGCGGTCAGGGAGATCGGCGACAGCGCCGGCCGCGCCGCCGAGCTGGCCCGGATGATGAGCGGCGGGGTCACCGAGAAGGCCCTGGCCCGCGCCCACGAGCTGCTCGAGGCGGCCAGGGGATGAGGTATGCGGTGCTGGGTGCGGGCGGTCTCGGTGGCTTGGTCGGTGGAGCGCTGGCGCGGGCCGGTCACTCGGTCACCCTGGTCGTCCGCGACCCCGCGCACCCGGCGACCCTGCTGGTGGAGAGCGCGGTGCTCGGCAACTTCGAGGTCGCGGTTGCCGTCACCACGGTGCTGAAGGAACCGGTCGACGTGCTCTGGGCGACGACCAAGGCAACCCAGCTCGAGGGTGCCCTGGCCTCGGCGCCGGCGGCGCTGGTCGAGGGCACCGTGGTGCCGCTGCTCAACGGGATCGACCACGTCGAGCGGCTTCGCGAGGTCTACCGCGCGGTCACCCCCGGCACCATCCGCGTGGAGTCGGAGCGCGTCGCACCGGGGCTGATCCGGCAGCCCGGCCCGTTCATCGCGGTCGACCTCGCCGGTCCCCTGGCCACCGAGATCGCCGCCGAGCTGAGCGCTGCCGGAATCCAGGCCCGGGTCCGCGAGGACGAGACCTCGATGCTCTGGCAGAAGCTGCTGGTCCTGGCTCCGATGGCGCTGACGACGACCGCGACCCAGCGGTCGATCGGCGGCGTCCGGGACGACCCGCAGTGGCGGGAGCGGCTGCTCGGCGTCCTCGAAGAGGCCGGCGAGGTCGCGCGCGCCGAAGGGGCGGTGCTGGACGTGGAGGCCAGCCGCGCCGCCATCCTCTCCATGCCCGACGGGATGCGCAGCTCGATGCAGAAGGACCGCGCCGCCGGCCGGCCGCTGGAGCTGGACGCGATCGCCGGCCCCATCCTCCGGGGGGGCCGCGAGCACGACCTCCCGACCCCGCACACCCAGGTCCTCTGCTCGCTGCTCGCCGAGTGAGCCGGGCCAGGCTCTTCAGCGGCCCCGAGGACCGCCGGATCAAGCGGGCGCTCTGCATCGTCGCCCACCCCGACGACATCGAGTTCTACTGCGCCGGCACAGTGCTCAAGCTGAGCGGCCGGGGCGTCGAGATAGCCTTCCTGCTCGCCACCTCGGGGGACAAGGGCAGCAAGGATCCCGAGCAGACCCCGGAGCAGCTGGCAGCGATCCGGGAAGCCGAGCAGGAGGCGGCGGCCCGCCTCCTCGGTGCCGGGGCGGTCGGCTTCCTCCGCCACCACGACGCGGAGCTGGTCGAGAGCCTGGAGCTGCGCGGGGAGTTCGTGGCGGCGATCCGCAGGACCCGGCCCGACCTGCTCCTCACCTTCGACCCGACGCCCGGCTACCGCTACCACCCGGACCACCGGGTGGTGGGCAGGGTCGCCCTCGACGCCGCCTGGCCCGTGGCCCGCGACCGGCTCAGCCTGCCCGATCTGGGAGCGCCCCACGAGACGGCGGAGGCATGGTGCTTCGGCGGCCCTGCCCCGACTCTGGAGGTGGACGTGGCGGAGGTGCTCGACCGCAAGATCGAGGCGCGCCTGCAGCACCGCTCCCAGACCGGCAGCCCGGCGGCTTTGCGCCACCGCTGGCGGGCCATCGGCGGGATGGAGAGGTTCCACCAGGTGGACCTGCGCTAGCTGCGGACCGGCGCCCATCAACACCCCCCACCAAAAATTCGTCAGACCCGGATCTTGGCACCCTGCTTCGCCGCCAGAGCCTCGACATCAACTCCCGACCCGTCCAGCCGGAACACGTACGGCCCCACCCGACCCGCCAGCGCGGTCGTGCTCCCGCTCCGGCCCTCGGCGCAATCGTCGAGGCCCAGGTGGGGCGGGCAGTCCGAGTGCAGGTCGGCGGCCTGGTCGAAGAACGCCAGTCGCGCCCC
>VBHN01000070.1 GCA_005881155.1 Chloroflexota bacterium | reverse complement strand
GAGATCCGCTTCGACGGCGGCATGGTGGCGATCGTCGGCCCCAACGGCTCGGGCAAGAGCAACATCGTCGACGCCTTCAAGTGGGTGCTGGGCGAGACCCAGGCCCGCGACCTCCGCGGCCGGACCATGGAGGAGGTCATCTACGCCGGCGGCGAGCGCTCGCCGAGGGCGTCCCAGGCGGAGGTGGCGCTGTTGCTCGACAACCGCGACGGCCGCCTGCCGGTCGACTACCAGGAGGTCGAGCTCAAGCGCCGCGTGGAGCGGGGCGGCTCCAGCGACTACTTCCTCAACGGGAGCCGGGTGCGCCGCCGCGACCTGCTCCAGCTGCTGGCGTCGACCGGCCTGACCACCGACTCCTACTCGATCGTCAACCAGGGCGACATCGAGGCCATCGTCACCGCCTCGCCCGAGCAGCGCCGGCAGCTGCTGGAGGAGGCCGCCCAGGTCCGGGGTGTGAAGCAGCAGCGGTCGGAGGCGGCGGCCAAGATGGCCGATCTCGCCCAGAACCTGCTCCGCCTCGAGGACCTGCGCCTGGAGCTCCGGCCCCGCCTGGAGGGGCTCCAGGTCCAGGCTGAGGCCGCGCGCGAGGCGCTGGCGGCCCAGTCCCGGCTCGAGGTGCTCAAGGGCAGCATCGTCTGGGAGGAGTGGCGCGAGGCGCGCGACGCCCACCGCCGGGCCGGCGGGCAGAAGCAGTCGCTGGAGCGGCGGTTCGAGGAGGCCCGGGCTCAGGCCGCGGAGGCGGAGTCCGCCTTCCAGGCCGGCCGCACCCAGATGGAGGCTGCCCAGGACCGGCGCCTGGCCCGCCAGCGCTCGCTGGGGACGATCCAGCTCGAGCTCTCCGCGGCCGGGCACGCGCTGGCGCTGGCGGGCGAGCGCCTTGCCAACCTGGAGCAGACGGTGGCGGCCCTGGAGGCGGAGCTGCGCGACCTGGACGGCCGGGCGGCCGCGGCGGCCGCGCTCCGCGCCCAGCTGGAGAAGGAGCGGGCGGCGGCCGAAGCCGCGCTGCGGGCCGTCCCGGCAGATCACGCTGCGCCTTCCGGCCCCGACCCGGCCGAGGCCCGCCAGGCGGCGCAGCGGGCCGAACAGGCCCGGCGCGAAGCCGTGCAGGCGGCTTCCGCGCTGGCCTCCATCCGCACCCGAAGGCAGTTCCTGGAGGAGAGCGTGGCCCGTCTCGAAGCCCAGGTACTGCCCGCCGAGAGCAGCCTTCCGGAGGCCGAGCTGCGCTCGCGCGAGACCGCGGTGGGCGCGGCCCGGGCGGCGAGCGCCGCCGCCGAGCTGGTCCGGCTCGGAGCCGAGCTGGAAGGCCTGGAGGCGATCTGGCCGGCGCCCGGGCCGGGCCAGCAGCGGGTCGGTGACGTGCTCCAGCCCGAGGCCGGCTACGAGGCCGCGCTCTCGGCGGTGCTCGGGCACCTGGTCGACGCCTGGGTGGCCGCCGACGAGGCCGCCGCCCCGGTCCCGATCCGCTGCCCGGTTCGCTGGCCGGCCACGTGAGCGCCCGGCCTGGGTTCGAGTGGCTCAGCCGGCGGCTCCTCGGAGCGGTGCGGATCGGAGGTTCCGAGCTCCCGTCGGTGAGCCTGGAAGGAGTTTTCCGGGACGGTCTCGTCTACCGCGCCGGGCCCGACCGCCGCGTGGAGCTGGCGGCGCGACGGCGGGCGCTGGAGGAGCGGATCGCCGGACTCGAGGAGCTGGCGGGCTCGGCTCCCAGCCTGGCCGGCGACGCGCGCTCCGCGGATGCCGAGGCGGCGGCCCTCCGCAGCGCCGCTGCCGGAAGGGGTCGCCTGGAGGAGGCTCTCGCCCAGCTCGCCGCAGCGCGGGGAAGCGAGGAGGACGCGGCCGGCGCCCTTCCGGGCCTGGAGGCCGCGGCGGAGTCGGCCGGTCGCGCCGCCGAGGAGCGGCAGCGGTCGCTGCTGGAGAGCGAGCGCTCCCGCGTGGAGCAGGAGGCCGAGCGGCGCCGGCTGGACGGCGAGCGGGGGCGCTGGCGCGAGCGCGCCGCGGACCTCGGCCGCCGGTTGGAGGCCGTCGACGCGGACCTGGCGACCGTCGAGGCGTCGAGGTCGGGCCGCCTGGCCCGTCTCGCTGAATTCCGAGCTGGCCTGGAGGCGGCGCGGAAGGGCGAGCCGGAGCTCCGCCGGGCAGTCGCCGAAGCGCAGGCGCGCCTCGACGCGGCGGAGCGGGAGTCGCCGGGCGGGGAGGCCGAGCTCGCCCAGGTTGCGCGCCGGCTGGTCACGCTCGAGGAGGCTCGCGTCGACGCCCGGCTCAAGTCCCGGACCCTGGAGGGCAACCTGGAGCTGATCAGCCGGGAGGCGGAGCTCCTCGAGGCCCGGATGGAGGAGATCAGGGGCCGGATGCCGATGGGCCAGGCGCCGGAGGAGGTCCCGGGAGGCAAGGCGCGGGAGCGCGAGATGCGGCAGCTGGAGCGCCGCCTCGAGGAGATCGGGCCGGTCAACCCCCTGGCGGAGACTGAGCACGCCGAGCTGGCCGCTCGCTCCTCGACGCTGGAGGAGCAGCTGGCGGACATCGAGGCCGCCCGCCTCGACCTCGAGAAGCTGGTGGATCGGCTTCGCCGGGAGGAGGACAGCCGCTACGAGGCCGTCTTCGGCGCGGTGGCTGTCAACTTCCAGGAGTACTTCGCCGAGCTGAGCGCGGGTGGCAAGGCGACCCTTTCCCACGTCGCCGGGGACGACGGCCCTCGCAGCGGCGTGGACGTCCTCGTCCAGCCACCCCGGAAGCGGCTCCAGAACCTCACCCTGCTGAGCTCCGGCGAGCGTTCGCTGACGGCCCTGGCGCTGGTCCTGGCGCTGGAGGAGGTCAACCCGAGCCCCTTCATGATCCTGGACGAGGTCGACGCCGCCCTCGACGATGCCAACGTCGGCCGCTACGGCGATCTCCTCCGGCGCCTCGGTCGCCACCGCCAGCTGCTGGTCATCACCCACAACCATGTGACGATGGCCAACGCCGATGCGCTGTACGGAATCCACCTCGACGAGAGCGGCCGCTCCAGCCTGGTCTCGGTCAGCCTCGAGGAGATCCGGACCCCAGCCGCCCACCGGGCCGCGACCGCCTGAGCGGCAGCCCGCCCCAGCTCAGCGCCGACCGCCGCTGGTGGTGGGACGGTCAGCGCTGGCACCCGGCCATCTCGCCCGACGGCCGGTGGCGGTTCGACGGGCGGGGCTGGACGCCGATCGACCCACCGGCCGGCGATTGGCTGTCGGGGTGCGCCGTGGCGCTGGTCGCCCACGCACTGGCGATCGTGGTCGCGATCGTGATCGCGGTTCTCGCCGTGACGGCGACCGTCTACCTGGTGATCCTGGTCTCCAGCCGGCTTGCCGGCCACGGCTAGCGACACCATTACGTTGTAAAACGTGGAACAGGCCGAGCCGGCGCGGATCTGGAACCGGGTGGCGACCCGCACCCGGACCCTCTTCCAGGACGGCCTGCGCGCCTTCAGCGGGCCGCTGAGCGACGACTTCTACGAGTCCCTGGAGGAGCTCCTGATCGCCGCCGACGCTGGGCCCGCGATCGCGGCCCGGCTGGTCGAAGCGGTCCGGCGTCGCCGGCCCCCGACGGTTCCCGAGGCGATTGTCGCGCTGGAGGCGGAGGTGGTGGCCATCCTCCTGCCCGGGCCCAGGGGCCTGAACCTGGAAGCGAACCCCTCGGTGGTCCTCGTCTACGGGGTCAATGGCGCCGGCAAGACCACGACCATCGGGAAGCTGGCCCACGGCCTGAAGGCGGCCGGGCGGCGGCCGCTGCTGGTGGCGGCCGACACCTTCCGCGCGGCCGGGATCGAGCAGCTGCTGGCCTGGGCCGAGCGGGCGGGGGTCGAGTCCGTGGCCGGTCGCCCGGGCGGCGATTCCGCGGCGGTCGTCTTCGACGCCCTCCAGGCCGCGCAGGCCAGACGCTTCGACACCGTCCTGGTCGACACCGCCGGTCGCCTCCAGACCCAGCACAACCTGGTCGAGGAGCTGAAAAAGGTGGCGCGGGTGGCCGGCCGGGCCCTGGAGGGAGCTCCCCACGAGTCCTTGCTGGTGCTGGACGGGAGCCTGGGCCAGAACAGCCTCGCCCAGGCCCGCGCCTTCGGCGGCGCGCTGGGGGCGACCGGTTTGGTGTTGACCAAGATGGACGGGACCGCCCGCGGCGGGTCCGTGCTGGCGATCGAGTCGGAGCTCGAGATCCCGACCAAGCTGATCGGGCTGGGAGAGGGGGTGGGGGACCTCTACGCGTTCGACCCGAGCTGGTTCGCCCGCGCCCTCTTCGGCGGCGTGGCGAGCTCCAGCAGCACCTCCTGAATGCCCGGCGCGCCGGCCAGGATGTCGCCGCTGAGCGGCCAGCCGTCGCCGCCCTCCCAGTCGGTGACGGTCCCGCCCGCGGCCGAGACCAGGGCGGCCCCGGCGACCACGTCCCAGGTGCCCAGGCCAAGCTCGAAGAAGCCGTCGAAGGTCCCCGCCGCCGTCCAGGCCAGATCGAGCGCGGCCGCGCCCGGGCGCCGCAGGTCCTCGAAGGCGGCCAGCGCCCGTTCCAGGACAGCCTGGTAGGCCTCGCGACGCTCCGGGTTCCGGAAGGGGAAACCGGTCGCCACCACCGCACTGTTCGGGTCCCGCCGGCGCAGCGGCGGCAGCGGCTCGCCGTTTCGGCTCAGGCCGAGGCCGTGGCCCCCGGCGAACTCGAGGCCGAGGAAGGGCCCGAGCACCACGCCGAGCCTGGGCAGCCGGCCCTCCAGCAGGCCGACCGAGACGCCCACCACGGGGAAGCCACGGGTGAAGTTGGTGGTCCCGTCCAGCGGGTCCACGGCCCACATCAGGTCCGCTCGGTCGCCGCCGCCCTCCTCTGCCAGCACCGGGATCCCCGGCATCTCGCGAGCCAGCACGGCGAGGATGGCGGCCTCGCTGGCGCGGTCCGCGTCGGTGACGTAGTCGTGCCTGCCTTTCAGCTCGGCCGGCCCGCCAGGGTGGGGAAGGCCGGTCTCGAGGAGCACCTTGGCGCCGGCGCGAGCGGCCCGGAGCGCGACCTCGAGGAGCTCGTTCAGGCTTCCAGCCCGAGACCGAACATCGACTCCAGGTCGTGGGCGGAGAACTGCTGGAAGGCGACCATGGTGTTGGTGCTGAGGATCCCGTCCAGCGCCGCCAGGCGCCCGGTCACCACGCTCGCCAGCTCGTCGTGCTCGCGGACCCGGATGATGGCCACGAAGTCCCACTCGCCGGTGACCGTGTAGACCTCGGCGACGCCCTCGACGTCGGCCAGCCGGGGCCCGAGCGTGCGCAGGCCCTCGCGGCTAGCCTTGACCAGGATCACCGCGGTCAGCATTCCCCTGGAGTCTAAACGGTGGGCTCCGCCCGGTCCGTCACGCCCCCTGCTGCTGGAAGCGGTTCCGGAGCGCCCAGATCCCGTCCACGTAGCGCCGGCTCGACGGGTAGATGCCGTGCTTCCGCGTCGCCGTCTCGCCCTGGTAGTAGGCGGCCAGGGCGAGCTTGGGGTCGTCGAAGACCTCCAGGTAGTGGCGGAGCAGAGCGCTCCCCAGCTCGGCGTTGTCGGTGGCGTTGTTGAGGTCGACCCGCCGGCCCAGGAAGGCAGGACCGGCCCAGGCGCCCGTGTAAGGCTCGATCTGCATCAGGCCGACGGCCCCGGTGCTGGAGACGGCCGACTGGTTCCAGCCGCTCTCCCAGAAGGAGACGGCGAGGGCGAAGTTCGGGTTGAGCCCGTGGCGCCGGGCGGCGGCGACGATGATCGCCTTGGCCGCGGCCCCGTGCAGCCCGGCCGGCGCGGCCGCGCGCGGCGCCGCGATGGTGGCGGCGGGCGGCGGGGGCGGGTCGGGCACGGTGACGCGGTCGCCCGGATGGATGAGGTTCGGGTCGCCGAAGTCGTTCATCGCAACCAGGCGGTGGAGGTCGAGGTGGTGGCTCTGCGAGATGCTCCAGAGCGTGTCACCGGGCCGCACGATGTACTGGCCCGCGGCCGCCGGGGTCGTCCCCAAGGCAAGCAGGAGAACGACCGCAGCCAGTCCCAGCGGCACTGCCGCTACCTTCAAATGCCCCATCGGAAATACCCAGAAAACCCAGCCCCGGAAGCTCGCGCCCCGGCGGCGAGCGGTAACTCTGCACCCGGCCAGGGCGATTCGTCAACCCATTAACGAAAATTGCCTACTTCGCTATCCTGTCAAGGAATGGTCCTTGACACCCTCGGCTCTCGCGAGCGCCAGGTCGCGCTCCTGGAGCGCTACGGCGGCCTGCTGACGGATCACCAGCGGCTGACGCTCGAGCTCTACCTGGGCAGCGACTGGTCACTGGCCGAGATCGCCTCCAAACAGAAAGTCTCGCGCTCGGCGGTGCACGACCTGGTCCGGCGCTCGGTGCAGCTGCTGGAGGACTCCGAGCGCCGGCTCGGCCTGCTCGCCGAGGGGCAGGAGCGGGCCAGGAACCGGGAGGCGATCGCCGCCGAGCTGGCCGACCTGCGCCGGCGGATGGCCCGGCTGGAGGCGAGGCTGGACGGTGTTTGAGACCCTGACCGAGCGGGTCTCGGCCGCGCTCAAGAAGCTGAGCGGGCGCGGAGTCCTGCGGCCCGAGGACGTGGAGGCCGCGCTGCGCGAGGTCCGGCTCGCCCTGCTCGAGGCGGACGTCAACTTCCGGGTCGTCAAGGAGTTCTCGGAGAAGGTCCGGGAGCGCGCTGTCGGCGCCGAGGTCCTGAAGAGCCTCAGCCCGGCCCAGCAGGTCGTGAAGATCGTGCACGAGGAGCTGGTCCGGCTGCTCGGCGCCGACGAGGCCGGGACCGGCCTTCGCTACGCAACCACGCCGCCCACGGTGATCATGCTGGTCGGCCTGCAGGGCTCGGGCAAGACGACGACCGCGGTCAAGCTGGCGCGGCTGGCACGCGAGGAGGGCCGGCACCCGGCCGTCGTCGCGCTCGACCTGCGCCGGCCGGCGGCCGTGGAGCAGCTGCGCCTGCTCGCCGAGCGCGAAGGGGTTCCCTTCTTCAGCGGCCAGGGACCGGTCGAGGAGATCGCCAGGCGGGCGATCGCCGACGCCGGCGGGGCGGGCGCCGAGGTGGTCATCCTGGACACGGCCGGGCGGCTCCAGGTCGACCAGGAGCTGATGGCCGAGCTGGTCCGCCTGAAGCAGGCCGCCGGCGCCACCGAGACGCTGCTGGTCGCCGACGCCATGACCGGCCAGGAGGCCGTCAACGTCGGCACCGCCTTCGACCAGGCGATCGGCATCGACGGGGTGATCCTGACCAAGCTCGACGGCGACGCCCGCGGTGGCGCCGCCCTCTCGCTGCGGGTGGCCACCGGCCGCCCGGTCCGCTTCGCCGGGGTCGGCGAGAAGGCGGGCGACCTGGAGGTGTTCCACCCCGACCGGATGGCGTCGCGGATCCTGGGCATGGGCGACGTCCTGACCCTGATCGAGAAGGCGCAGGCGTCCATCGACGAAGACACGGCGGTGCAGCTGGAGAAGAACGTCCGCGCAGGGCGGGTGACCTTCGACGACCTGCTGGTGCAGATGCGGCAGCTGCGCCAGCTGGGCTCGCTGGAGAGCGTCGTCGCGATGCTCCCGGGCGCGGGCCAACTGAAGCAGCAGGTGCAGGGCCCGGAGGCGGACAAAGAGGTCCGCAAGATGGAGTCGATCATCCTCTCCATGACGCGCTCCGAGCGCGCCCACCCGGAGCGGATCGATGGCTCGCGCCGGCGCCGGATCGCGAAAGGCAGTGGCACCCAGGTGGCGGACGTGAACCGCGTCCTCAAGTCGCGGGAGCAGATGGAGCAGCTGCTGAAGCAGCTCAGCGGCGGCAGGCCGGGCCGAGGCGGCCCGGACCTCGGACGGCTAATGGGGATGCGTCCCCGCTAACAACTTGGAGGTGTTCGGATGGTAAAGATCAGGCTTCGGCGGATGGGGGCCAAGAAACGTCCCTTCTACCGCCTCGTCGTGGCCGACGCGCGCTCGCCGCGTGACGGCCGGTTCATCGAGCAGCTCGGGATCTACGACCCGCTGACCTCGCCGGCTACGATCCGGATCGACGGCGAGAAGGTCAACGAGTGGATCTCCAAGGGCGCCCAGCCCTCGGACGCCGCCCGGAGCCTGCTCCAGCGGGAGGGCATCATCAAGGGCGCCCCGGTCCGCCACCCGAAGGCGGTGAACGTCGGCGCCGTCAAGACGGCCAAGCCGGCCGCGGCCAAGAAGGTCGAGGCTGCGGTCGAGGCGCCGCCGGTCGCGGCGGCGGCCGAGCCGGAGGCTGGAGCCGCGGCCGAGACCGAAGAGGAGACCAAGTAGGTGGGCGACCTCGGACGGCCCGAGAACCGGCCCGGCGGGTTTCGCCGGGAGCGCTTCGGCGGCGGCGGCGGCGGCGGTCGCTCCGACCGCGAGCGCGGCGGCTTCAACCGGGGGCCGAGCGGCCCGCCGGTCGACTACCGGGGACTGGTCGAGTTCGTCGCCAAGTCCATCGCCGAGAAGCCCGAGGAGGTCGTCGTGGAGGCCTTCGAGCGCAGCCGCGGCACCGTCTCGGTGACGGTGAAGATGGCCGAGGAGGACATCGGCAAGCTGATCGGCAAGGGCGGGCGCAACATCGAGGCCCTCCGCTCCCTGGTCCGGGCGGCGTCGCTGCGCGAGCGGCGGAGGGTCTTCGTCGACCTTGCCTGAGTTCGTCCGCGTCGGGCAGGTCACGGCGCCCTTCGGGGTCGACGGGGCCGTCAAGGTCTACCCCTTGACGGACTTCGAGGATCGCTTCGAGCCCGGCTCGGAGCTCTACCTGGACGGTCAGGTCCGGCACGTCGAGTGGTGGAGGCCCGGCCACCCGACCGTCACGGTGAAGCTCACCGGCATCGACAACCGGACCCTCGCCGAGCTGCACCGGGGCCGCTACCTGGAGGTGCCCGAAGGCGCGGTCAAGCCGCTCTCCAAGGGCTCCTACTACCACCACCAGCTGATCGGGCTGGAGGTGCTGACGGACAAGGGCAGGCGCGTCGGCGCCCTGAGCAACGTGCTGGTGCGGCCGGCCAACGACGTCTGGGTCGTCACCGGCGAGGACCGGGCCGAGCACCTGGTGCCCGCCACCAAGGACGCCGTCCTGGAGGTCGACCTGGAGTCGAGGCGGGTCGTGATCCAGAGCTGGGTCTTCGACGAAGAGGAGGTCCGTTGAGGAATGGCGCCGGCGATCCGGTTCGACGTGGTCACCGTCTTCCCGGAGCTCTTCGGGCCTGTCTTCGCGGCCGGTGTGGTGGGGCGGGCGATCGGGAGGGGGCTGGTCGAGCTGGACGCGCACGACCTGCGCCTCCACGCTCACGACCGGCACCGCCAGGTGGACGACGTCCCCTACGGCGGCGGGCCCGGCATGGTCCTGAAGCCGGAGCCGCTCTTCGAGGCCATCGAGGAGATCAAGCTCCTCAACCGGGGCCCGGTCCTCCTGCTGGAGCCCTGGGGGGAGCGCTTCGACCAGGCCCTGGCCCGCGAGCTGGCGGCCGAGCCGGGGCTGGTCCTGGTCTGCGGCCGCTACGAGGGCGTCGACGACCGCGTCCGGCAGGCGCAGGCGGACCGCGAGCTCTCGGTCGGCGACTACGTCTTGAGCGGTGGCGAGCTGGCGGCGATGGTCGTCATCGACGCCGTCGCCCGCCTGGTCCCGGGCGTCCTCGGCGCCGAGGAGTCGCTGCTCGGAGACTCCTTCGTGACCGACCAGCTCGGCCATCCGCAATACACTCGTCCGGCGGAGTACCGCGGCCTTCGGGTCCCCGAGGTGCTGCTCTCCGGCAACCATCAGCAGATCGAAGCCTGGCGGCGCGCCCAGGCCCGGCAGCGCACGCTGGCCCGGGCGGGAGCGCCGAGGGCCGAGCGGCAGGAAGGGGAGTTGAAAAGGAAATGAACGTCATCGAGCAGATCGAGCGGGAGCAGTTCAAGGAGTCGGTGCCTGAGCTTCGCTCGGGCGACACGATCAGGGTCCACGCCAAGGTGGTGGAGGGAACCCGGGAACGGATTCAGGTCTTCGAGGGCCTGGTCATCCGCGTCACCGGGGGGGGCCTGCGCCGGAACTTCACGGTCCGGCGGGTGACGCACGGGGTGGGGGTGGAGCGGACCTTCATGATCCACTCGCCGCGCATCGACAGGATCGAGGTGCTCCGCCACGGCGACGTTCGCCAGGCGCGCCTCTACTACCTGCGCGAGAAGGTCGGCAAGGAAGGCCGGATCCGCGAGCGGCGCTCCAAGGTGGCCGCCCCGGTCGAGCTGGAGGAGGAGGAGACCGAGACGCCGGCTCCCAAGGGCCGTGGCAAGGCCAAGGCGGAGAGCAAGCCGGCGGTCAAGCCCGCGGCCAAGGCCGGCGCCAAGGCCTGAAAAGGAACTGCTGGCTGTAAAGGCTGGCCGCCGCGGGCGGCGGTTGCGTAGGCTCACTCCGAGGTGATCAAGAAGCGGACCCGGCGGCCCCAGCTCTGGGCCTGGGAGCGGACCGCCCTTGGCATGGGCTTCAAGGTCGTCGCCGGCGTCGACGAGGTCGGGCTGGGCCCGCTGGCCGGGCCGGTCGTGGCGGGAGCGGCGGTTCTGCCGCTCGGCGCCCGGCTCGCCGGCCTCGATGACTCCAAGAAGCTCACCCACGCCCAGAGGCTCAGCCTCGACCGCCGGATCCGGCGGCACGCGGTGGCGGTCGCCGTCGGCCAGGTCGACGCCGGAGAGTTCAACCGGGTCGGCATGACGCGCGCCCGGCAGCTGGCGATGGAGCGGGCGGTCGCCGCGCTGGGCGTGCCGGTCGAGTACCTGCTGCTGGATGCCTTCGACGTGCCCGAGTCGCCGCTCCCGCAGCTGGCGGTGGTCAAGGGAGACAGCACCTGCGCCTCGATCATGGCCGCCAGCGTGGTCGCCAAGGTGCACCGGGACCTGCAGATGATCGCGTTCGACCGCCAGTTCCCGGGCTACGGGTTCGCCCTTCACAAGGGCTATGCGACGGCCGCCCACCAGGAGGCGATCCGCTTCCTGGGCGCGAGCCCGATCCACCGCACCTCCTGGCGGCGGGTGCGGGAGCTGATGGCCGGCGGGGCGGTCGCCGAGGTCGTCGAGATCGATGAGTTTGCTGACCCGGCGCCGGCGCCGGCTGGGTGAGGCCGGCGAGGACCTCGCCGCCGAGCTGCTGCGGGGCCAGGGCTGGGAGGTGACAGCCCGCAACTTCCGCTGCCGCCAGGGCGAGATCGACCTCGTCTGCCGGCGTGGCGGCGAGGTCGCGCTGGTCGAGGTCAAGACCCGCCTGGGCGCCGGGCACGGCGCTCCCGTGGAGGCCCTGGACGGCTCCAAGCGGAGAGCGATGGCCGGCTGCCTGGCCGAGTACCGGGCCGCGACGGGCTGGCGCGGCCCGGTCCGCTTCCGGCTGGTCGGCATCTCCCTGGAGGTCCTCGACGACGTCCTCGGCTGAGCTCAAGGGGGTCACCTTCGACTTCTGGGGGACGCTCTTCAAGTGGAGGGGCAGCACGATGGAGATCCGCAAGGAGGCGGTCCGCCGCTTCGTCGCCCGCCACCGCGCCGAGCTGCCGGCCGAGGTCGTCGACCAGGCCTTCCAGGCCGGCCTCGACCGGGGCACGGCGGCCTGGAAGGAGTCCCGCCACTTCGGCCCCGAGGCGATCATCGAGCACCTGCTCGCCGAGCTGCGCCTGGAAGCCCCGGCGGAGGCGCGCGAGGAGCTCCGCGCCCTCCTCGAGGATCCCGACCCGGAAAGTACGCTGGAACCCGTCGAGGGCGTCGCCGAGGCGGTGGCCGGCCTGAGCGCGCGCGGGCTCCGGCTGGGGATCGTCTGCGATTCGGGGATGATGGTCGGCCGGGTGCTCCGCGGGCGCCTCCAGCGCTCAGGCCTGGGGTCCTACTTCGAGCCCTCCGCCCTCGCCTTCTCCGACGAGGTGGGCGTCACCAAGCCGCGCCCGGAGATCTTCCTGAAAGCGCTCGACGCGCTCGCCGTCCGCCCCGCCGACGCGGCGCACATCGGCGACCTGCACTTCACCGACATGGCCGGGGCCAAGGCGCTGGGCATGCGGGCGGTGCGCTTCAAGGGCTTCAACGACGACGACAGCGAGGGGCCGGAGGGGGACGCCGTGATCGACAGCTACAGAGACCTCCCCGCGGCGCTGGGTCTGGCCTAGCAGCCTGCCTAGAACGGAAAGCGGGTCAGGTAGAAGCTGGGGCTGTCCGGTGGCGTCCGCCCTGCCAGCACCACCCGCGGCCGCTGGCGCACGCACTCGCTGGGATGCACCTCGGGCCGCGGCGCGTCGAAGATCGGGAAGCGCAGGGTCCCGTCCGGCGACCATTCCGAGTAGCGGATCGCCACCACCAGCTCCGGCCGGACCCAGCGAACGGGCGAGACCATGACCGGCGGCGGCTCGAGCGGGCTCTGCTCGCTGGCCAGCTCTGCGAGGCGCTCGCGCAGCCGGGCCCTGGCGGCGGGGTCGAAGCCGCCCCCGACGGTGCCGCAGGGCAGGAGGCGGCCGGCCTCGTAGAACCCGACCACCAGCGCGTCGAAGGGTTCGCCCGAGCGGCCGGTCCAGCCGACCACCACGAAGGGGTCGGACTTGACGGCCTTCACCTGCAGCCAGAAGGGGCTGCGCTGGCCGGGCACGTAGAGGCTCTGCCGGTGCTTGGCCATCATCCCTTCCAGGCCCTGCTCCAGGCAGGCTTCGTAGAGCTCCACGCCCTCGGTGTCGATGTGCTTGGGAGCGTAGAGGTGGCGGCCCGGCGAGACCACCTTGTGAAGCTGCTTCTTGCGCTGGTAGAGCGGCTTGCGCAGCAGCGGCTTGCCCTCCAGGTAGAGGAGGTCGAAGGCCAGGTAGGCCGCCGGCCGCTGCTCCGAGCCGGCGGGGCCGCCCAGCCGCTGGCGGAGGGCGCCGCTCTCCGGCCGGCCCTCGCCGTCGGTCACCACCAGCGCGCCGTCGAGGACGGTTCCCCGCGGCACCTGCCCGGCCAGGCTCCCGAACTCGGGGAACTGGTAGGTGACGTCCCTCAGGGCGCGGTCCTGGAGCCTCACCTCTCCCTCGGGGTTGACGAAGAGCAGGCAGCGGAGGCCCTCCCATTTGACCTCGAAGAAGTACTCGTTGTTGGTGAAGGGCGCCTCGGCCGGGGACGCCTGCATGGGCCGGATGGCGGTGGGAAACCCGCCGACCTCGATCGAGAGCTGGTCCGGGCTGGAGGACACCTGCGGCGAAGGTTACCTTGGTTCGGAGCCATGGACCTCGGGGAGATCGAGCTCCACCTGCTGGTGGCCAGCCGCATGAAGTTCGACGGCGGCCTCGTCTTCGGCGTGGTGCCGAAGGTGGTCTGGGAGCGGTACAAGCCGGCGGACGAACGGAACCTGGTCGAGATGGCCTGCGTGGGGATGATCGCCAGGCACCGGGGCAAGGTCATCCTCTGCGAGACGGGCATCGGCGCGAGCCGGACGCGGCGCTGACGGCGCTCAAGCGGCTGGGCATCCGCCCCGACGAGGTCGACGTGGTGCTCTCCACGCACCTGCACTGGGACCACGCGGGCGGCTTCACCCGGCTGAGCCCGGGTGGGCAGGTGGAGGTCACCTTCCCCAAGGCCAGGCATTACGTGCAGCGGCGGGAGTGGGACTTCGCGCTGGACAGCGACCCGCGTTCCCGGGCCGCCTACCTGGCGGACGACTTCGTCCCCGTGGCCGACGCCGGGCTGGTCGAGTTCGTGGACGGCGACGCCGAGATCCTGCCCGGGGTGGAGCTGCGCCTGACCGGCGGCCATACGCCGGGCAACCAGGTGGTCATCTTCCGCTCCGGCGAGCTGGCGGCGGCGATGACCGGCGACCTGATCGGGACCACGCCCCACCTGCGGCGGGCCTGGAACTCGGGCGGCGACCTGGACGTGGTGCGGGCGCTGCAGGAGAAGGGCCGGCTGCTGGACGAGGCGGCGGCGCACCGCTGGCTGTTGGTGCTCGGCCACGAGTCCGAGCAGGCGGCAGGCTACGTCTCCCCGGAGGGAGAGTGGACGCCGGAGCCGGGGCTGAGAGCTTAGCTAGCCCCCACCCTATTGATCGCCGCCCTGGTCACCGAGGGTGCAGTGGCCTATACCCATCCCACAGGCGATGTTCGAGTACAGGTTGTGGATCGCCTGCCCGTTCGTCAGCAGGACGACCACGACGACCACTGCGATCAGGACCAGGATGAGCGCGTACTCGACCAGGCCCTGCCCTCGCTGCCGGCGCAGCGCCACATAGGTTCGGCTCGTCAGATGACTGATGATGAATGCCATATCGAAAGGAGAGGAGGACTTGTGCGGCTTAACGAGCGGCGCAAGCATACGGGTCGCTGGCTGCGAGTGACGCACGCGATCCCGCTTCCTTAACCGGGCCGCTACCGCCTCCGCCAGGCCCAGCCCTACCCTCACGGCCGCATGGTCGCGTCAGTCCTCACCTGCCTCCTGCGCGGTCTCGAAGGCGTCCTGGTCGAGGTCCAGGTCGACGTCGCACCCGGACACGTCGCCTTCAACCTGGTCGGTCTCGGTGACGCGAGCGTCAAAGAGGCGCGGGAGCGCGTCCGGTCCGCGCTGCGCAACAGCGGCCTGGGCTTCCCGCTCCGGCGGCTGACGGTCAACCTCGCCCCGGCCGAGCTGCGCAAGGAGGGCAGCGGCTTCGACCTCCCCGTGGCCGTGGCCATCGCGCTGGCCGTGGCCGAGAAGCGCCCTCCGCCGCGCACCGCCTTCATCGGCGAGCTGGCGCTGGACGGCGCCGTCCGCCACGCCGATGGCGTGCTGGTGGCGGCGCGGGCGCTCCGCGCCCAGGGGGTGGAGGCGCTCTTCGTGTCGCCCGCCGACGCCGCGGAGGCCGCCCTGGTCAAGGGCCTCAGGGTCCACGCCCCCGCCGACCTGGCCGGGGTGATGGCCCACCTGGCCGGCACAGCCGAGGCGCCGGCTGTCGCTGGTTTGCTCCCCAGCGCACCCCTGGAACCGCCGCTCGAGGACGACCTGGCCGAGGTCCACGGCCAGGAGGCGGCGCGGCGGGCGCTGGAGCTGTCGGCGGCGGGCGGCCACCACCTCCTCCTCAGCGGCCCTCCGGGCGCCGGCAAGACGATGCTCGCCCGCTGCCTGCCGGGCATCCTGCCGCCGCTCACCCTCGAGGAGGCCCTGGAGGTGGCCCAGGTGCGCAGCATCCTCGGCGAGCTGGGCGCCAGCCCCCTGAGTTGGGAGCGTCCCTTCCGCGCGCCGCACCACTCGGTGTCCACCGCCGGGCTGGTCGGTGGCGGCAACGGGCTCGGCCGGCCGGGCGAGATCAGCCGGGCGCACCACGGCGTCCTCTTTCTCGATGAGCTGGCCGAGTTCCAGGGCCCCGCCCTGCAGGCCCTCCGGCAGCCGCTGGAGAGCGGGCGGGTGGTGATCACCCGCTCCCGCGGCACGGTGAGCTATCCGGCTCGCTTCACGCTGGTCGCCGCTACCAATCCCTGCCCCTGCGGCTGGCTCGGTGACGATCGGCGGGCCTGCCGCTGCCCGCCGGGCGCCGTGGACCGCTACCAGCGCTCCCTCTCGGGGCCGCTGCTCGATCGCCTCGATCTCCGGGTGGCCGTCAGCCGGCCGCCGCTGGAGGCGCTCTCGACCGGCTCCGGCGCCGAATCCTCGGCGGCGGTACGGGCCCGCGTCATGACCGCCCGGCACCGGCAGCTGCACCGCCAGGAATGCCTCAACGCCCATTTGAAGCCGGCCGGTCTACGCCGCCACGCCCCGCTCGGCGCCGGCCGGCGGCTCCTGGAGCGCTGGGCCGAGGAGCGCGGGCTCACCGCTCGTGGCTTTCACCGCGCGTGGCGGGTCGCCCGGACCGCCGCCGACCTCGACGGCGCCGAGACGATCCAGGAGGCGCACCTGCTGGAAGCGCTGGGCTACCGCCTCGCGGTGCATGAGCGGGCCGCCTGAGCCGGCTCTCCACGCCCGGGGTCGCTGGCCACCGCCGGAGGGGCCGCGGGTGGCGGTGGTCGGCTCCCGGCGGCCGACGCCCTACGGCGAGGCCGTTGCCGAGCGCCTCGGCGCCGACCTGGCGGCGGCCGGGGTCGTCGTCGTCAGCGGGTTGGCACGAGGCATCGATGCGGCCGCCCACCGGGGCGCCCTCGACGCCGGCGGGGTCACCGTGGCGGTGCTCGGCACCGGGGTCGACGTCGTCTACCCGGCCGAGAACGCCGGCTTGGCGGCGGAGATCGTCGGGCGCGGCGGAGCGCTGGTCAGCGAGTTCGCCGACGGCACCCCGCCCCGCCGCGGGCACTTCCCGAAGCGGAACTGGACGATGGCGGCCATCTCCGAGCTGGTGGTCGTCGTCGAGGCGGCGGAGGGCAGCGGGGCGCTGATCACCGCCGAGGCCGCCCTGGCCCTGGGCCGCGAGGTGATGGCCGTCCCGGGCAGCGTCTTCAGCCCCCAGAGCGTGGGAGCCCACCAGCTCCTCCGGGACGGGGCCGGCCTGGTCCAGAACGCCCGTGACGTGCTCGCCGTCCTCGGCCGCGGCCAGGAGGTGCTGGACGACCCTTTGCTGCCGCCGAGCCGCCTCGGCCTGGCGGCGCCGGTCCGCCGCGACGGGCTGCTCGGGCATCTTTCCGAAACCCTGCCGGTGACGGCGGCGGAGCTCGCCCGCAAGCTCGGGCTCGGCTTTGCCGAGGCGCTGGCGAGGCTCACCGCCCTGGAGCTGGAGGGGTCGGTCCTGAGGCGCGGCGAGGGATACGTCCGGAAGCTGCGGAGGGAGTAGGATGGCGCGCCGGACGGTATAAGAAGACCCATGCCCGGCAGCCTGATCATCGTCGAATCACCCGCCAAGGCCCGGACGTTGAAGCGGTTTTTGGGAGACCGCTACGACGTCAAAGCCTCGATGGGACACGTCCGCGACCTGCCCGAGAAGACGCTCTCGGTGGATGTGGACGCGGGCTTCAAGCCCTCCTACGAGGTGGTCGAGAGCCGCCGCAAGACGCTGGGCGAGCTGAAGGCCGCCGTCGGCCGCGACCGCGAGGTCATCCTGGCCTCCGACCCCGACCGCGAGGGCGAGGCGATCGCCTGGCACCTCTCGGAGGCCCTCCACCTCCGCAACCCGAAGCGGATCGAGTTCCACGAGATCACGGCCGAGGCCGTCCGCAAGGCGCTCGAGAACCCGCGCCTGATCGACATGAACCGCGTCAACGCCCAGCAGGCGCGCCGGATCGTCGACCGCCTCGTGGGCTTCCGGCTCAGCCCCTTCCTCTGGAGCAAGGTCCAAAAGGGGATCAGCGCGGGACGGGTCCAGTCGGTGGCGCTGCGCCTGGTCGTCGACCGCGAGCAGGAGATCCGCGGCTTCGTCCAGGTCGAGTCCTGGACCCTGGACGCCCTCCTCTCCAAGTCGGGCGCCGAGCAGCGCTTCAAGGCGCGCCTGGCGAGGCGGGCGGGCGAAGGGCCGAAGTCGAAGCTGGAGATCCCCGACGCGGCGGCCAAGGACCGGCTGCTCGAGGAGCTCAGGTCTCCCTCGACCAGCTTCCGGGTGCTGGAGATCGAGGAGAAGCGGCGCACCAAGTCCTCGCCGCCGCCCTACATCACCTCGACCCTGCAGCAGGATGCCTCCAGCCGGCTCCGCTTCGCTCCCAACCGGACCATGCGCGTGGCGCAGAACCTCTATGAGGGCGTCGACCTCGGCCCCGGCGGCTCAACCGGCCTCATCACCTACATGCGCACCGACTCGACCAACATCGCGGCCGAGGCCGACGGCCGGGTGCGCAGCTGGATCCGGGGCGAGCTGGGCGAGAGGTATCTCGGCCGGCCGCGCTCCGACAAGGCGAGAGCAGGAGCGCAGGAGGCGCACGAGGCGATCCGCCCCACCGACCCCACCCGCCGGCCGGAGGCCATCCGCGACTACCTGAGCGCGGACGAGTACCGGCTCTACGAGCTGATCTGGCGCCGCTTCGTGGCCAGCCGGATGGCGGACGCCGTCTACACGGGCAACCAGGCGGAGATCCAGGCCGGCGACCTCGTCTTCCGGGCCAGCGGCGTCCGGCTCACCTTCGACGGCTTCTACAAGGTCTGGGAGCGCGACGAGCGCGACGACGAGGCCCAGCTGCCGGAGCTTGCCGTGGGGGAGACGCTGCAGCTGCACGGCCTGGAGCCGGAGCAGCACTTCAGCCAGCCGCCGCCCCGCTACAGCGAGGCGACCCTGATCAAGGAGCTCGAGGAGCGCGGCATCGGCCGCCCCTCGACCTACGCCAGCATCGTCACCGTCATCCAGGCCCGCGGCTACGTCGAGCAGAAGGAGCGGCGCCTCCACCCGACCGCGCTGGGCGAGATGGTCAACTCGGTGATGGTCGCCCACTTCGGCACGATCGTGAACGACAAGTACACCGCCGACATGGAGGACAAGCTGGACGGCATCGAGAGGGGCGGTCCGGACTGGCAGCTGATCGTCGGCGACCTCTACTCACCGCTGATGCAGATGCTGGGCGCCGCGGAGGAGGCGATGCCCGCCGAGACGGGCGAGGAGTGCCCCGAATGCCACCAGGGCCAGCTGGTCCTGAAGGCCAGCAAGTTCGGGCCCTTCAAGGGCTGCTCCCGCTATCCGAAGTGCAAGTACCGGCAGGCGGTCCTGCCCGGCGGCGAGGCGGCCAAGCCGGCCCTGCTCGAGGAGGCCTGCCCCGAGTGCGGCAGGCCGCTCCAGCTCCGCAAGGGCCGCTACGGCGAGTTCGTGGGCTGCTCCGGCTACCCGGAGTGCAAGTACATCCGGCGCGAGGAGCGCGAGGCCCCCAAGCCGACGGGCCAGACCTGCCCGCAGTGCGGCAAGCACGAGCTGGTCGAGCGGCAGGGCCGCTACGGGGTCTTCCTGGCCTGCTCGGGCTACCCCGAGTGCAACTACCGCGCGAACCCCAAGAAGGACGGCAAGGCGCGCCCGGCGCCCAAGCTCCTCGACGAGAAGTGCCCGCTCTGCGGCAAGCCGATGGTCGAGCGGCGAGGCCGCTTCGGCAGCTTCAAGTCCTGCAGCGACTACCCGAGGTGCAAGGGCCCGCAAGGGGCCAAGCGCCAGACCGTCAAGGCCTAGCCTCAGCTCGCCGCGGGTACAATTCCCTGAGCCGGCGGGTGACCGCCGAGTACACACGCCCCGCGTAGACACCCCTGTCCGCGAACTTCGCGGCTGCTCCGGGGCGGAGGAAACCAACAGGAGGTAATCGACACGTGGCCCAGGTGACCCTGAAGCAGCTGCTGGATACATCTTCACCGCCCGCAACGGCATCCACATCATCGACCTGCAGAAGACGGTGCGGCTCCTCGACGACGCCTACGACTACGTCCGCACCATCGCCGCCAGCGGCCGGCCGGTGCTCTTCGTGGGCACCAAGAAGCAGGCCCAGGAGACGGTCCAGACGGAGGCGGCCCGCTGCGGCATGTTCTTCGTCAACCGGCGCTGGATGGGCGGCATGCTGACCAACTTCTCGACCATGCAGAAGCGCATCCGCCGCCTCTTCGAGCTGCGCCGGATGCAGCAGGAGGGTCAGCTGGAGCAGCTCTCCAAGAAGGAGGCCAACCGCCTCCAGGACGAGCTCGACAAGCTGATGTTCCACTTCGACGGCCTGGCCGACATGAAGCGGCTGCCGGGCGCCGTCTTCGTGGTCGACCCCCGCAAGGAGCACATCGCGGTCACCGAGGCCAACCGGCTGAAGATCCCCGTCGTCGCGATCACCGACTCCAACTGCGACCCGGACCTGATCCAGTACGTGATCCCCGGCAACGACGACGCCATCCGGGCCGTGAAGCTGATCACCGGCAAGATGGCCGACGCCTGCCTGGAGGGCCGCCAGGAGGTTGCCGAGGGCGAGCTGCCGCCGATGGACGAGCGGGAGTTCCTGCCCACCGAGCCCACCTACGAGATCCCCGAGGAGTACCTGGAGGAGGACGAGGACTACCGCCTGCCCAGCGTTTCCGAGGATGAGTTCCTGACCCGCGACGACGAGGACCGGTAACCGAGATGGCAACCATCACGCCAAGCATCGTCAAGCAGCTCCGGGACCTGACCGGGGCCGGCATGCTCGATTGCAAGAAGGCGCTCGAGGCCTCCAACGGGGACCTCGAGGAGGCCGTCGTCTGGCTTCGCGAGCAGGGCATCGCCAAGGCCGGGAAGCGCGCCGGCCGGGCCACGGCCAACGGCGTCGTCGAGGCCTATCTCCATCGCACCGGCGACTATCCGCCGCAGACCGGGTCGATGATCGAGCTCAACTGCGAGAGCGACTTCGTGGCCAAGGGAGACGAGTTCCGATCCCTGGCCAGGGAGCTGGCGATGCACATCGCCGCCGCCGCGCCGCGCTGGGTGGTGCGCGAGGAGGTGCCGGCCGAGCTCGTCCGGCAGGAGCGCGAGGTCGCCCTCGAGCAGGCCCGCAACGAAGGCCGCCCCGAGGCGGCCTGGGAGAAGATCGTCGAGGGCCGGCTGGCGAACTTCTACAAGGAGAGCGTGCTGCTCGAGCAGGCCTGGGTCCGCGAGCCCAAGACCACGATCGAAAACCTGATCAAGGAGCACATCTCCAAGCTCCAGGAGAACATCACGGTCCGCCGCTTCGCTCGCTTCGCAATCAAGGAATAGGCAGACTTTCATTTATTGATGGCGGCCAGCTCCGCGAGCCCGAAGTACCGGCGCGTCCTGCTCAAGCTCAGCGGCGAGGCCCTGCTGGGTCAGCGCGCGTATGGCATCGACTTCGACGTGGTGCGCTCGATCGCCAACCAGGTCCGCAGCATCCACGAGCTGGGGACCAACGTCGGCATCGTGATCGGCGGCGGCAACATCTTCCGGGGGATGGCCGCCAGCCGGCGCGGCTTCGACCGGGCCACCGGCGACTACATGGGCATGCTGGCGACGGTGATCAACTCGCTGGCCCTGCAGGAGGCCCTCGAGGACGGCGGCGTCCCCGCCCGGACCATGACCGCGATCACCATGCCCCAGGTCGCCGAGCAGTGGATCCGCCGCCGCGCCCTTCGGCACCTGGAGAAGGGCCGGGTCATAGTCCTGGCCGCCGGCACCGGCAACCCCTACTTCACGACCGATACCACCGCGGCCCTGCGAGCGTTGGAGATCGAAGCCGACGTGCTGCTGAAGGCGACCAAGGTCGACGGCATCTACGACACCGACCCCCTCACCAACCAGGAAGCGAAGAAGTACGACCGGCTCGACTACCTTGAGGCGCTCAATGAGAAGGGCATCGACGTGATGGACAACACGGCGCTGACGCTCTGCATGGACAACAAGCTGCCGATCATCGTCTTCGACCTCCTCAAGGAGGGGAACATCGAGCGCGTGGTGCGCGGCGAGGAGATCGGCACCCTGGTGACGGCCCGTGATTGAGCCGATCCTGGCCGAGGCGGAGACGAAAATGGACAAGAGCGTCGACGCCATGCAGCGCTCGCTGACCAGCATCCGCACCGGCCGCGCCAACCCGGCCCTGATCGACAAGGTCATGGTCCCCTACTACGGCACCCCGACGCCCCTCAACCAGATCGCCCAGATCAGCGCGCCGGAGGCCCGGATGCTGCTCGTCAACGTCTACGACCGCAGCCAGGTCGGCGCCATCGAGAAGGCGCTGCGGGCGCCCGAGCTGGGCCTGAACCCCGCCTCCGACGGCAGCGTCATCCGGGTCCCGATCCCGCCCCTCACCGAGGAGCGCCGGCGCGACTACGTGAGGCTGGTCCGCAACACGGCCGAGGAGGCGCGGGTCGCCATCCGCAACATCCGCCGCGACGAGGTCCACCGCGTCGATCGCCTGGAGAAGGACGGCGAGGTCCCCGAGGACGCGGCCAAGAGGGCGCTCGAGCGCCTGCAGAGGATCACCGACCTGCACGTCGGGCGCGTGGACAACCTGGCCGCCGCCAAGGAAGCCGAGGTGATGGAGGTCTAACGACCTCCGTCGCAGCCTTGAGCCCGAGTCCCAGGGTCCCGCACCACGTCGGGATCATCATGGACGGCAACGGCCGCTGGGCGAAGCTCCAGGGGAAGAGCGTCAACTTCGGCCACCGCGCCGGGGTCCGCGCCATCAAGCGCGTGATGTACGCCTGTGACGACCTCGGCATCGAGGTGCTGAGCATCTACGCCTTCTCCACCGAGAACTGGAGCCGCTCCCGGCGCGAGGTGGGCGGGCTGATGCGGCTCTTCGAGGAGACCGTCCAGAAGGAGTTCGACGAGCTGCACGAGCGCGGCATCCGGGTCTACATCAGCGGCCGCCGGGACGGCCTGAGCCCGCACCTCGTGCGGATGCTCGAGGACGCCGAGGAACGCACCCGTGACAACCGCAGGGGGGTTCTCAACGTCTGCCTGAACTACGGCGGCCGGGCCGAGATCGTCGACGCCGCCCGCCGGTTGGTCGCCGAGGGCGTGGCCGCCGAGGCGGTCGACGAGAAGGCCATCGCCGAGCGCCTCTACGTTCCCGAACTGGCCGACCCCGACCTGGTCATCCGGACGGCCAACGAGAGCCGGCTCAGCAACTTCCTGCTCTGGCAGTCGGCCTACTCCGAGTTCTACGTCACCCGAACGCTCTGGCCCGATTTCGACAAGCCCGACCTGGAGGCGGCGGTGGCGGAGTACCAGCGGCGCGAGCGCCGGTTCGGCGGCCGGTGAGCCGCGAGGCGGCCGTGAAGCCGAGCCCGCTGATGATCCGGATCGCCAGCGGCGCCGTGATCCTGCTGGTCAGCCTGGCCGCGATCCTCAGCGGCCGCTGGGGCGTGAACATCCTCGCCATCCTGCTGACCGGTGCCATGCTCTGGGAGTTCCGCGGCCTCTCCGACCGGATGGGCGCCCGGGCGCCGAGCTGGCTCCTCTACCCGCTCGGCTTCTACATCGCCTTCAGCGGCACCTACCTGAAGGTCGTGCCCCTGGAGCTGGTGCTCTCGATCGCGCTGATCGGCGGGCTGATGGCCTTCCTCTTCATCCCCGGCCGCCGGGAGGGCCTCGGCCGCTGGGCCATGGGGACGGCCGGCGCCCTCTACATCGGGTTGCCGATGAACTTCTACCTGCTCCTCTACGTCTCCGGCCGCCACGGGCTGGCCTGGGTCGTCTTCGTGATCCTGGCGGCAGTGTTGACGGACGTGGCGGCGCTGCTGGTCGGGTCGCGGATCGGGCGCACGCCCTTCTTCCAGCGGATCAGCCCCAAAAAGACCGTCGAGGGAGCCATCGCGGGCGTGGTCGGGGCCGTGCTGGTGATGATCCTGGGCAGCCTGATCACGCTCGAGCTGCCCCTGCAGCACGCGCTCGCGATCGGGATCCTGGTCGGCGTGGGCGCCGAGGTGGGGGACCTGGTCGAGTCGCAGATGAAGCGGATCGCGGAGGTCAAGGACACCTCCAACCTGATCCCCGGGCACGGCGGCGTGCTGGACCGCTTCGACTCGATCCTCTTCCCGGCCATCCTCGTCTACTACTACGCGACGCTCGGGGGCCTCCTCCAGTGACCCGGAAGCGGGTGGCGATCCTGGGCGCGACCGGTTCGATCGGGACCCAGACGCTGGACGTCATCGACCGCCACCGCGACCGCTTCGAGGTGTTCGGGCTGCTGGCCGGCAGCCGCCCGCTGGACCGGGAGGCGCGCTACACAATCCGGGCCGCCGACCCCGACGCCGAGGCCCGGGTCCTGGAGATGGTCACCCATCCCGACTGCGACCTGGTCGTCACCGCCCTCCCCGGCGCCCGGGCGCTGGCGCCGACGCTGGCCGCCCTCCGGGCCGGGAAGGTCGTCGGCCTGGCCACCAAGGAGGTCCTGGTGATGGCGGGCGAGCTGGTGATGGCGGAGGCCCACCACCGGCTGCGGCCGATCGACTCCGAGCACAGCGCGATCTGGCAGTGTCTTTGGGGCGAGCAGCTCGACAGCGTCGCCCGCCTGGTCCTCACCGCCTCCGGCGGCCCCTTCCTGGACAGGGCGCTGAAGGACCTGGGGACGGTCACCCCGGCCGAGGCGCTGCGCCATCCCAGGTGGTCGATGGGCCCCAAGGTGACGATCGACTCGGCGACGCTGATGAACAAGGGCCTGGAGCTGATCGAGGCGCACCACCTGTTCGGCGTCCCGCTGGACCGGATCGAGGTCGTGGTCCATCCCCAGAGCACGGTCCACTCCCTGGTCGAGTTCAGCGACGGGTCGCTGAAGGCGCAGCTGGGCCGGCCCGACATGCGCCTGCCGATCGCCGTCGCCCTGGCCTACCCGGACCGCCTGCCGGGCGTGGTCGAACCGCTGGCCGCGGCCGAGCTGGGCACCCTGCAGTTCCTGCCCCTCGACCAGGAACGCTTTCCGGCGCCCGGCCTGGCCCGCCAGGCGGCCGCGGCGGGAGCGCCCTACCCGGCCGTGCTCAACGCCGCCAACGAGGAGGCGGTGGCCGCCTTCCTGAGGGGCGAGATTCCCCTTCCGGGGATTGTCCAGGTGGTCGAATCAGCCCTGAGTGCATACAAAGGGTCGGGTTCGACGTTGGAAGAGGTGATGGAGGCGGACCGTTGGGCTCGGGACTACTTCCACATCGCCGCGGGTAAGGTGAGCACGTGAGTCTGCTCCTGGGCTGGGTCGTCGGCTTTTTCGCGGTCGTGGGGATGTTCATCCTCCTGATCGCGCCCCACGAGGGCGGGCACTTCGCCTTCGCCAAGCTCTTCAAGGTCAACGTGATCGAGTTCTCGCTGGGCATGGGCACCAAGCTCTGGTCGGCCACCCGGGGCGGCACCATCTACGCCCTCCGGCTGCTCCCGATCGGCGGCTACGTCCGCCTGGGCGGCATGGAGCCCGGCGACTACAACATCCCCGACGGCTTCCACTCCAAGGCCGCCTGGCAGCGGATCCTGGTCCTGCTCGGAGGCCCCTTCGCCAACATCGTGCTGGCCGCCCTGATCGCCACCGGCCTCGCCCTGACCCAGGTCAACAGCGACCCGGGCAAGGTCGAGTACGTCGTCAAGCCCAGCCCCGCCTACGACGCCGGCATCCGGCCCGGCGACCGGATCCAGAGCGTCGACGGCAGGACCTTGACCAACCCGGCCGACATCCGCAACGCGGTCTCCAACAGCGCCGGCAACCCGGTCACCGTGGTCGTCCTGAAGAGCGACGGCCGGACGCAGACGCTCTCCCTGGTGCCGATGTACAACGACGCCGAGAAGCGGTCCGTGATCGGCGTCGGCACCAGCTCGCTGGTCACGCCCGGAGACGCGCTGCTGGTGGGGGTCACCTTCCCGCTGACCACCTCGATCGGCATCGTCCTGGGCATCTACCAGCTGGCCAGCGGCCAGATTCCCGGCGGCCTGCTGGGTCCCGAGGGCGCCACCGGCGCGATCGGCATCGGGTATCTCACCATCCAGGCGGCCAAGGCGGGCTGGTTCGAGTGGCTGAACGTCCTGGCGGTGCTCTCGGTCGCGCTCGGCCTCGCCAACCTGCTGCCCCTGCCGGCCCTCGACGGCGGCCGGATCGTGGTCGTGCTGCTGGAAAAGATCCGCGGTCGCGCGTTTGACCGCGAGAAGGAGATGCAGTTCCAGCGTTACGGTCTGGTGGCCCTGTTGGCCCTCATAGCCTTCATCGCCTACTTCGACATCCAGCGCATCGTCAACCACCAATTCCCAGGGCTGCATTGAAAAAGCGCCGCTACTCGGTTCCCGTCCGAGTCGGCGACGTGGTCATCGGCGGAGCCGCCCCGATCGCAGTCCAGACCATGACCAAGACGGACACGCGGGACGTCAAGGCCACGCTCGAGCAGATCCACAGGCTGAAGGACGCGGGCTGCGAGATCGTCAGGCCCGCCGTGCCCGACCGGGAGGCCGCCGAGGCTCTGAAGGAGATCGTCAAGGGCTCGCCGCTGCCGGTGATCGCCGACATCCACTACGACCACACCCTGGCCCTGGCCGCGATCGAGGCCGGCGTCGCCTGCCTGCGCCTGAACCCCGGCAACATCGTCGACCGGGAGAAGGTGATCAAGGTCGTCAACGCGGCCAAGGAGCGCGAGATCCCCTTCCGGATCGGCGTCAACGCCGGCTCCCTGCCCGAGGAGGTCCACAAGACCCTGCGGGAGGAACACGCGATCGACCGCGACGACCGCGAGCGCACTGCGGAGCGGATGGTCGAGGTCGCCCTCGGCCACTGCCAGATCCTGGAGGACCTGGACTACGGCCCCGGCCACATCAAGGTCAGCCTCAAGGCGACCGACGTGCTGACCAACATCCTCGCCAACCGCAAGTTCGCGGAGGCGCGGCCCTATCCCATCCATCTCGGCGTCACCGAGTCGGGACCGGTGCAGGCGGGCTCGATCCGGAGCGCGATCGGGCTCGGCATCCTGCTCAGCGAGGGCATCGGCGACACGATCCGGATCTCGCTGGCGACCGACGACCCGACCGAGGAGGTCCGGGTCGCCTACGAGGTCCTGAAGACGCTCAGCTTCCGCAACGAGTCGGCGACCCTGGTCGCCTGCCCGACCTGCGGCCGGCTGGAGTACGACATGGTCCCGATGGTGAAGGCGGTCGAGGCCCACATCGCTAACCTCAAGGTGCCGATCACAGTCGCGGTGATGGGCTGCGTCGTGAACGGGCCGGCCGAGGCCCGCCACGCCGACATCGGCGTCACCGGCGGGCGGGGGAAGGGCGTCATCTTCCGGAAGGGCAAGCTTTACAAG
>VBHN01000084.1:2090-5735 GCA_005881155.1 Chloroflexota bacterium | reverse complement strand
GCGAAGACCAGGAGCGTGACCACGCCCAGGAAGAGCGCAGCCGGCAGCACCAGCAGCCGCAGTCGAAGGCCCGACGAGGCCTGCAGCTGGCTGCGGAGACCGAGAGGGGCGAGGATGACCATCGGGAGGCTCGCCAACAGGAAGTAGCCGACGAAGGAGACGCCGCGCGCCAGGGGATCGGCGGTCAGGTCCCCGCGCGCCACCGCCGAGCTCGCCTCCTGCGCGGCTCGCGCGACCGAGTGCGTCGCCTGGCCGCCGGTCAGCTGGAGGACCAGCAGCACCGCGACCGCCGGCAGCGCCCAGGCCAATGCCGGTCGCAGCGCCGGGCGCCGCCGCCGCAGCAGGAGCTCGCCGGCAACCGCGGCCAGCACGCAGAAGAGCCAGAGCCAGGCCTTGGTGCCGGCGAGACAGGCGAGCACTGCCAGGGCCGCGGCCAGGGCCGGCATGCGCCGGCTGAGCGCTAGGGCGGCGCCGGTGAGCGTCACCAGCAGCAGCGGTTCGGCGACCGCCGAGGTGGAGGTGAGCAGGAAGATCGGGTTCAGCGCCAGCAGCAGCACGGCCAGCCGCCCCTGGCGCGGCGTCTCGGCGAGCTGGTTGACCAGCACCAGGGTGAGCATCGCCAGGACGACGTTGGCCAGCTTCAGCGCCTCCATCTGGTGCCAGCCGGCGACCTGGAGAACGGCGGCGGCAAGGTACTGGTAGCCCGGCAGCCAGGTGTCCTCCATCCCGAAGAGGGGGTCGCCGAGGTGCCCGGTCTGGACCAGGTTGGCCGCCATCAGCCAGTGCTGGAAGGAGTCCTCGAAGGGATCCTGCCATTGAGCCAGCGCAACCAGGAGAGCTCCCGGTGCGGCCAGCAGAGGAAGCAGCGGCAGCGACCGGCGCAGGCCGGCGAGCGTGCCGAGACCGAGACGGCGGACAGTCAGCACCTCCACCGCCTGCAGGGCGCTGTAGCCCGAAAGGTAGAGGAAGCCGCAGGAGAAGATGGCCGCGTAGACGGCCATCAGCCACTCCCCAAGCGCCGCCGCGGCGACACCGAGGCCCAGGGTGGCCGAGCCGAGCAGCAGCTCGGCCAGGGCCGCCGGGTCGCCGGCGCGGACGTAAGCGTGGTCGCGCCACTCTTCGCCTTCGGCCTCGATCCTGTACTTCGGCGTGCGGTTGAAGACGCCGCCCCGGCGGAAGGCGCGGAGGAGGGCTGCGATCACCGTCGCCGAGGTGCCGGCACCGACGAAGGACCAGGCGAGGATGCCCGGCAGGCGGCGCCACCAGGCGCCCCCCGCCCGCCACTGGGCCACCGAGGAACCGATCGCCGGCGCCAGGCTGAGCAGGTTGACCAGGATCGGCACGCGGATCAGGCCGAAGAGCGGGTCGTGGCCGACCTTTGCCCAGAGCAGCAGCGGGTAGCAGGCCAGCTGTACGAGCATCAAGGCGGGGGCCAAGTAGGCAAGCAGGTGCATGGCCGCCTGGAACTTGTGTGCGGCCGGCAGCCCGCTCCGCATCACGGCCGGCAGGAGTTTGAGGGCGGTCTGGAAGCTGCCCGTCGCCCAGCGGGACTGCTGGCCGCGGTAACCGTTGACCGCGACCGGCAGCTCCTGCGGAACCGACAAGCCCTCGATGAAGGCCGCTCGCCAGCCTTTCAGCTGGGCTCGATAGCTGAGGTCGAGGTCCTCGGTCAGCGTGTCGGCCGACCAACCGCCGGCGGCCTCGATCGCAGCCCTCCGCCAGATCCCGGCGGTCCCCGTGAAGTTGGTCAGGTAGCCGGCCCGAGGCCGCACCGCCTGTTCGACGCGGAAATGGAAGTCGATCATCAGGGACTGGAGCCGGGTGAAGATCGAGTAGCGGCGGTTCAAATGCTCCCAGCGCGCCTGGACGAAGCCCACCTGCGGATCGGCTAGACCGCCGACGGCGCGGCGAAGGAAATCGGGTGCGGGCAGGAAGTCGGCGTCGAAGATGGCGATCAGGTCGGCTTCGGTCTGCTCGAGCCCGAAGGCGAGCGCGCCGGCCTTGTAGCCTTCGCGGCTCCTGCGCCGGAGGTGCGTGATCCGGATCCCTTCGGCCCGCCATCGGCGCACGCGCTCCGCGACGATGCCGACCGTCTCGTCGTTCGAGTCGTCCAGGACCTGGATCTCGAGCTTCTCCCGCGGCCAGTCCAGGCGAGCCACCGCGTCGATTACCCGCTGCGCGACGTAGCGCTCGTTGTAGATCGGCAGCTGGACCGCGACCTCAGGCTCGTCGCGGGTCACGGGCGGCGGCTCCACCCCCGGCGGCAGCCGCAGGGCGCGGAGGCTGAGGTAGAGGAGGTTGCTGCCGTAGGCGAAGAGAAAGAGGCTGGAAACGACGATGACAGTGACTGCGACCAGCGTCACCGGTCGTCGAAAAGCGCGTAGGGACGCATGGTCGCGCGAACGAAGGCCACGCGCGCCAACGCCTCCGGCGAGTTGCGACGCGTCCACTGCATGTAGCGCCAGGCCGCCCCGCCCAGCGCTCGCGCCGGCCGGTCGAGGGAGCGCGGATAGAGCCAGCCGGGCACGCGTGAGCGAGCGTCCGGAGCCTCGAAAGCCGGGCGCCGGGCCAGCTGGGGGAAGTGCCCGGCGAGGCGCGGGTTGGCCTCGATCAGGGTGGCCAGGAAGGCGCCGCCGACGACCGGCCGGGAGCTGAAGAGCTCGTAAGCCATGTCCTCGTCCTGCCGCAGGAGCGGGAAGCAGGCGGAGCGCTCCAGCACCAGGTTGGCCGTCATCAGGCGAGGCGCCAGGGGCCGGGCCGTATGGGCGTCGACCGGCTTACCCCGATGCCGGAGTGCGTGCAGCAGCCCGAGGACGTTGAGGGCGACGTAGGCCAGGTGCCGGTAGCCGTCCTCGACCACCAGGTTGAGGTCGACGTCGTCGCTCTCGCGGAACCCGCCGCTGGCAAGCGAGCCCGCGATGGAGACGCTGATGACGAAGGGACAGACAGCCGCCAGTGCCTGTGCGAACGCGGTCGCCTCCCGGAGGTAGGTCCCGGCGACCAGGGAGTGGGTGCGCTGGCGCTCGCTGATCGCCTCTGCCCGCTCCCGGGAGCCGTCGCCGACCACCAGGCCGTGGCGAAGGCCGAGGTCCCCGGCGGCGACCGCGGCCAGGACGTCGGAGCTGGAGAGAGGCCCGCCCAGGCAAGCCTGGGCGAGCCGTGAGGGAGGAAAGGCATAGCCACGCCGCTCGAGCAGGTCGACGGTCCGCCGGAGTCGCTCGAAGGGGCCCGTGGACAGCACGGCATTGGAGACCGCAGCCACGAAAGGACTACGGCTCGGGGTTACGTGGGCCCCGGTCAGAACCAGCCGGCCTCCGGATCCTCCACCGGCGTCCGGCCGCCGCCGGGGATGGGCGTCACGTCGTACCCGTTCGGCCGCAGGGCCTCACGCAGCCATTGGAGCGCCATCGACTCGGTGTTCTGCCACACCTCCGGGTCGGCGCCGGGTGCGGCCGTGTCGATGACGATGCGGCCGACGATACGCAGCAGGTGACGCGCCATGGGCGCCGCCGCCGGGACTGAGAAGTCGAGGTCCTCGAGGGCCCGGGTGACCGCGAAGCAGGCCATGTTCAGGTTCTCCGCCTCGCCCGGGCGCCGGATCTCAAAGCTCTCCGCCATGAGCACCTCGACTGTAGCGCTTGGGAC
>VBHN01000084.1:0-2048 GCA_005881155.1 Chloroflexota bacterium | reverse complement strand
CCGGGTCGAGGAAGCCGAGTCGACCGACCTCTCCTTCCAGGGCCCGGACCTCGAGAGCCTCAACCAGCGCCAGGAGCGCGGTGGCGACGTCCGGGCCCTGGTCGCGGGCGCGTGGGGCTTCACCAGCTTCAACCGCCTGGACGACGTCGACGAGATGGCGCGAGCCGCCATCGCGCAGGCCAGGCTGGTGGGGGGCGGCCCGGTCAAGCTGGCGCCGGTGCCGGCGGTGGCCGACCGGGTGCCGCGCGCGCTGGTCGTCGATCCCGCCGAGCTCTCGCTGGACGACAAGGTCGAGCGCGTCCGGGCCATGAATGCCATCGTCCTCGCCTACGGGAAGCCGATCACGACCTCGACCTCTTATTACGCCGACCGCCGGGCCCGGATCTGGCTCGCCAACAGCGAAGGCACCGGCCTTTACCAGGAGCGCGCCGACATCCAGGCCGGCATCGCCGCCCTGGCGGCGGGAGAGGGCAGGGTGCAGCGCCGCTCCTTCAGCACCGGGTCCAGCACCGACGCCTCCCTGCCCGGCCTGACCGAGGAGGCGGTGCTCGACGCCTGCCGTCAGTGCGACGGGCTGACGCAAGCGGCGAAGCCGAAGGCGGGCGAGTACACGGTGGTGATCGATCCCAAGCTGGCGGGTGTCTTCGCCCATGAGGCGGTCGGCCACCTGAGCGAGGCGGACCACATCCACGAGAACCCGCGGATGCGCGAGATCATGACCATCGGCGCCGAGCTCGGCGTCCCCGAGCTTGAGATCTACGACACCGGCCTGGTCCCGGGCTCCCGCGGCGCACTCCGCTATGACGAGGAGGGCGTGCTCGCGGGACGGGCGGACCTGATCCGGGGCGGCCGGTTGGTCGGCCGGCTCCACTCCCGCGAGACGGCGGGCGCCCTGGGCGAGACGCCGACCGGCAACGCGCGTGCGATCAGCTACCGCTTCCCGCCCATCGTGCGCATGCGAAGCACCTACATCGGGCCCGGCAGCGCGACCCGCGAGGAGGTCTTCAAGGGCATCAAACGCGGGCTCTATTGCGTCGAGTCGCAGGGCGGCCAGACGAACATGGAGATGTTCACCTTCTCGGCCGGTGTCGCCTTCCTGATCGAGGACGGTGAGCCCGGCGAGCTGCTGCGCGACGTCACCCTGACCGGCAACACCTTCAAGACCCTGAAGGACATCGAGGCGATCGAGGACGTCACCACGCCCTCCGAGGCCGGCGGCGGCTGCGGCAAGGGCGGGCAGGCGCCGCTGCCGGTCGGCTTCGGCGCTCCCCACCTGCGGATCCGGGAGGTGCGGATCGGTGGCGACTGAAGCGGCGATCGGGGCCGACCTGGTCGAGGCCGCGCTGGAGCACGCGGGCCGCCTGGGCGCGGACCAGGCGGAGGCGTTCTACACCGAGTCGACGAGCGACTCCGTGGACTACGAGAACAACCGGCTGGCCGGCATCGACAGCAGTTCCAGCCGAGGCATCGGGATCCGCGTGCTCGCGGGTGGCCGGGTCGGCTTCTCCTCGACCTCGATCCTGGACCGCGTCGAGGACGCCGTCGAGGCCGCGCTCCAGACCGCCCGCCTGACCGAGGTCGAGAAGCGGCCGTTCAGCCTGCCGGCCGGCGGCTCGATCGACGCCGACATCAGCGACCGGGAGGTGGAGGCGATCAGCGTCGGCGAGCTGGTCGAGATGGGCCGCCAGGCGATCGACCGGCTGCAGCCGCTGGCGGACGGACTGCTGGCGGGCGCCGGCGCCGGCCGGGCGGTGGCAACCGTTCGGATCGGCAACAGCGCCGGGCTCCGCTCCAGCTGCCGCCGTTCGAGCTGGTCCTTTTTCGCCCTCGCCCAACGGGTCCAGGGCACCTCGGTGCTCTGGTGCTACGACGGCGGCGCCTCGATGCACCGTGACCTCGACGTCGACGGCGCGATCGAGGGTGCGTCCGAGAAGGTCCGGCTCTCACTCAAGGAGGGCCGCCTGGAGACCGGGCGCCGCCCGGTGGTCTTCACCCCGGCCGCGCTCGCGGCCCTGCTGGCCTCACTCTACGGCGCGGTGAGCGCCCCC
>VBHN01000069.1 GCA_005881155.1 Chloroflexota bacterium | reverse complement strand
CTGGTCCAGGGACAGGTAGTCGAGCGCGGAGCTGGCGACCAGCACCAAGAAGAGCACGCCCGCCAGAAGCAGCGCGAGCTGGTAGCGGCCCGTCCGCCGCAGGTTCACGTCCGCTCCACCTCGACCAGGCGGCGGGCCAGGACCTCGACCGGCTGGCCGTGGGAGATCCGCTCGACGACGAAGAGGTAGGTGCCCGGGATGTTCTGCGTCAGGCCTTGGGGGAGGGCTACCGGCACGGCGTTTTCGGTCATCGCCTCGGCGTTCCCCGGGCCGGCCTGGCCCACGACCTCGCCGAAGCTGTCGAACCAGCGGGCTGCGACCTGCGTCCCGGCCGGGATCGAGGTCCAGTCGACGACGGCCGCAAACGGCTGACCGCGGGAGAAATGCCCGGCCGGTTCGCCGCTCACCGACCTCGAGTCGGGGTTGTACGCGTAGACGCCCTGGATCCTGGCGACGGTGCCGGTGGCCTGCCCGGGCGGCTCGAAGCTGACGAACTCGAGCGCTCCGGCGACGAAGATGACGATTGCGAGCGCGCCGACCAGCTTGATGGCGCGGTAGAGCGGCAGGATCTCGTCGGAGCGGGGGGTCACAGCGGGGAGAGTTTATGGGCGCGGGTATACTTTTCAACTCGCTGAGCGGCGGTGGCGGAACGGCAGACGCGCTAGGTTCAGGACCTAGTGGGGGCAACCCCGTGGAGGTTCAAATCCTCTTCGCCGCACCATGAGTAAGAACAGGGTCGAGGCCTTCAGTGACGGCGTCTTCGCCGTCGCCATCACCATCCTCGTCTTCAACCTGCAGGTCCCGTCGGGCCTTGCCCATGGCGCGCTCTGGAGCACGCTGGGGGCGCTCTGGCCCTCCTACGCCACCTACATCGCCAGCTTCCTGACCATCGGTGTCATGTGGATGAACCACCATGGCGTCTTCCGGCGCTTGAGGGCGGTCGACCGCAACCTCCAGCTCCTGAACCTCCTGCTGCTGCTGACGGTCGTGTTCGTGCCCTTTCCGACCGCTCTGCTGGGGCGCTTCATCCCGGCCGGCGGCGACGACGCCGCGGCCGCGGCCACGCTCTACGCGCTGACCAGCATCGGCATCGGCGCGTCCTTCTCCTCGATCTGGATCTACGCCCTCTACCGGCCGGAGCTACTGGCACCGGGACTTGATCCCGACCTGGTCCGCCGCCGGCTGCCGCTCTTCTCCGCCGGCCCCGTCGTCTACCTGGCCTGCCTGGTCGTCGCCCACTACAGCCCGATCCTGGTCGCCGTGCTCTGCGGGATGGTCGCCGTCTATTACTTCTGGGACTGGCTGCCCGAAGCGCGGCCTGCATACGCACTGCCTGAAGCGCGGCCTTCACACCCTTCGGAGCGCGTCGGTGGGGGAGAGGCGGGCGGCGTGGAGGGCCGGGTAGAGCCCGGCCACGGCGCCGATGAATAAGGCGGCCCTCAGCCCACCCCAGGCGGCCACGGCCGGGACCAGCGGCTGGTAGCCGGCGGCGAAGGCGTATGCGAGTGTGACGCCGGCGCCGAGGCCGACGCCGGCGGCGCCGCCCAGCAGAGATAGCAGCAGCGCCTCGACCAGGAACTGCGCGCCCACCTGGCCCCGGGTCGCCCAGTGCTCGCCGCAGGCCGATCTCGGAGCGGCGCTCGAGAATCGCGATCACCATCACGTTGGCGACCCCGATGCCGCCGACCAGCAGCGCGATCGCGCCCAGGCCGACGAAGAGGGCGGTGCCCGAGCTGGTCACCGCCAGTCATTGGACGCCTCCGACGATTCCGATCATCGACGGCGCGGTGAGCGGTAGCGGCCCTTCGCTGCCGTTGAAGGAGCGTTGGCTCTCCAAGCTGCACCTCGCGGACCGCACCCAGGCCGCCATCTACGGCCTGCAGAAGCGCCTGGTGCCCCTCGACGAGGCGCTCGAGCAGAGCTAGAGATCTCCCAGCCGAGCGACCCGTCTTACGGTCTTTCGGGTTGTTAGACAACGGTGTACCCTCGCGGGCAGACTTTATGACCGAGGTCCTCCAGGCCCTCCAGTACGCGACCAGCCTGGTTTTCGTGCTGCTCGGCCTGCTCACGCTGCGGGACTACCTCCTGCATCGGGAACGGAGCCGCGGCCTCCTGGCCCTGGCCATCGGCTGCCTGGGCCTGGTCTCACTGCTGGGCCAGGCCCAGGCCTTAAGCGGTTACGCGCTCGGACAGGTCGGCCAGGACCTCGTGCTGGTGATCCTGATGGTCTCCGGCTACGCTCTGCTGCTCTTCCGAAGCTCCTTCATCCGGCTCCGCCCGCGCGCTCAGATGTTCTCGTTTGCCGGCGTGCTGGCGGTCATCCTCTTGGTGCTGGTGGCCAATGTCCCCTACCAGCCGAACGCCCGGCTGAACCCTTTCCAGCAGGTGTCCGTGGGCCTCCTCGTCCTGGCCTGGGCGGCCTGCGTCATCGAGCCGATCGTGCGCTTCTGGCTTGCGTCAATCGGCCGGCCTGCGGTTCTTCGGGAGAGGCTCAGAGCCCTCTCCGTCGGCTACGCCGCCCTGGTCCTGATCGTGCTCTTCGCGGGTCTCGCGACCGCCGCCTCGCAGCACCCGTTCGTCAGGTTGGCCACCCAGCTCATCGCCCTGCTGGCCGCGCCCCTGCTCTATGTGAGCTTCTCGCCGCCGCTCTGGCTGCGCTTCACCTGGCGGAACCCGGAGGAGGTGGCCTACCGCGAGAGCATCAAGGATCTTCTCCTCTTCAGCCCCACCCGTCAGCGCCTGGCCGAACGGGCCTTGGAGTGGGCGGTGCGCTTCGTCGGCGCCGATTCCGCCTTCATCGCCGACAGCGACGGGTCCGTGCTGGCCGCGCGCGGCATCGACGAGGTCCAGGCCGAGCGGCTGCGCGCACAGCTCGGCGCGCCGGCCCGGGAGGCGATGCTGCGGTTGCCGGGCGGCGAGGATGCACAGTCGGCCCTGGTCGTCCCGCTCCCCCTCAACAGCGGCACCGGCGTCCTGGTGGTGCTCTCCGGGCCCTTCACGCCCTTCTTCGGCACCGACGAGATCGGCCGCCTCACCGCCTACGCGACCAACCTCACGATCGGGCTCGACCGGACGACCTTGACCGAGCGGATCGCGGCCCTGGAACGGACCAAGACGGAATTCCTCAACCTCGCCTCCCATGAGCTGCGCGGGCCCATCACGGTCATCCGTGGCTACCTTTCGATGCTGGAGCGGGGCTCGCTCGGAGAGATCCCGGAGAGCGCCCAGCGCGCCCTCCCGGTGCTTACCGCCAAGGCTGATGAGATGAACGCACTGGTCGAGCAGATGATCGAGGCGGCTCGCCTCGAGGAGGGCCGGCTGGAGCTTTCGACGCGTCGCGCCGACCTCCGCGAGGTGGCTCGGATCGCGGTCGAGATGGCCCGGCCGATATCCGACTCGGAGCACGCGCTGGTGCTCGAAAGCTCGGAGGCGGAGGTGCCGGTGATGGTCGACGTCGACCGCATCGCGACCGTGATCGGAAACCTCCTCAGCAACGCGATCAAATACTCGCCCGGAGGCGGACAGGTAACCTGCCGGGTCGCGCGCGAGAAGTACGTCGGAACCATCACCGTCAGCGACAAGGGCGTCGGCATCCCGCCCGACCGGTTCGACCGCCTCTTCACGCGCTTCGGCCGCATCGTCACGCCGGAGACGAGCCACATCCCGGGGACCGGGCTCGGCCTCTACCTGTCTCGCGAGCTGGCCCGCTTGCACGGCGGCGACATCACCGCGACCTCCGTCCTCGGCAAGGGCAGCAGCTTCGTGCTCGCCGTCCCGCTCCTGGAGGAGGTGCCGACCTGAGCTCTCTGCTGCTGCGCCAGGCGCCGACCCATTTTCCGCTCCCGCTCGTCTTCCACCGCCTCTCCGAAGGGAGCCGGCGAAAGCCGCGGCTGATCCTGATCGAGGACGACCCCGCCATCGCCACCATGTACCAGCTGCAGCTGGTCAACGACGGCGTCGAGGTGGAGGTCGCCCGCGACGGCGCGGCCGGGCTGCACGCGGTCCAGGACTCGCCGCCGGACCTGATCCTGCTCGACGTCCGCCTGCCGCGGATGAACGGCCTGGACCTGCTCGAAACGATCGTCCAGGACCCCCGCCTGGCCGGGGTGCCGGTGCTTATCCTCTCCAACTTCGGAGAGTCGGACGTGATCAGCCGCGGGCTGGAACTCGGCGCTCGCGCCTACCTGATCAAGTCGCAGACGACGCCGGCCGAGCTCTCGGCCAAGGTCCGCGAGCACCTGCCCACGGACTCGACGGACTAGAAGGGGCGGCGAACTAGGTCGCCACGAAAAGCGTCCGCCAGGCGGCGTCGACCAGTTCGGGCGACAGCGACGGCTGGACGCCACGGGCGCTGGCCACGTCCACCAGCCGCTCCAGCAGGTCGCGCGGGTGGTTGCCGCGGATCGACATGCTGCCGTAGAGCTGCCCGATCTGGGCGAACACCTGCGGGTTGGCGGGGATGCCGAGCCGCTCGCGCTCGCGTTCGAAGATCCGCTGGTAGACCGCCGGCGTCGGGTCCGGCATCCGGATCTTGTAGGCCAGGCGCCGCATGTAGGCCTCGTCGAGGAGGTCGTTCGGGGTCAGGTTGGTGCTGAAGACCAGCATCGACCGGAAGGGGATCTCGACCTTCCTTCCGCTGCCCGCCAGCTGCAGGTGATCGACGGCCTGTTCCAGGGGCACCATCAGCCGGTCCAGGATCTGCTTGGGGGTGATCTGCTGGCGGCCGAAATCGTCGATCAGCAGCACGCCGCCGTTCGCCTTGAGCTGGAGCGGCGCCTGGTAGGTCCGTCCGGCCGGGTCCCAGGTCGCGGCCAGCATGTCGAGCGTGAACTCGCCGCCCATCTGGACCAGGGGCCGAACCACGCGCAGCCAGCGCGCGTCATGTGGCTGGTCGGAATCCAGCCGGTGCACGGCGGGATCGAAGACCGACATCACCTCGCCGCTGCCGAGGTCGATGGCGTGCGGGACCAGGATCGGCCCTCGCAGGAGGCGCGAGATCCGGCGGGCCAGGGAGGTCTTGCCGTTGCCTGGCGAGCCGTAGATGAAGACGGAGCCGCGCGAGTTGACGGCGGCGCGGATCGCGTCCTCGACGCCCCCGGCCAGCTCCAGCCCGTCCAGCGCCTGCCGGACCAGCTCGGGGTCGAGCCCGGGCAGGATGACCTCGGTCGTCATCCGGTTGTAGTCGGCGAGCGTCACCGGCGCCGGCCCCAGGTAGCGGGTGCCGGAGCGGCTCAGCTCCTCGGTCATGGCCCGGCCCTGGTTGGTCATGGTGTAGGTCATCCGCTCCTGCATCGGGCGGTTGCCGCCGGCCGTGGCGATCCCACCTGCCTCCAGCAGCAGGTCGGAGGTCAGCTTCTTGAGGACCGGCTCGATGCTCCCGAAGGGCAGGGCCAGCTGTTCGGCGATGGCGAAGGCCGGGAGGCTGGCCGGGCTGGCCGCGAAAGCCCGCATCACCAGGCCTTCGAGCAGCCGGGGGTCGACCTCGGGCAGCGCCTGGGCGGGTCGCGGAGCCGCGTCGGCGGCGGCTGCCGGGTGCAGACCGCCGGCCAGGGGCGCGGGGCGGTCGACCGCCTCGGTCACGGTCTGGATCAGCCGGGCGCGGAAGTTGGCGCGGTCGGAGTGATTGGGCGGCTTGCCCTCCAACCGGTGCCGGATCCAGTCCGGGACGCCGGAGAAGATCTCCAGGCTCCCCACGCGCAGCTTCACGACCGCCGGCTCGTCGGCGCTGACCATGACCGTGATCCGAGTCTCGTAGCCCTGGTTGCGGGCGGCGGACCAACTTCGCTCCCAGGCCACGACGTTGTCCGAGCGGCTCTCGCGGACCGTGCTGTCGGCCAGCACGGTCACGTCCTTGCGGCTCGAATAGCGGCGCCGGAGGATCTCGGTGAGGTCCTTGTCGATGTCACCGCCCACGAGCGCGGCCAGGGCCAGCGAGCGGTCGCCGACGGCGGGCAGGTGCTTGATCTCATGGATCGTCCCGGCGGTCACCGCCAGGGCTTTGATGACGCTGGCGTGGCGGCGGCAGAAGGGCTCGTCGCCGACCGAGTGGATGTGCTTGCCGCACCACCAGGTGCCGCAGTCGTAACCGGTCCGGTCGGTGTAGCTGCACATCCACTCGGTGTGGTGCTGGCAGCCGCGCTCGGTGCAGGTGGTCACGGTCTGCGTCTGCTGCGGCGGCAGCGGCGTCCCGCCCGCTTTCTGCCTCAGGCCGGGAAGCTTGAAAGGGAGGCCCTTGGCGGGGTCGGCGGCCCCGCCGGGGGCCGCGGCCGGCGCCCTCTCGGTGAGCTGGTGGGTGTCCAGCTGGAGGAGGGCCCCCGCGAACTCCTCGCAGGTGGCGAAGCGCTTGTTCTTGTCCTTCGCCATCGACTTGCGGATCAGCGCCATCACCGGTCCCGGGATCGCCGGCGACTCGGGAGGATCGCTGTAGATCTGGTTGTGGAGGACCGCGGCCAGCTGCCCGGTGAAGGGTGGCGTGCCGTTGAGCATCTCGTAGAGGATGGCCCCGATCGCGTAGATGTCGGAGCGGCCGTCGACGTTCTCGCCGCGTACCTGTTCGGGCGACATGTAGGTCGGCGTGCCGATGATGCTGTCGGTGCCGGTGAGGCCGCCGGTGTCGACCAGCAGCTTGGAGATTCCGAAGTCCATCACCTTCGCCTTGCCGAGTGTGGAGATGGCGACGTTGTCCGGCTTGAGGTCCCGGTGGACGATGTTGCGCTGGTGGGCGGCCCCGACCGCGGAGAGCAGCTGCTGCGCGATGTCCAGCGCCTGGTGGACCGAGATCCGGCCCTTGTTCTGGATGATCGACCGCAGCGACTCGCCCTCGACGTACTCCATGACGATGAAGAGCGAGCCGCCGTCCTCGTCGAAGTCGTAGATGCGGACGATGCCCGGGTGGTTCAGGTTGGCGATCGCCGAGGCCTCGCGCTGGAAGCGGCGGCGGAACTGGGCGTCCTTGGAGTAGCTGTCGCCCAGGATCTTGATCGCGACCGGCACCTCGAGGCCAGGGTGGAAACCCTTGTAGACGACTCCCATCGCCCCCCGGCCGAGCTCAGCTTGCACAGGGAAGCGACCCAGGTGGTCGATCACGCGTGCACCATCGGAGGGGGGAGGGCCCCCCTGCCGGCCTTGCTCGGCGAAGCCTGCGCCGGCCTACCCCTCCGCAGGCGAATACCTGTCACCACGTTCCTAACGGCCCGGTTCGGGATTCCTTTTGCCCGAAGTTCGACCCCAGTTGCCGCCTATCTCTGGGCGGCAGCAGTGGCGGCCTCGCTGAAGGGTTTGGCCCCGTTCCGGAGCACCTTCTTGTCGAACTTCCCGACCGAGGTCTTGGGCACCTCGTCGATGAAGCGGATCTCGTCCGGGAGCCACCACTTGGCGACCTTGTCGGTCAGGAACTCGCGGATCTCCTCCGCTGTGAGCTTGCCCTTGAACTCCGGCCGCTCGACGACGAAGGCCACCGGCCGCTCGTCCCAGCGTGGGTGGGCCAAGCCGATGACGGCTGCCTCCAGCACCTTCGGGTGGCCCATGATCGCGTTCTCCAGGTCTACGGAGGAGATCCACTCGCCGCCGGACTTGATCACGTCCTTGGTCCTGTCGACGATCTGGATGTAGCCGTCGGGGTCGATCTTGGCCACGTCGCCGGTTCGGAACCAGCCGTCCTTGGTCAGCTTCTCGGGGTCGGCGTTGTTGTAGTAGCCCTTGGCGATCCAGGGCCCCCTGACCTGGATCTCGCCGAAGGCGACGCCGTCCCAGGGGAGCTCCTCGTTGGTGGCCGGGTCGGCGATGCGGATCTCGACCGCCGGCACCACCAGGCCCTGGTGCAGCCGGGCCTCCAGCGCCTGGTCGGGTGGGATCCAGCTCCGAACGGTGGCCGTCGAGCCCAGCGGCGAGGTCTCGGTCATGCCCCAGGCATGGAGCATCCGGAGCCCCAGCTTGTCCATCCGCTCCATGAGGGCACGCGGGATGGCGGAGCCGCCGCAGATGACCGTGTGCACCTTGGGCAGGCGCTTGCCGGTCTCCTCCAGGTAGCCGGCCACGTTGGTCCAGATCGTCGGCACGCCGCCCACGATGGTCGCGCTCTCGGACTCGGCCAGCTCCACGACGCTGGCCGCGTCGCCCATCCAGCGGTCCGGGAAGATGATCTTGCAGCCGGCGAAGCCGCAGGCGTAGGGCAGGCCCCAGCTGTTGGCGTGGAACATGGGGACGATCGGGAAGACGGTGTCCTTCTCGCTCAGGGCCAGGTTGTCGACCTGGAGGACGCCCATCGTGTGCAGGAACTGGGAGCGGTGCGAGTAGACGGTGCCCTTGGGGTTGCCGGTGGTGCCGGACGTGTAGCACATCGCGGCGGCCTGGTTCTCCTTGAGGCGCGGCCATTCGAACTGCTCGGACTCGGCCGCCAGCAGCGTCTCGTAGTCGAGCAGCTCGCCGAGCTGGTGCTCGGGCAGTGGCTGCCCGTTCGAGATGTTGACGATCTGCTTCACCGACGGCATCTTGCCGACCAGTTGGTTCAGGATCGGGATCAGGGTCTGGTCGACGAAGACGACCTTGTCCGCCGCGTCGTTGACCACGAACTCCAGGTCCTTGGGGAAGAGGCGGAGGTTTAGGGTGTGGAGGACCGCCCCCATGCAGGGGATCGCGTAGTAGAGCTCCAGGTGACGGTAGTTGTTCCAGCAAATCGTGGCGACCCGGTCCCCGTCCTTCACGCCCAGCCGCTTCAGGGCGCCGGCCAGGCGGTTGATCCGCGGCACCATCTCGCCGTAGGTGGTGCGGTGGACGCCCGACTCCTGCTTGGTGACGACCTCCTTCCGAGCGAACAGGCGCTGGATGCGCCAGAGCGCGTGCTGAATGGTCAGCTCGTAGTCCTGCATCAAACCTTCCAAACCGACACCTCCGGTCGAAATGGTCTCAATTTTTGGCTGTCTCCGGGAAGACGCTGAAATGACGACCCTGGCGTTATAGACTTCGGCGCCCCGAATGACCCAACGAGGACTCGCCGACCTCCACCTGCACACCTCGTTCAGTGACGGGTGGCCCTCCCCGGCGGAGGTGGTGGACCACGTTACGCTCCACACCAGCCTGGATGTGGTCGCGATTACGGATCACGACACCGTCGAGGGCGCCCTGCGGGCCGCCGAGTACGCGCGCAGCACCCTCTCGCCGGTCGTCGTGATCGTGGGCGAGGAGGTCTCCAGCCGGCACGGCCACATCCTGGGGCTGTTCCTGGAACGCCGCATCCGGCCGGGCCTGAGCGCTGCCGAGACGGTCGAGGAGATCCACGCCCAGGGCGGGCTGGCCATCGCCGCCCACCCCTTCTGGCGAACCGAGAGGATGGCGACCCGCTTCCGGGGACCCGTGCACGGGACCGGCTGGCTGGCGGCGGAGCTGGACTTCGACGCGGTCGAGGTGGAGAACTCCACGCCTGGGCTCGGCCTGGCCAACCGGCTGGCCCGGCGGCTGGCCGAGGCTACCGGCCTGGCGGCGGTGGGCGGCTCTGACGCCCACATCCTTCCCGCCATCGGCAAGTCCGCGACCAGCTTTCGGGGCCGCTCGGCCCGAGCCTTGCGCTCGGCCCTGGAAAACTGCACGACCCGCCCGGTCCGCTCTCGCTACGAGGTGTCAGCCCTGCTCCGCTACGCGGCCTGGGGCATCAACCACGAGCGGGTGGCGACGGTCTCCGCCCAGCTTCCCGAGCGCTTGAGGGCCTGACCGGTCGGCCTGGGGGCGTCATCCGCCTCCAGGTGACGGCCTTGATGTCCCGCAGCAATCTTGGTAGCCAGCCTCTACACCGCCCGGCAGGGCCGGGTGCCATTCCTATAATCGAACTCGCGCCCGCTTAGCTCAATGGATAGAGCGCATGGCTTCGGACCATGAGGTTAGGGGTTCGAGTCCCTTAGCGGGTATTGCTGCGGGTAAATTAAGCAGTCCGGCCGGGCGGCTGGCGGAATTTGGCAGACGCGCACGTTTGAGGGGCGTGTGAGGTAACTCATCCGGGTTCAAGTCCCGGGCCGCCCACCACCTTCCGGATCTAAAAAGGCGACCGCGTCGCCCTCGCCGATCGAAGGCTTGCGGCCGCCCCTGTCATCGAATCCTGGTCAAACGGAAGCCGGCTGCTTGATCTCGCTGAAGACGGACTCGAAGATCTCCACCTTGACGTCCTTGGCGCCGGCCGCGTCGGCGGCGTCCCGGCGGAGGCCGCTGACCGCGGACTCGCTGGCCTCCAGGTCGGCCATCGTGTCCCAAATGGTTGACACCGTGCTCCGGCCGGTGGTGCGGTTGATGTTCATCACCAGGGCCCGATAGCCCTTCTGGGCCTTGAGTGCGGGCAGCACCTGCTTCTGCATGAACTTGACGACGTTGTCGAGCTTGTCCGGGCTGCCGTGCACCGTGTTCAACCGGACGAAGGTGCCCACCTTGGGCGGCTGGGCGCGGTCGGCCATCACCTGCTCGTAGCGGTAGACGTCGATGACCGAGCCGCCGGCCGCCGTGGCCGACTGCGTTCGGCTGCTGATCCCGAACTGCTCGCTGGCGTTGAGAGCCTCGGTCGTCTCCCACAACGTGATCCCGATCGCGGTGCCGCTCTTGCGGTCTACCAGCAGGATCGCGCCCGCGTTGCCGGGCGTGCTGCGGGCCTTGGGGGCGACGTTCTCCTTGAAGAAGGAGATCCCCTTGTCGATCGAGTCGGGCGAGGACTGCAGCCTCGTCATTCGTCCATACATTCGATGCCTCCTTGAACAAGTCGGGGCACGCGCGACCCGGACGACCGGGTCAGGACCGCAAAAGCCTACGCCAACGCCCGGCCCGGGGTGATCTCGACCTGCGCCGAGCCTACTTACCGATCTCGGGTGGAGGCGGCTCCGATCCTGATCAGGTCGCGCATGGAGAGCATGCCGACCACCTTGCCGCCCTCGGTCACCGGCAGGTGGCGGATGTTGGCCCTGTCCATCCGGTCGCGGGCCTGCTCGAGGGACTGCCCCGGCTCGATCGTCTGCAGGGTGCTCGTCATCCAGTGGGCGATCTCGTCCCGGGGCGCGCCGATGTCATGCGAGATGGCACGCACGATGTCGCGCTCGGTGAGGATCCCGGCCAGCTGCTCGCCGTCCATGATCAGCACCGAGCCCACCCGGCGCTGCGACATCACGCTCGCCGCCTCGGCCAGGCTCGAGCTCGCCGACATGGTCACCAGCTGGGTGTTCATCGTCTCGCCGACAGTGGTCAATTCCGACCACCTCCTTCTTGGGAACCCGGTATAGCACTCCAGTGCTCGGAATGTGAGCTACGGCAACCGAAAGGCTGCACACTATCGGCGGCCC
>VBHN01000068.1:3050-15144 GCA_005881155.1 Chloroflexota bacterium | reverse complement strand
TGTCGACGGGGCCCCTAACTGTCCGCTCCCAGGCGAGACCGGTGAGTCCGCGGCAGAACGAAGGCGATCGACCGGTGAATTCGGATCTAGTAGCGCACCGTGAGCGTCCGCCGCTGTCTTCGGCAGAGGTGGCCGGACCTCAAGAATCTAGCCACTGGCGCCTTAGAAGCCAGCTTTCTGACTTGGCGATGTGCCTTGCCGGGTCGGGTTCCATGGAAGTCCGGGCGGCCAGCTGGTAATAGGCCTCGTCGGCCTCCTGCCACTCCTTATCTCCGCTGTAGCCGAGGATCCAGATGAAACGGTTCTGCGCCTCGAGCGTCCACGCGCCCAGTCCCTTGAAGCCCTCCCTCTCGCGAAGCGGCGCAATTTTCACCCGCCACTCGGCGAGCCATTCATCCATCTCGCCCGGCTTGATGCTGTAGATCCGGAGCTGCTCCTGCATACGACCAGCCTATGCCGGCTCGACAGAGGGCAGCGTTCTGACCCCGTGGCGCCCATGAATAGTGATAGCGTCGCGGATACCTCCGTACAGCATTAGGCCGGGAAATGTCGACACCAGGCAGTACGCAACGGCACTCCGTGAATTCGAGACTGAAGGTCGGAACGGAGATGCGTAGAACTCCGGACCGCAAGGCATCAGGTTCGATTCCTGCCGGGCGCACCACCCTTGACAGATTGCGAACCTTTGAGCGAGCCAGCCAGAAGGTTGGGTGGATGGCGGCGCTCCCTTCGACCTTAACCTGCGCAACGAGTTCCTGCGCAGCGGTCAGTGCGGGACTATGATGCCCGCGCGCATGCACCTGGTCGTTGATTCGCGGGCCATCCTGGACGGGCTCGACCTCGGTCGGCCCGTGCGCCTTAGCGAGATCCTCCGATCGGCAGCGTGCCCTGCCGGCCCGGGGCGTCCTGGGCATAGGTGGAGGGATGTGGGAGGTTCGTGATTCGGCGCAGCCAGGTCACGGTCACGCGATGGGGGGGAGTCCGATGAGTGGTTTGGTATGGCGTGGCCGCCGGATGGCCCGCGCAGCGATGGTGTCGTCAGCTGTCGTCCTCGTCGGGCTGTTCGTGCCGGGGGCATCGAGCGCTGGAGCCAGCACCAGCCTGCCGGCGGACAGCGACAGTTCGTACACGGACCCCTATGTCGACGCGGGAACCCCGTCGGCGGCCAACGATTCGAACACGGGCTCGTACACGGCCGACCAGGTGACCTCTGGCGGCACGGACGAGGGCAATCCTTACGCGCTACTGGCCCGCAACGACTGGCTGACGGGGATCTTCGGAACCAGCCGACCGTCTGGCGTCAGCGGCCGGCTCCTTCAAGAGCTGCAGAACCAGCAGACGCGTTATCCGCTGCAGGTCGCGGGAGCACAGCCTGCTCCCGGACTTCCGGCCTGGCGGTCAGTCGGTCCCACGCGGGATGTCCGCAACTTCAACGGCAACAAGCTGACGGTCACCGACAGCGGCCGCCTGCAGGCCATTCTTCCGCACTCGAGCGACGCAGACACCGTGTACGTCCTGGCCGCGGGAGGCGGAGTGTGGAAGACGACCAACTTCACCCGTCCTTACCCGACCTGGGTCCCGAAGACCGATGGGGTCTTCACGACCTCGGGTGGTGCGTTGGCGCTGGGCGGTGACCCGAACACGCTCTACCTCGGCTTGGGCGACCCCTTCAACGGCCAGCCATTGGCCGGCGGAGCGATGCTCCGTTCGACGGACGGCGGCGACACCTGGACGCCCGCACCATTCATCGGCCTGCCCGGAGCGGGAATGGTCGTGGAGATCAAGGTCGACACCTCGCAGCCGCAGGATACCGTCCTGGTCGGAACTGACAACGGGCTCTTTCGCTCCACTGACGGCGGCCTGACCTACAGCGCTGTGGCCGGCATCCCGGCCGGGTCAGTGGTCTGGAGCCTCGCCCACACCAGCGCCGGCTGGCTTGCCTCCTCAGAGGCCGGCTGTGGCGCCGGCTGTGCGGGGTTTGGTCCGAGCTCGCTCTTCCTCTCCATCGACCGGGGCGCCAGCTGGCAGCCGATAGGCAATTCGGGCGGCGGCTACAGTGGCGCCGGGCGCACGACGCTGGCGATCGGATCTACCGGCGACTCGGTGGTCTATGCGTTCGCCGCAACGCCTGACGGCTTCAGGCAGGCAGACCTCTTCCGCTCGGTCGACGGCGGCCAGACCTGGACTCCCCTCAATCTCAGCAGCCGGGCGCCGGCCAACCCCAATCCCGACCAGCCGGACATGAACCTGATGGGAGGCCAGGCTTGGTACAACCAGCTGGTCCTTATCGATCCGTCTGACGCCTCGCGAAACACCGTGTACCTGGCCGGCATGCTCAGCAGCGCCAAGTCAACAGACGGCGGTCAGACCTGGACGCTGTTGACCAACTGGCGCGCCCAGTTCGGCCTCACATATGCACACGCAGACTTCCACGCCGCTGCGTTCTCGAGCCTGGGCCCATCGCCAACCATCTTCTTCGGCGATGACGGCGGGCTGGCCATCACCACAGACGGCGGCGCCACGTTCTCAACCGACAAGAACCAGGGGCTGGTCGACACTCAGGACTACAGCGTGACCACCGATCCGACGCACCCAGACAGCATCCTCACGGGGCTGCAGGACCTGGGCACTCGGGCTCGCCAGGGCAGCACGTCGACATTCAACGGGACTCTCGGAGGGGACGGCTTTGGCGCCGCCTGGAGCCAGGCCAATGGCGACCTGGCGATGGGCAGCGTCTACTTCGACCGCCTCTTCACCTCGTCCAATCCGGGCCAGCCAAACTGGCAGCCGCATACCAGCGGCATCAATCTTGGCGATGCCTCCTTCTTCACGGCATTGACCTCCCCCTCGCCGGTTGCGGACCCGACAGGGCAGGTTTTCTACACGACCTCCCTGCCTCACGTCTACAAGACGGACAACGGCGGTCGCTATTGGAATTCGATCCTCAACCTCAGAGGCGGCTTCATTCGTCCCACCCTCAACCCGGTCAGCGTGAGTCCGCTGGCTACAAACCACGTGGCCGCCGTAGGCAACGCCGGCGCCATCTTTGTCACAGCCGACGGCGGCCGCCATTGGACGGCCTCCCACATCAACGGTCAGGTGCCAGGCTGGCTCGGCTTCAATTCGACTGTGGCCTGGGGGAACAACAGCGTGCTCTACGCCGCCAGCGCGTCCCCCTTCCCGCACCCGCGGGTGGCGAAGTCATCTGACGGCGGAGCGCATTGGGTGGCCGCGGCGGCCGGTCTGCCGGACGTGCCCATCAACCATCTGCTGGCAAGCCCGGCGGATCCGACCGGCAACACCGTCTACGCAGCCACGTTTCTAGGCATCTACCAGACCACCGACGGCGGCCAGAACTGGCAGTTGTTTGGCAGTGGACTGCCGGCGGTCCAGGTCTTCAGCCTCTACCTGTCGCCGGACGGCGGCTTGCTGCGAGCGGCCACCTTCGGAAGAGGCATCTGGGAAACCGGCCAAGCGACGCAGCTGTCACCGGCGACCCCCCGCAGTCCCCAGACCTTCAAGGTGCCGGGCGACTTCCCGACGGTCCAGGCGGCTGTTGACGCCGCCGCTGCGGGGGACACCATCGCCCTGGCGCCGGGGACTTACGCCGAGCAGGTCACCATCTCGAAAGACCTGAATCTGCGTGGCGCCAGCAGCGGGACCAGCACGATCAAAGCCCCGTCGGCGCTCCATTTCGGCCCGGTCGCCGGGCGGCGCTCGATCCTCACCATCCTGAACGCAGCCAACGTCGACATCTCCGACGTGTACATCACCGGTCCGGGTACCGAGCCGTGCAACTCTCCCACCAGCCTCCAGGAGGGCGTCCTGATCGTCCAGAACGCCGCGCTGACGATGAGCTCCGGCGGCATCACGGACATGCATGCCGGGTCCATCAGCGGCAGCTGCAGTCTTTCGGGTCGCAGCACGAGCGGCGTCCGTGCAGGGTTGCGTAACGGAGGAGTGGACGGCCAGCCGCTCTCCGGGCGGCTCACCATGACCGGTGTTTCCGTGAGTGGCTACACCGGCGATGGGATAGTCGTTCGTGGGTTCGGATCGACCGGCGCGATCACAAGGAACCGCATCACCGGGCCCGGCTCCGGAACCCTCGCCCTACCAAACGGCGTCGAAGTCCTGGCTGGCGCCATCGCGACCCTCTCCGACAACACCATATCGAACAATCTGTGTGACCTGCCGGCTATCTGCGGACCGGATCCGATCGGCCAGGTTCAGTCGGCTGGCATCCTGGTTGCCAGCCGCCCGGGTACTGCAATCACTCACAACCAGCTGACCAACAACGACATCGGCACCTACCTGATATTCGCGGGCGGCTGCTGCTCGGACTCTGGCAACACGCTCACGAACAACCGCTACTTCGGCGCCGCCATCCAGGACGGTGACAACGCACTGTCCAACGACTCGATAGTGGGCGGGCAGGTTGGAGTGGCCGTGGTCGCGGACAGCGAGGACACGACAGGGACGCTTCACAACGTCAGCATCCAGCAGACTTCGGTTGCCGCCACCCAGACGATCTCCTGCTGTGGCTTCACCGCGCATTTGGTGGGTTCGTAGGGGCGGATTCGTAGGGGCGGATTCGTAGGGGCGGATTCGTAGGGGCGGACTTCTGTCCGCCCTTCGGGTCCTGGCAGAGTGCCTGATCGGACAACATGTCGACCGCGGCTGGGGGCTGAGGGCTAGCGTGTCCGGCTCACAAGATGAGGCGACAGTGGCCGGCCTGGGTGCCGGCCCTCCTGGCGGACTCGGCAGATGCGACCAATCTGTCGCCGCATCCCGTGAGCCGTACAGGCGAGGACCCAAGCCGGGGTTGGCCAGAGCCATGGCCAGCATCTGCTTCTCCTGCCAGGGCGGGATCTGGTTCGGCATCCGCGGTGCCCGGCGCTCCCGCGGCCTGAGCACCTCCAGACCCTCCCGCTCGACCCGCCCCTTCCAGCGGTAGAACCAGGAGCGGTGGTAGCCGAGCGCTTGACAGGCGCGGCTTACCCCTTCTTCAGCTGCCCTGGCGAAGACCAGCAGCCGATGTCGGTAGAGAAGGTCATCATTAGTCACGGCGGTACCTCCCTATGGGCGTAGAGCACCCACCGGATGGGCCGCCGCTTCTATTTCCGGGAGGTCCAGAAGTGTCTACAGATCTCCGGAGCTGTTCATCCTAGGTAGGCATCACCATTGGTTGCGTCCGGCCCCGAGACACGCGATAGCCATCTCGGCGGATCTTGGCGTGGAGCCCACTCAGCTCGATGACTCGACCAAGAACGATCGGAGAAAGGTTCTCATTGTGTAAAGCTGGGTGCACCAGATTTCTTATTCCGGACCGGGTCCTTAACCAAATCTGACTTGGCTACTTTCCGTAGCCGTGCGGGAATCGAGCAGCGATGATACTCGCCGTTGAGCGAGTTCGACTTGAGACGCTCTCAGGAGGCGGCATTCAATCGCGGGAGGCGCTTCAACCGCTGATCTTCCACGTACGTGCCCGTTGCCCCACGGTGCGGACTTCGACAAACTTATCGGCCAAGGCCGCTAGCTACTTCGAATACGAAATCGACCCCGACGGACTCCTGCGGACGTCCCGACCTGGGCATGGTATTCAGAAGATCCAGTCGATCATCTCGGACTTCGAGCCCAGGCTAGGCACAGTCAAGCGGGAGAGCGACTCGACCAAGACCAGGTGGATGACCGGCCGAAGCAGACCTAGCTACCGTCGAGTCTGATGTAATCGGCCGACCGGGACGTGGAGTTCGTGAGGCAGCCTAGTAGGCGACGTAGTCCTGGCTGACTTGTGGGTCGGCCCGGCACGGTTGAGAGGTTTTGCTCAACCGGCCGGACTTATCCTCCTCACTTCCCGCCCCTCGGTAGCGAACTCGGTCGAGAGGTCAGCTTTCGATCGGTCCGGAATTAGGAGAGTTGCACCCAGGCTGACCACCGCGCAGAAGACGATGTAGACCGCGATCGGGACATAGCTCTTGTAAGTTGCCAGCAGCGCCACCGCGATCAGGGGTGCCGGACCGCCGGCCACGATGGAGGCGAGCTGGTAGCCGAGCGACGCACCGCTGTATCGCAAGCGCCCCGTGAAGTTTTCGGCGATCAGCGCGGCCTGGGGGCCGTACTGCATGTCATGCGGGATCAAAGAGACGACGATGGCCAGCACCACCAGAGCGCCCACCTTGCTGTTGAGCAACCAGAAGTAGGGGAAGGCAAAAAGGCCGGTGCAGACGACGCCGATCAGGTACATGCGCTTGCGCCCGATTACGTCCGAGAGGTAGCCGAAGAGAGGGATGCTCACCAGCGAGAGGGCGGCCGCCAGCAGCACGGCGTTGAGGGCGAAGCCGCGGCTCAGCTTGAGGGTCGTGGTGACATAGGCGAGCACGAAGACGGTGAAGATGTAGAAGGGCGCCTGTTCCGAGGTGCGGATCAGGGCGGCGAGAATGATCTCGCGCGGCTGCCTGACAAGGACCTGCAGCGACGGGGCGGGCTCGACGCGCTTCTCGTCGAGGATCCGAGTGAACAGCGGGGTCTCGAGGATCCCCAGGCGGATGTACAGGCCGACCGCGACCAGGACCAGGCTGAGCAGGAACGGCACCCGCCAGCCCCAACTCAGGAAAGCGGACTCAGAAAGGGTCGAGCTCAAGATCAGCATCGCCCCGGTGCCGAGCACAAGCCCGGCCGGAACACCCCACTGCGGCCAGCTGGCCACCCAGCCGCGCTTCCCGCGGTGACCCCACTCCATCGAGAGCAGCACCGAGCCGCCCCACTCGCCGCCGACGGCGATGCCCTGGAGAAGGCGCAACACCGTGAGCAGGACCGCGCCCATGATTCCAACCTGCGCGTAGGTCGGCAGGAGTCCGATCAGGGCTGACGCGAATCCCATCGTCAGTAGCGTCACGATCAAAGTCGCCTTGCGTCCGACGCGGTCGCCGAAGTGGCCGAAGATGAAGGCGCCAATCGGGCGCGCGCCAAAGCCCACGAACTGGATTGCGAATGCCGACAGGAGGCCGGCCGTGGGGTCAGCGTGCGGGAAGAAGAGCTTGGCGAAGACGAGCGCGGCCGCCGTGTTATAGAGGAAGAAGTCGTACCACTCGATCGTGGTCCCCACGGTGCTGGCGACGATCGCCCTCACCAGCTGGTTGCGTTCTGGCGCTCGCGGCGCCGATTCCAGGTCCTGCATCTGCCACGCACCTCCAGGAAGATTCGATCCTCCCTTCCTTTCGTACGATGGCTTCCACTACCAGCATGGAGCTTCCAGCCGGCGAACTGCAACGCGTGGAGCATTCCAACGGGTTCCGCGCCCTCGCCTTCGACGTCTTCGGTACCCTCGTCGACTGGCGCACCGGGATCGCCCAGGCGGCGGCCGTCCATGGCCTCGACGGAGAGCGGTTCGCCGACGCCTGGCGGGCGCGCTATGCGCCGTCGATGGACCGGGTCCGGCGTGGCGAGCTGCCCTGGATGAATCTCGATCTCCTGCAGGCCCGCTCCCTGGACGAGGTGCTGTTGGAGTTCGGAGCGAACTCACTTGAGCCCGAGGTGCGACGCCAGCTGGTGCTCGCGTGGCACCGGTTGCCGCCCTGGCCTGACGCTCGTGAAGGCCTCGACCGGCTCGCGTCGCGCTTTCTCCTGACGACGCTCTCCAACGGCGGATTTGCGCTGCTCACCAACCTCGTCCGGAACGCTCAGCTCCACTTCGACTGCATTCTTTCGGCTGAGCTCTGTCGCCATTACAAGCCGGACCCCGAGACTTATCTCATGGTGGCCGAAATGCTGGACTTGGCCCCTTCTCAGGTGATGATGGTCGCCGCGCACAAGCCCGATCTCCGGGCGGCGCAGGCGGTGGGCCTGGGCGCGGCATTTATTCAGCGTCCCCTGGAGTTCGGTCCGAGAACCGCGGTCGACAGGTTGCCCGACCCCGACGCCACGGTCGACGCCACCGACCTGCTCGACCTCGCCTCCCGCCTCGGCTGCTGACTTCCACGCCTTGCACAAGGGCCGCCATGCCCTTGCCGGCAATGGGAACGTTAGGGTGCCCTTCGGGATGCGTACCCAGCCACGGCACCGACGAGGGCGGGCAGCGCGATCAGTGCGGCGATCAGGATCCCGTGCGCTGATCGCGGGGTGTTCACCAGCGGTCCGAATTTGGCAAGGACGATGACCGCGACGACGGTCGCTCCGGTGATCGCACCAAGTGCTGACCCGATCGCTACTCGAAGCATTTGGTGACTCTACTGGACACGTCGACGATTTCCAGACGCGGCCGTGAACCCGAGGAAAACCCTGTCGGCCCACCCCAGTCATTGCCAGATGTAGAGCTAAGGCGCCAAGTAGACATTCGCGAACGCACGCGGCCGGAATCGGAAAGGCATTGACGTACAGGCAGGCTCGCCAAACGGCAACGGTTATGAATGCGAGTCGCGGCAATCGATAGCGGATGAGAGGCTGCGCCAGTCTCTCATCCGCTCTTCTTTAGGGGCGGCGCGCTCGGTTTCAGAGAGTCTTGGCGTTGACCTGCTTCAGGGGCTTCGCCGAGATCTGGATCTTCTTCGGCTGGGGGCGGGGCGCCTTCGGCACGATAACGGTGAGCACGCCGTTCTCGAAGTTAGCTGTAATCTCCTCAGCCTTGATATCGCCGGGCAGTTGAATACTCCGCTGGTAGTTGCCGTGGGCAATCTCCTTGCGCAGGTAACCACCATGCTGCTGCGTCGACTCCTGAGAGTGCTGGGCTTCGATATGCAGCACGCCCTCCGAGAAGGTGATCTCCACTTCCTCGGGTTTGAACCCTGGAACTGGCGCCTGTATCTCGTAGCCGTTCCCCGCCTCCTTTATGTCGAGCGGCAGGAAGTAGGTTGACATCGTCTGGCGCTGGTTTTCATTGCCCGCCGAGGTCGGACTGAAGAAGTCCTCGAACAGCCGATCCATCGCACCATGCAGGTTCGCCAACTCAGTACCCGGGCTCCACCGAATCATCTGAATTACCTCCTCTGGATGTAATGGAGTTGAAGCTCCCTAAGCTTTCTTGCCCCGCCACCAAATCGGGCTAAACATTGAACTCGCCGTGCATGGCTCAGGGGGGCTGACCGTCTGCCGGTTCGCCCATCATCCCCCCTTGCCTGGTCCTCGATGCGCTCCGTCGCGCCGGATTTGGCGCGCCCCCCACACGGACCGCTTCGGCATCTCTGTGGCCGGCCTTGCCACCACTCAATCGCTCTATAGGCACGTGGGCTGGCGGGGGCATCTCCGTTCGCCGCGACGGCGTTCCGGTTGTCCGACGAGGCGACCATCGCGGGTACGGACTCGCGGGCCTTTCACGAGCTCCGCGGGCCGCTGCTCACGGAACCGAGGGTGAGGTAGCCCGTGACTGCCAACCACCTCATTCACCTCCGTGGAATACCCACGAGAAATTGTTTCAAAATGCGCCGTCGGGTGCAAGCATCGGAGCAGCCCCGGAGGCGCAATGCCGGTCAGGCTGAACCAAGGAGCTCCCCGAGCGTCACCTCCCTGGCGCTTCGAGAGCCGTCCGAATTCACGCTGTCGATATGGACCGTCTGGCCCGGCGAGGACGGCGGCATCGCTCTGGCAATCTGGCGTCGGCCGGCCATCGATCGCGGCGACGATCTGCCCGGTGTGGAGACCAGCTCCGTCTGCCGGCCCGCGCTCGTAACAGCGTAGATGAGCACCCCCGGCGCGCCCAGAAGGTTGGCTATCTGGATGCCCAAGTAAGCGCGATGGTGTCAGTCACCCGGCAGTTGCGGATCAACTGGTCTGCGATGTCTTCGACGGCCCGCAAGTGGCAGTAGCGCTATCAGGTAATGTAATAGTCTTATGGTCATAAGAGTTGTCGCACCCGTCCGCAAGGACCGCTTCGGCCGCCAGCTGCCAATGGTCGCCGCGCACGTCGCCCGCGGCGCCACCCTCGGCGTCCTGGCCGGTCGCATCAGCAAGGCCTGAGAGCCGGTTGGGGAAGGGAGCAACGCGCCGTCCGCTTCGCATCGCCCTGGTGGCGCCGCCCTGGTTTCCGCTGCCTCCCCGGGGCTACGGTGGCATCGAGGCCGTCGTCCACCTACTGGGGACCCAGCTCAGGGAAATGGGCCACCGGGTGACGACATTCGCGGCGGAGGGCTCCGACCCACGCCTGCGAGCCGTCTCGATGGCGCCGGACGACTGGAGCGAGGACCTCGGCACCTCGACGCAGGCGGTCCGGGAGGCCACCTATGAGGTGCGCGTCAATCAAGAGCTCAAGGAGCGCCGGCATGAGTTCGATGTGGTCCACCTGCACACCGAATTCCCGGGCATGGCCTGCGCCAGCCTCCTCGGTTTCGACCTCCCCCGTCTCGCAACCGTCCACGGTGGGATCAGCGAAGAAGTCGTCACCTTCCTCGAGGAGGTCGACGAGGAGATCGACTTGATCGCCATCAGCAAGGCACAAAGGAAGCAGGCGCCCAATGTCCGCTGGCTGGCGGTGGTCCACAACGCGATCAGAGTCGACGATTTCGCCGTCGAGGATGGCAAGGATGGTTACCTTGTTCAGCTGGCGCGGATCACGCCCGACAAGGGACAACACATCGCGATCGAGGTTGCCGAACGCGTCGGGATGCCGTTGGTCCTGGCCGGCAAGGTCGATCGCGACGCGAAGTCGCGGCGCTACTTCACCGAGCTGATCGAGCCGCGACTGTCCGGCAAGGTTCGCTGGATCGAGGACGTGCGGGGCGAGGAGAGGGCGAAGCTTCTGGGTCGAGCCGCGGCCCTGCTCTTCCCGATCCAGTGGGAGGAGCCCTTCGGGCTGGCGATGGTCGAGGCGATGGCATCTGGCACACCGGTTGTCGCGTTCGGCCGGGGTGCCGCCCGGGAACTGGTCGAGCCCGGCGTCACGGGCTACCTGGCGCGATCTGTCGATGAGCTGGTCGAGCGTGTCCGCCAGGTCGGCGAGATCGATCCCGAGCGATGCGCGGAGCGCGCGCGGGATCGCTTCAGCCCACGGCGGATGGCCGCCCGCTATGCAAGGGCCTATCGCAATTCGCTGAAGAACGCGTTAGCCGGCTGATCGCACCGAGACTTCGTATTCCGAGTAATCGAATTCTTGTATCGAAGGGCCACCGGACTAGGCAAGGGACCGGATCAAGAAGGTGACGGATCGGCGCGGACTAGGCCGAGTACATTGGGCTCGTGGGACTTAAACGAATGGACAACGTCGGCATCGTCGTCGACGACCTCGCAGCGACAATCGAGTTCTTCAGCGAGCTCGGCCTCGAGCTCGAAGGACGAGCCATGATCGAAGGAGAGTGGGCAGGGCGTGTCACCGGACTGGGCGACCAGCGCGTCGAGAGCGCCATGATGCGCACTCCGGACGGTCACAGCCGGCTCGAACTCTCCCGCTTTCTCGCGCCGCCAGTGGTCGCCGATCACCGCAACGCCCCGGTGAACGCTCTCGGCTACCTGCGCGTCATGTTCGCAGTGGACGACATCGACGAGACGCTCGCCAGGCTGCGGAAGCACGGCGCGGAGCTCGTCAGCACCGAAGTGGTCCAGTACGAAGACGCCTATCGGCTCTGCTACATCCGCGGGCCCGAAGGCCTTCTCATCGGGCTCGCTGAAGAACTCGGCTGAGCGACGCCAGTCTTCTAACCCCGAGCTCGACCGGTGCATCGGGCCGCAACGGTGTGCCGCTGTCGCAAGCCCCAGAGCTGCAGCCTCGACGCGAATGAAACGCGCCTGAACTACCCCGTCAGTTCGCGATGCGTGCTCATACTTCGATGGCCCCGCCCACGCCGCGCAGGTGGTCGCGGAAACTCAGGGAGGGCGTCTTCCGGCGCTCAACCAGGTAGTCTGCGAAGCGGACCTGGCTGCGCAGGGACACGCCTCCTCGCATGAGGTTGGCCTGGCTCCCCTCGGTGGCGCGGATCGTCTCGGCAAGCGTGAAGACGTCCGCGGCGCTTGCGGCCGGCACGAGAATCACGCCGTCGTCGTCGGCCAGGACCAGGTCCTCGCGACCCACTGTCCAATCGCCGACGGTCGCTGCCTCCAACGCATCTTTTGAGCGCAGGTCGAGGCGTTGAGGACCAGTCGGAATCGATCCAAGGCTGAAGACCGTCAGTCC
>VBHN01000068.1:0-2979 GCA_005881155.1 Chloroflexota bacterium | reverse complement strand
GCCGTTGTCGACCACCAACACGTCGCCGGGAGCGGCCCCTTCGAACGCCTCCAGAAAGACATCGACGCTGCCAGCATGTCGAACCGGAAGCGCAGCCCCGGCCAGGCGACTGCCGGGCACAACTGGGCCCAGGGCCGCCGGCCCACAGCGCACCGGGACCTGAGCGCGGATGCAAGCATCCGCCAGGTGGGCGGTGGTCAGCGCCGCGAAGCGCTGCCGCAGCTCCTGGTGATCCATCCCCGTCCCGCTACGGCCAGCGCTCTGCCCGGCGACCGAAGCATCGGTGGGCATTTCTCAGACCTTAGGAGCTGTGACGGCGAACGTCTTGAACGATCCTGCAGCAGCGCGTCCCGGGCGCGGCGTTAGCTTCCGACGGCGAGAACCTTGCTGTGAGGGACGGTCGAGACCAGCCGGTCATGCTTCCAGCGTGCGGCGCCGGAACCCTCGAGGTCGGCAACGAGCCGCTCCGCGAACTGCTCCGCAGCCAGGCCCGCCAGGGGCCCGAAGTCTTGGACCCAGCGCCGGGCCAGGAGGTACGGCAGTAGCTCGGAGCGAGCGAATCCGCCGTGGATCATGAGGGCGAAGCCGAAGATGCGCCGGCTGCCGTGGAAGGCCATCCGGGCGGGATCGTGGCGCCAGAGCCGGAGTCGATCCAGCGATCTCTTCACGCAGCTCCCGACATCTTCGATGACCTCGCCATGGCCGGCCACCGCGACCCGGGCGTCGAGGAGGCCGATCCTCTCGACGGTGGCGATCGCCGTCTCCAGCGCCTCGGCCCCGTCCAGGAAGGGATTGATCCAGGGCACGTCATGGGCGAGCAAAGCGTCCCCTGCGATCAGGACCCGGGCGCGCTCCTCAAAAAGGGCGACCTGTCCCAGCGAGTGCCCAGCGGCAGGCACAACCCGCAGGCTCACAGCGCCCGTCTCCAACCACTCGCCCGGTTCCAACAGCCGGTCCACGCGATAGGGGTCGACCGGCTGATCCAGCCAGTCCGAGCCGAATGACTCGAGGTCGCCGTCGTTGACCCGCGACCCCTCGGCGGACGAGGCGGCGATCGGCATCCTGAAGCGCTCCGCCAGTGCCGCGTTGCCGCCGACGTGGTCCGAGTGCCAGTGCGTGTTAAAGACCAGCGCCGGCTCGCCCGGCAGCAAGCCGAGGGTCGCTTCCAGGTCGCTGCCGAAGCCGCTGTCGACCAGGACCGGCCGGGGACCGGCCAGCCACGCGAAGTTGCAGCTGGGAAACAGGCGCGGCCGGAACTCAAGCCATTCGGGGAGGACCACGTCTGGACTTCAGTGAAGCACCGCCAGCGTGGTCGCGGCGACCAGCCCCACGGCCAGCGCGGCGTTGACGAGGCGGGCTCGACGGGGTTCACGGAGCAGCGGCGCGATCGCCCTGCCCGCGACCAACCAGGTCGTGCAGATGACGACGATCATCGCGATCAGCAGGGCGACCTTGGCGGTGGCGTCCGCAGTCGCGGCAGCGGCGACGTGGGCGCTCGCGAAGACCGCCGCGATCCCCAGCCACGCCTTCGGGTTGGCCACACCGAGGAGCGCTCCCCCGGCTAGCGAGAAGGCGCCGGAGGTCGTAATCGGCTCCGAGAGCGGGGGCGCCGTCGCGATGTGATAGGCCAGCCAGAGGATGTACGCCGCCGAAATCCAAATCAGGACGGAGCCGATCGCGGGGACCGCCAGCAGTGCGGCGGTGATCCCGGTCGCGACGGCGACCAGGACGGCGACCGTGCCGATGATGATCCCGAGCACGTAGGGCACGGATCGCCTCACGCCGAAGGCCGAGCCGGCGGCGACCAGGCTGATCGTCGCTGGACCGGGACTGCCCATGATCGCGAGCGACATCAGCACCAGCGGCCCAACCCATCCCCACCGGATCGCAACTACTGCAAGCGCCTCAGGCATCGCGGCTGCTGTACCTTCGTGCCATGCCGCAGACGCTAGGTGGCATGGACGTCGATCGTCTTGAACGGTCCTGCAGCCTGGGTTCCGACTCGATCCGGTTCGGACCGAGCGCCGACGGCATCGAGCGCGCGGAGGTGCACCTGGCCGCCTGCGCCTTCGAGCCGCACCGGCACGACACCTACGCGATCGGCATCACCACGGCCGGCGTCCAGACTTTTCGCTACCGCGGCTCCCGCCGCGTCTGCCTGCCGGGCCAACTGCACGTGCTGCATCCGGACGAGCTGCATGACGGCGCGGCGGGGACCGATGAAGGATTCGCCTACCGGATCCTCTACATCCCGCCCGACCTGGTCCGTGACGCGCTCGGCGGCGCCGAGCTGCCGTTCGTCGCCGACCCGGTGCAGGAGCCGATACCGGCGACTCGCCGGATCGCCTCCTTGCTGATCGACTTCGACGAGCCGATCAACGAGCTCACCAGCGTCGAGATCGCCGCCGCCGTCGCCGACAGCCTGGTGTCACTCAGTGGCAAAGCCAGGCATCGCCAAGCCAGGATCGACTTTGCCTCCGTCCAGCTCGTGCGCGAATACCTCACCGTCCACGCCTGCGAGCCGACCCCAGCCTCGACGCTTGAACAGGTCGCGGGGATCGATCGCTTCACCATTGCCCGCCACTTCCGCTGGGCGTTCGGGACCAGCCCCGACCGCTATCGGACGCTGCGCCGTCTGGCGGTCGCGCGAGCTGCGATCGAGGGCGGGCGGTCGCTGGCGCGTACCGCCGCCGAGGCCGGGTTCGCCGACCAAAGCCACATGACGCGCCAGTTCAAGCGAACCTACGGCTTGACACCGGGCCGCTGGATGGCACTCACGACCGCCGCTTCGTAACCGTCAGATGACGCGGCAGTAAGCGCTGTAGCGGAATCGAACCCGCGCGTGGACATGTAGACCTCGGCGCGCTCGACGCCGTAAGCGCTCGGTCCGAACCTGATCGAGTCCGAGCGTCGGCCGCAGGATCGTTCAAGACTGTCAGCATCGGCGCCTCGTACCGTCGGCGGCATGAGTCGTTGCCA
>VBHN01000083.1 GCA_005881155.1 Chloroflexota bacterium | reverse complement strand
GTGGTGGCGAGCTTCGGCGACGCCGACGTCGCGCGCCTGCTCGCCGACCAGGGCATCGTCCGCAACCGGGCGAAGATCGAGGCGACGCTCGCCAACGCCCGCGCTGCTGTCGGCCTGCGCGCCACCGGCGAGCCGCTGGAGGCGCTAGTCCGGGCGCACGCGCCGCCCCCGCGTGCGCGACCGCCGGCGACCTGGGCCGACGTCCCAGCGACGGTGCCCGAAAGCCTCGCCCTCGCGCGCGAACTCAAGCGCCGTGGCTTTCGCTTCGTCGGACCGACGACGCTCTACGCGCTGATGCAGGCCTGCGGCCTCGTGGATGATCACCTCTCCGGGTGCCCGGCGCGCCCCGCGGTGGAAGCTGCACGCCGCGCCGCGGGGTTGGGGCGGTCCTAGGTCCGAGCGCTGACCAGGCTATGTGAGCAGGCAGGTATACGCGGGCAGCCGAAGTTGTCAGCGCAGGTGGGACGGTCGTGCCCCGACCGGGGGCGCGCAGGTTACGAGCCACTTCGTTGCGGGGTCCCTGTCGATTTCGGGACCAGCCGCACGTATAGGTGGTGAAAGCCTGGAAGTGGTCCGGGCAAGATAGATAAGGTCGAAGGAGGACCACCGACATGAAGCAGTACCTGATGAGCGTCTACCACCCCGAGGGCCAGGAGTTCCCGGCCGCGGAGATGGATGCGATGGGGGCCGACGTGGACGCGCTCAACGTCGAGATCCGTAAGGCCGGCGCCTGGGTCTTCGCCGGAGGGCTGCATCCCTCCAGCACCGCCACCACCCTGCGGGTGAAGAACGGCGAGGTGCTCACGACCGACGGCCCCTTCGCCGAGGGCAAGGAGCACATCGGTGGCTTCTGGGTCATCAAGGCCCCGAGCCTGGACGAGGCCCTCGAGTGGGGCGCCAAGGCCACTCGGGCGTGCCGCGTGCCGATCGAGGTCAGGCCGTTCGAGGACGAACCAGAAGACTGAACGCAGCAGACGTCGAGCGAGTCTTCCGTGAGGAATACGGGCGGGCGGTTGCTGTCCTGGTCCGCCGATTCGGTGACATCGACGTCGCCGAGGAGGCGGTCCAGGACGCCTTCGTCGAGGCCCTCAGGCGCTGGCCGGAGAGCGGGATCCCGCCGAGCCCGGCCGGATGGATCATCACCACCGCCCGTAACCGCGCCGTCGACCGCCTGCGGCGCGAGGCATCCCGTGAGGACCGCCATGCACAGGCCGCGCTGCTTCATGCAGCGGCTGAACCGAGGGACGAGGGAGCCGTGAAGGACGAGCGGCTCCGCCTGATCTTCACCTGTTGCCACCCCGCCCTGGCTCCGGCTGCTCAGGTGGCCTTGACCCTTCGTCTGCTGGGGGGATTGACGACGCCCGAGATCGCGCGCGCTTTCCTCGTCCCCGATGCGACCATGGCCCAGCGGATCGTGCGTGCCAAGGGCAAGATCCGCGACGCCGGAATCCCCTATCGCATTCCGGCCGAGGAGGACCTACCTGCGCGGGTGCGCACGGTCCTGGCCGTCATCTACCTGGTCTTCAACGAGGGCTACACGGCAAGCTCGGGCGAGTCACTGCTCCGCGAGGATCTGGACACGGAGGCCATCCGGCTGGGCCGGATGGTCGCGGATCTCATGCCCCACGAACCAGAGGCCACTGGGCTGCTGGCACTGATGGTCCTGATCCACGCGCGGCGCCAGGCCCGGGTCGGCGCCGACGGCGACCTCGTGTTGCTCGCCGACCAAGACCGCAGCCGTTGGGATCGCGCTCTTGTCGCCGAGGGACAGCAGCTGGTGCGCCGCTGTCTGGCGATCAATCGGCCCGGGCCCTACCAGTTGCAGGCCGCGATCCAGGCCGTGCACAGCGACGCAGACCGCGCCCAGGAGACCGACTGGTGGCAGATCCTCCAGCTCTACAACCAGCTCCTTGTCGTTGCCCCGAGCCCGGTGGTGGAGCTGAATCGGGCGGTCGCCCTCGCCGAGGTGGAGGGTCCGGACGCCGCCCTCGGCCTGGTGGACTCGCTGAACCTCGAGGGCTACTACCTCTATCACTCGATCCGCGCCGACCTGCTCCGCCGGCGCGGACGCCACGCCGAGGCCGCGCTCGCCTACGAGCGGGCGCTTGCCCTCACCGACAATCGAGCAGAGCGCGAGTTCCTTGGTCGTCGTCTGCGCGAGGTGCATCGGTAGCCCTTGAGCGGTGTTTCGAGGTGCTGGTGCGCTGGACCAAACAAGGGCGACGACGTAGGTGTCTGGGCTCGGGCGACCTAGGGCATCTCCCGTCGACCGAACCGTCATGATGCAGGTCACCGCCTACCTTCGTGATCGCGAAGGGGCGTTTCTCGAGATCCGAGGACAAGGACACGACGATGACAGAACTCCTCATTGATTTCATCACTTCGCTCGATGGCTACGCGGCCGCCGACGGTTGGCCGGGCTGGTGGGGGCTCCAAGGACCCGAGTACCTCGCGTGGTTAGGAAAGCAGCCCGAAGCGGATTACAACGTCCTCATGGGTGCAACGACTTACCGCGTTATGTCGGGATTCGCCGCCGAGGGCGAGCCAGGCACCGATGCCCTGGCGGGTATGTCGAAGGTCGTGTTCTCGACCACATTGAGAGAGCCTCTTTCATGGGCGAACACCCAACTCGTAGCCCACGAGCCCGTTGAGGCGGTACGGGAGATGAAGGAGAAGGGCTTGAAGTCGATGCGCACAATCGGCAGCCTCACCTTGTGCCGCTCCCTCCTTAAGGCCGGTCTCGTGGACCGTTTCCGTGTGGTTGTCTTTCCCGTAATCACCGGAAGGAGCGGCCGGGAGCGGATCTACGACGACTATCCCGATGTTGTTCTCGAAATGATCAGCAGCCGCACCTTCGATGGCCGCATTCAACTGCTCGAGTACGTTCCGACGATTCTGTCTGGACCGCCGGGCACGACACAGTCAACGCCTTCAAGCACCAGGCTCTGAACCGCGACGCTGCTGGTGGCTCTGGCAGCCGGACCCCTTCGCCGCTCCTGATCGATGATCACGGTAGGAGATCGAAGGCAGGGACGTGGGCCGGCCGGACGACCGAGAATTGCCTCCGATCGAGTGTGGCGATGGCGCTCGTTCCCAGGCGCTCTGACACCGCGACGATCGACGCGTCGACCGTACCCAGCGGCAGGTCGCGGTAGGTTGCCACCAACTCCGCGATTCGGAGCCAGTCGGCCGGGGCAATGGGCTCGGTCACGAGCTCTCCGGCAGCCAAGTCGCCGAGGAAGCGCACCTCCGTCTCGTCTCCAACTCGGGTACCCAGTAGGTACGTCACCTCCGTTACGACCAGAATTGGCACCAGCACGACCCCCGGGTGGTTCTGGAGGAGTCGCCGGCAACGGCCGTGCTCTGCATCATCGGCGTCATACGCCGCATAGAGGGGCCCCGCGTCTGCGATCAGCGGGCCGCGAGCTCTGACCTGAGAATCCCCTCGATCCGGTGCGAGATGTCGCTCCGACCACTGCGGCCGGCAGCGCCGAGCCTGCGCTTGCCGCCTCCGACCAGATGGGTCTCGATCGCCTGCCGGGTCAGCTCCGATACCGTCATTCCGCGCCTCGGTATGCCAGCATACCACCGCTGACAGCAGTTTGACAGGAAGAGTGGGTGTCCGTGGCGAAGGCTGCCTAGGACCTCTGCTCCCTGCCGATCTCGGCCAGCCGGTCCCAGGCCGGCGAGCGGGAGCCGGTCGAGCTCGACACCAATTGGACGAGGGCGGGGTCCCGCAGCGGGGGGCCGCCTTCGACCCTGTCAGGCCGCTTGACGAGCCACCGCTGGGCCCGTTCGGCCAGCGCAGGTAGGCGCGGATCGTCCGGAGACCAGTCATAAGCCGAGTCGTACTCGAGGTAGAGGGCGCGGAACTCCGGATCGCCGATCGCGACGCGCTTTTCGGCTATCCACACGGCAGCGTTCTTCGGCGAGACGGACTGCAGCAGGATCCAGCCGTCGCGCTCGAGCCGCACTCCGCGCTCGCTCACGCCAAGCTCGCGCAGGTCGTCGAGGTAGTCGGCGACCTCCGCGGAGACGAACAGCCGGTCGCCACCGCTGAGGCGGGCGATCCGCTGGCGGGTGCGGCGGAGCTCGCGAACTCGCATCTCCAGGCTGCGGTCGATCTCGGCCATCGCGGCGGCGACCTGATCGGGGTCGGCGGCGAGCAATTCCTTGACACGGCCCAGCGGCACGCCGGCCTCGGCAAGCGTCTTGATCTTGAGCAGGTGGATCGCATGTTCAGCTGTGTAGCGCCGGTAACCCGAAGAGTCACGCGACGGCTCCTCGAGCAGACCGAGCTTGTGATAGTGGCGGACAGCCTTGATGGTCACGCCCGCATAGGCGGCGAGCTGGCCGATGGTGATCATGCGCGGCGGAACGCGGCCTGGGCCCAGAGGTAGCCGACCAGCGCGATCGCCGCGCACCAGGCCAGGGCCAGATATGGGGTGCTTCCGACCGGCGCGCCCGTGAGCAGACCGCGCAGGCTGTCCACCACCGGCGTGAACGGCTGGTTCGCGGCAAACCAGCGCACTCCGACGGGCATCGAGTCAGCTGGCACGAAAGTGCTGGAGAGGAATGGAAGCAGGAACGACAGGGGCAGGGTCGAGCCGTTTGCGCCGGCGACACTCTTTGTTACCAGGCCGATCGCCGCGGAGAGCCAGGCCAGGGCAAATGAGAACGCTGCGACGATGCCGACGACAGCGAACCAGTCCCCGACCGAGGCCTTGGGCCGGAATCCGAGCAGGAGTGCCACCGCGGTGACTGCGGCGCTGGCGACAAGCATGCGCAGGACGCTGACGCCGACATGTCCAGCCAGCAGCGCACCGCGAACGACGGCCATCGCGCGGATCCGGTCGACAAAGCCACCAGTGATGTCCATGGATACGTTGATCGCGGTGGGCCCGCAGCCGCCCGCTATCGTCATCACGAGAATGCCGGGCACGAGATAGTCGATGTATGGTGCCCCTCGCGCCACGTCACCGAGCCCGTGGCCGAGCGTCCCACCGAGGATGTAGTCGAACAACAGAAGCATCACGACCGGCACGAGTATCGCGCTCACGATCAGCAAGCGGAGGAGCCTGATGCTGTGCTTGATTTCCCGCCAGAGCATGGTGGCGGAGTCCTGGGCGGCGAAGGTCAAGGCGCTCATTGGCTCTTGTCCTTGGAAGCACTGCCGGTCACGGCAAAGAACACGTCGTCGAGGTCCGGCGTGTGGATGGACAGGTCCTCCACAGCCACGTGGTCGCCGATGCGGGCGACCACGTCGCGCAGAGGTCGAATGCCACGTTCGTTCGGCACCCGCAGCTCCAGCTGCTCGTCGTCGCGCGTGCCTTCGGGTATCAGCCGCGCAGCCTCGGCGAGCGAGGCAGAATCGGCGAATCGCAGTCGGATATGCGCGCCAGGGATGCGCCGCTTCAGTTCCTCCGGCGTGCCCTCGGCGACGATGCGGCCATGGTCCAGCACAGCGATGCGGTCGGCGAGGTGGTCGGCCTCCTCGAGGTACTGGGTGGTCAGCAAGATGGTGACCCCCTCGTGTACAAGCTCCCGGATGATCTGCCACATAGTTTGGCGGCTCCGCGGGTCCAGGCCGGTGGTCGGCTCATCGAGGAAGATCAGCCGTGGCTGCCCCATCAGGGTCATCGCGAGGTCGAGGCGCCGCTTCATTCCGCCGGAGTAGGTGGCCGGCGTGTGACGCGCCGCCTCGAACAGCTCGAAGCGCTCCAACAACTCGGAGGCCCGCGCCTGCCGCTCCGATGCCGGCAGGTGCAGCAGGCGGCCCACCAGGAGCAGGTTCTCCTCGCCTGTCAACAGGTCGTCGACTGAAGAGAATTGCCCGGTGACCCCGATCACCCCCCGCACCGCGCCGGCTTCGGCACGGAGGTCGTAGCCCATGACCGTGGCCGTACCGGCCTCCGCCGGGATCAGGGTGGAGAGGATCCGTACGATCGTGGTCTTCCCGGCCCCGTTCGGCCCGAGCAATGCGAAGACCTGGCCCTTGCCGATGGTGAGGTCGACGCCGTCCAGCACGACCTTCTTCCCGTACGACTTGCGAAGCGCCGTTGCGGATACGGCCGCATCCGTCTGTTGCTTGATCACTGCGTTCATGCGACAGATCTTCGAACCCTGACCTTGGGTCAATGTCAAGCGGTTAGCCGGCAGACCCTCCCGAAGCAGGATCCGTCAGACGGAGTCGTCGCCCTCAATACCCACAGCCACGGAGTCAGAAAGCGCCCCAGACGCCGGCCTTGCGGTTGCTTGAGCAGCCCGAGGAGGGTCGCCAATCGTGCCTATCGAGTTTCGCCTTCCCCAAGTTCTCTACTCTTGGACAAGAGACATTGGCCAACGCGGTTTTCGACGCGGTACGTACGGTGCTGGCGGTTCGCGAATACCAGGACAAGCCGATACCGGACGACGTCCTCCAGCGCATCGCCGAGGCAGGCAGGCTCACCGCGAGTGCCAGCAACCGGCAGCCGTGGCACTTCGTGTTCGTCACCGACCGCCAATCGCTCCAGGAGTTGGGCCGGCTGGTCAAGACCGGTCCCTACATCTCAAGTGCGGCGGCGGCGGTCGTGGTGGCCGGCGAGCGCGACAATCCGATCGCGGTCTCCGACGTCAGCCGCGCCGTCCAATCCATGATCCTGACCGCCTGGGCTGAAGGGGTAGGCTCCAATTGGACCGGGTTCACAGGCCTGGACGCCGTTCGCGAACACGTCGGCCTGCCGGCCACCTACAGCGTGTCCGCCGTCCTCCCGCTCGGTTATCCGAAGCGAAAGCTAGGAAGAGGCCTCAAGAACCGCAAGCCGCCCCAAGAAGTTCTATCTGCGGATAGATTCGGAAACCCGTT
>VBHN01000067.1 GCA_005881155.1 Chloroflexota bacterium | reverse complement strand
GAGCCAAGGTTGAAAGTCAGCTGCATGCCGGGTCCGCTCGGCCAAGCTCTCCAAGCGGTATCCAGGGCGATCTCGGCCCGAACCACCCTCCCGATCCTGAACAACATCCTCGTCCAGGCCACCGATCAGGGCCTGGCGCTGACGGCCACCAACCTCGAGATCGGGATCCGCAAGGTGGTGCCGGCCGAGGTTTCGGAAGAGGGCGCCACCACCGTCCCGGCCCGACTGATCACGGACTTCGTGTCCACCCTGCCCGACCAGGAGCTGTCGCTGGAGCTTGATTCGCAGACGCAGACCCTGGGTTTGCGCTGCGGGCGATTTGACACGCACATCAAGTGCATCGAGGCCGAGGAATTCCCGCCCAGTCCGCGACCGGACGAGGGGGACCGCCTCGAGGTGCCGCTGGACGAGATGCTGCGCGCGGTCGAGCAGACCCAGATGGCAGCTTCGACCGACGAGGCCCGGCCGGTGCTGACCGGAGTCCTCTGCCAGGTGAAGGGCGTCGAGCTGACCCTGGCCGCGACCGACGGCCACCGGCTCGCGGTGCGCAAGCTCAGGGCCAGCCGGGCCGACGACATCGACGCCAGCCTGATCATCCCGGCCCGGGCCCTGGGGGAGCTGAGCCGAGCCCTGCGCGGCGAGGGCCAGAACCTGGAGGTGATCGTCTCCAAAGCGGGCAACCAGGTCTTCTTCCGGGCCGGGAGCTCGGAAGTCAACTCGCGGCTCATCGACGGCAACTACCCCAACTATTCACAGGTTGTCCCCACCAAGAGCTCGACGCTGGTCTCGGCCTCGACCGCCGAGTTGGTCCAGACGGTCCGGGCCGTGTCCCTTTTCGCCAAGGACAGCGCCAACGTGATCCGCTTCCGCGCCGGCGGCACCGGGCTCAACCTCTCGGCCACCACCAACGAGGTCGGGGACAGCCAGGCGGAGATCGATGCGGCCGTGGAGGGCGCCGAGATCCAGATCGCCTTCAATGCCCGCTACGTCCTGGATGCGCTGGCCGTGATCAGCGACGACAAGGTCGAGCTGCAGTTCAACGGTCCGCTCAGCCCGGGCCTCATCCGGATGCCGGGCAAGGACGACTACGTGTACGTGATCATGCCGGTCCGGGTGGCGATGTAGAAGCCTCACCGAATTGAGGCTGGTCTCGCTCACGCTTCGCAACTACCGCAATTACGCCCGTCTGACAATCGAGCTGCAGCCCCAGCTCAACCTCTTCTTGGGCCAGAACGCACAGGGGAAGACGAACCTCCTGGAGGCGATCGCCATCCTCGCCCTCTCGGCTTCCCCGCGCTCACGTCGGGAAGCCGACCTGATCGGCCCCGCCGCTCCCGAAGCGAGCGTCGAGGCGGTGGTGGACGGCGCCGGCCGGCGCCTGGAGCTCGCCTTGAAAGTCGCCCACGGCTCCGAACGGACCGTCAAGACGATCCGCGTGGACGGTGTGGCCCGGCGAGCGGTGGATCTGCCCGGCGAGGTTCAGGCGACGCTCTTCTGGCCGGAGGACCTGAACCTCGTGAAAGGTGGGCCGGAGCACCGGCGCCGGTTCCTGAACGAGATGCTGGTGCAGGTCGTGAAGGGCTACGGCCGCACGCTCGCCTCCTACCGCCGGGTGCTCGAGCAGCGGAACAGCCTGCTGAAGCGCATCGCCGGCGGCCTTGAGGGGCGCGGCTCCCTACCCGTCTGGGACGAGGAGCTGGCGGCGCTCGGCAGCCGGCTGGTGGAGGCGCGCGCCGGCGCGGTGTCCCAACTGGCACCGCTGGCCGCGGCTAACCACGGCGCCATCGCCGCCGGCGAACCCCTTGAGATTGAGTACTCGGGTCCACCTGCGCCGCTGGGCCCTGCGCTGGCCGCGTCATTGGAGGAGGACCTGCGCCGCGGCAGCACCGGCGTTGGACCGCATCGGGACGACCTCTCGATCCGGATCGCCGGCTCCGAGGCAAGGAGCTTCGCGTCGCAAGGGCAGCAGCGGACGGCCGTGGTCAGCCTCAAGCTGGCGGAGTCGGACCTCATCGAAGCTCGCTGCGGGGAGCGGCCGATTCTGCTCCTGGACGACGTCCTCAGCGAGCTTGACGCGCCGCGCCGCGAGGCGCTGCTGGCCCGGGTCGGCGAGGGGGGCCAGGTGGTTGTCACCTCGGTCGAGGCGGAACCCTTCCCGGCCGCGTTGCTGGAGCGAGCCACCGTGCGCTGCATCAGCGGGGGCCGCGTGGAGCCCTGTGGATAGGCTCGGCAAGCTGCTTCCCAAGGTCCTCTCGCGGCAACCCGCGTCAGGCCGCGTGGCGGAGCTGCGGGCGCGCCTTGCCTTCGCCGAGATCGTGGGTCCGGGGCTGGCCGCCGACTGCGAAAGCCTGGAGCTGCGCGGCTCGTCGCTTACCGTCACCACCGCCAACCCGGCGCTCGCCCACCAGCTGCGCCTGGATGCGGAGGAGCTGCTGCAGCGCCTCAACGCCTCCTCGCCGGGCCGGCAGATCCGGACCTTGAAGGTTCGGACCGGGCGCAGGTCGCCCAGCACCTGAAGCCGGCGGTGAAGGTCCAGCAACGGCGGCGGCAGCCGGGCACCGGCCTGCAGGGCCCGGTCCGGGTCGTGGCGGGGGCGGGGACCGGCAAGACGGCCGTTATCGCCGACCGCTACCAGCGCCTCGTGGCGGCCGGCTCGAGCCCGACTTCGATCCTGGTAATGACCTTCACCGAGCGAGCTGCTACGGAGATGCGATCTCGGATCGAGGCCGCCTTGGGGACCTACTTCGGAGAGCTCTGGATAGGGACCTTTCACTCCGTCGCCCAGACCCTGCTGCGCGAGGAAGGCTGGCGGATCGGCATCCCGGCCAGCTTCAAGGTCCTTGCCGGTGCGGACCGCTGGATCTTGCTCCGGGAGCTCCTCTGGGAGCTCGGCGATCCGGCCCTGGTGGCGGCCGAGCGTCCGGACGAGCTGGTCAACCCCCTGCTCCGACTCCTCGAGCGCTTGAAGCAGGAGCTCATCCCGCTCCCGCGCCTCGAAGACTGGGCGCGGGATTGCGAGGATCGCGAGCTGGGCGAGCAGCTGCTGGCTGCGGTGCCCTTGTTCCGGGCCTACGGCCGGCGCTGCGAAAAGGAGAGGCTGCTCGATTTTGACGACCTGATCCTCTCGCTGGTGCGCCTCCTCGAATCGCGACCGGAGGCTCGAGAGAGGAATGTAAAACGTTTTACATCGGTCCTAGTCGATGAGTACCAGGACTCCAACCTGGCCCAGGAACGGATGGTCGAGCTGCTGGGTGCCGCGGGCAACGTCTTCGTGGTCGGCGACGACGACCAGAGCATCTACCGCTTCCGGGGGGCCTCCCTGGCCAGCATGGAACGCTTCCTGCGCTTTTTTCCGGCCGCCGAGACCCGCGCACTGGGTCGAAACCGCCGCAGCACCGGGAACATCGTCGGGGCGGCAGCGGCCTTGATCGCTAACAACAGCAATCGAATGCCCAAGGTGTTGAGCGCCCAGCGTGGCAGCGGGGCGCGCATCGAGCTCGCCCACGCAGCCACCGGACTCGACGAGGCGAAGCACCTGGCGGGACGGGCGAGCCAGCTGGCGGAGGCGGGCCACCCGCTCTCGGAAATCGCGCTGCTGGTCCGTACCAACGCGCTGGCCAGGCCAATCGTCGCCGCGCTCCGCGCCTCGGGCTTGCCTCACCAGCTCTGGGGTGCGCGTGGATTCTATCGGCGTCCCGAGATCCTGGACGTCATGGCGTACCTGCGCCTGATCTCAGATCCCGGTGCTGAGCTGGCCATCGCCCGCCTTTGCGCCCGCCCTGGCGCGATGCTCGATCCATTGGAGGTGCTGGCACGTCTGGCCCGGGCGCGCCTGGGCTCGGTACCCCCGTTGGCCACCCTGGAAGACTGGCCGGAAGCGCGGCCCTGGGTGGGTCTGATCCGACGCCTGGTCGGCCTTTCTGCCCGGCTGGGCATCGATGAGCTGTTCTTCGAGCTGATGGCGTCCACCGCCTATCTCGAGGTGGCAACCTTCGAGAGCGACTCGGACCGGAGGCAGGTGGCGGCCAACCTGGCCAAGTTCGCCGAGTTGATCGACGCCTTCCGCGACCGCAGCCGCGACCAGTCGCTGGCGAAGTTCATGGAATACCTCGACCTGGTCCTGCTCTCCGAGGCCGAGGAGGAGGTCGCGCCGCTGGAAGAGGTCGAAGACGCGGTCCAGGTCATGACGATTCACCAGGCGAAGGGACTCGAGTTCGACAGCGTCCTGGTGCCGGCCCTGGTCGAAGGCCGGCTCCCGCAGCCGCACCGGGGAGACCGCTTCCGCATCCCGGCTCAATTGGCCGGGGACGTGGGCGGCCGGGAAGACCAGGTCGCCGAGGAGCGTCGCCTTCTCTACGTGGCCATGACCCGCGCCCGCGAGCAACTCTTCCTGAGCTGGGCGGACAGCTACGAAGGCGCCCGGAGCTGGCGCCCCTCGCGCTTCCTAGCCGAGCTCGAGGCGGCAGGTGCGCGGCGGTTTCGGCGCTTGGAAGTACCGCCTCTCGCCCTTGCCTGGGCCGATGCGGAGGCGATGACCGTGGCCGTCGCTCCGTATCCAGCCTCCGGTCCGGACGGGTCCTTCCCGAGGCTTTCGTACAGCGGGATCAGCACCTACCGCGAATGCCCCCGCCAGTACCAGTACCGGTACGTCCACCGGCTGCCCGTGCCGCTGACCCCGGAGGCACAGTACGGCACCATCCTGCACGCGGCTTTGATGCGCCTGGGGCGGCTGCGAATGCAAGAGGCGGCGGTTCATCCGGCCGAGCTGAACAGGATCTACGACGAGGTTTGGGAGGAACTCCCCTTCCCCGACGCGCGGCGCCTGCCGGCCCTGCGGGCACTCGGTAGGGCGCAGCTCGAGCGCTACCGGGCCGGAGGCGGTTTCGAGGCCCGCCCGGCCATGGTCGAGCAGCCCTTTACCGCGGAGCTTGACGGCTGGAGCCTGCGCGGGATCATTGACCGAGTGGACCCACCCCCCACCCCAGAGGGCGGGGGGTGGGCAGCACCGGCTCACAATTCAAGTGGCGGCTCCGATGGCGCGTCAAAGGAGCAGCCGTGGCGGCTCATCGACTACAAGACGGGCGACCCGGAGCCGGCCAGCCGGCTCCGGCGGGACCTCCAGCTGGCCCTCTACGCGCTGGGAGCGAAGAGATCGCTCGAGGTGGGCGGCCTGGAGCTCGAGATCGTCTATCTCAAGGACGCGAGCCGCCTCCTCCTGGCCGCCGACAAGGACTTGCTCGGTGAGGCCGAGACGATCGGGAAGGGTGTCGCCTCGGCTGTCGCCGCCGGCGCCTTCGAGCCGCGGCCCGAGCGCCGTCGATGCTCGCTCTGCCCCTACCGGCTGGCCTGCCCAGCCGCCCTGTAGCGGGCGGCGACGCGAAGGCACTCGCTGGCGATGTCCAGGCTCGCATAGGGCCGCGAGATCTCGGCCGCGCGCTCGGTCATCGATTGCCAGCGCACGCTGCCGGGCTCGGCCAGCTCGCGGACGGCCTCCAGCAGCTGCTCGGGCTTCGGGGTGTAGAGGCCAAGGCCGGACTCGGTCACGAAGGTGACGTTGGGCGTCTCCTGGCCGGGGAGGTAGCTCGTCAGCAGGATCGGTACTTCGGTGGCCAATGCCTCGCCAATCGCGCCCGGACCGGCCTTGCTCACGACCAGGTCGACCGAGCGCATCAGCTCCGGCATGTTGTCGACGAAGCCCAGCACCCGTGCCGGGATTCGGAAGTGCACCCGCGACAGCCGCCGCTGCAGCTTCTCGTTCCGCCCGCAGACCACGATCAGCTGCCAGTCCCCGCTCTGGCGGCCGGCGAGTGCCCGAACCTGCGTGAGCAGCTTGCCGGAGCCCTCACCGCCACCTGAGACGAGGATCGTGAAGCGCTTCTGGTCGAGCCCGAAGCGGCGCCGCAGCGCCGCCTTCTCACCGGGCGCCGGTGGACGGAAGCGGAGGTCGACCGGCAGTCCCAGGAGCTGGACGCGTTCTTCGGGCACGCCGGCGGCCAGGACCTCGCGGCGAGCTCCTTCGGTGGGGACCACGGTCAGGTCCGAGCGCGGAGACATCCAGCCGAGGTGGAACTCGACCAGGTCCGTGATCACCGTGACCAGGCCTCGCGGACGCCCGCTCCTCCGGATCGCCTGCCAAGAGACGTGGTTGAGGAGCGGATGCACGGAGAGGATCAGGTCGGGATCCGACTCCCGCAACGCGGTAGCGATGATCCGCCGGACTCGCCCACCGAACACCCCGCGCACTGCAGCAAATGCCGGCCGGTTGTTGAAGCCGTGGTAGAGCGCCCCCCAAACCACCGGGGAGCGCTGGATGATCGGTGAGTAGAGCCCGACCAGCTGCCTGACCAGCTTGGGTGAGGAGTCGATCCCGAGCAGGGGGTCGAGCTTGCTGACCTTGATCCCCGGCTCGAGCTGCAGCAGCGCCTGCTCCAGGGCCCTGGCTGCCGCCCGGTGCCCGCCGCCGGTGTCTGAGAAGAGGATCAGCACGGCGGTGGCCTGCGCGCTCTCCGACAGCGGGGGCTTAATCGCCGCGGGCCTCGGGTCCATCAGGGCGCGGACAATCATAGATGCGCCTCTCAAGGGCTCCGAGCCCGGCCGAGGCAGGAATACGGCGCGGACGGCTACGGTATTCGAAAGAGTGCCCGCCCACGGCAACGTGCCTCGACTGAGGACGTCGAAGGCTTGATCCTGTCGCCCCGCGCCCGCCTGGCCGTGGTGTCCATGCACACCTCGCCGACGGCCTCACTCGGCCAGAACGCGAACGGCGGCATGAACGTCTACATCCGCGAGATCTGCGCGGCCTTCGCCGCTTGCGGCATCGCCACGGATGTGTTCACGAGACGAGTCGGAGCCGACGACCCGGAGGTCGAGAGGATGGCCTCCCTCAGCCGTGTCGTCTATCTCCCTGCCGGGCACGACCATTCCGACAAGTACGAGCTGCTGCACCACGTCGGTGAGTTCGCCGACGAGGCGCTCGCCTTTATCCGAGAGCACCAGCTCAACTACGACCTGGTCTACTCGCACTACTGGCTCTCAGGCGCGGTGGCCGAGCTCCTGACGGAAAAATTGGCGCTGCCCTGGGTGCACACCGCGCACACCCTGGCCCTGGTCAAGAACCGCCAGTTGGCGCCCGGCGCGAAGCCCGAGCCGGCCGAGCGGATCCAGATCGAGAGGCGGATCGCGGCCGAGGCCGACCTGCTGGTGGCCAGCACCGAGGATGAGGGCGGGGACCTGGCGTTGATGTATGGCGCGGACCGGGATCGGATCCAGGTCGTGGCGCCGGGCATCGACCGCTCCACGTTTCAGCCGATGGCGGCCAGCGAGGCGCGGCGGAAGATCGGGTTTGCCGGCCAGCGGCTCCTGCTCTTCGTCGGCCGGCTGGAGCGCTTGAAGGGCGTCGAAACCATCTTGCGGGCGCTCGCCCTGGCCGCCGACCGGCGGCACCAGGACGTGCGGCTTCTAGTCCTGGGCGGGGATAGCCGGGATGCCCAACAGAGTGAGAAGGAGCGGCTGAAGGTGGTCGCCGCCGACCTCGGAATCAGCGACCGGGTCGATTTCCTGGGCTCGGTAGCCCACCATGAGCTGCCTTACTTTTATGCGGCCGCCGAGGCCTGCCTGATGCCGTCCTACAGCGAGTCTTTTGGCCTCGTCGGGCTCGAAGCCCAGGCCTGCGGTTGCCCGGTTGTGGCCTCGAATGTCTCCGGCTTGGCGTCGGTCGTTCGGGAGGGTGTGACCGGCTACCTGGTCGACGGGCACGACCCGGCGGAGTGGGCCGACCGGATCCTCAGCCTGCTGGATGACCCCGAGAACGCCCGGCAGATGGGCCGTCGGGGGGTGCTGCTGGCCCAACGCTACCCGTGGGGACTGACCGCGGACAGGATCTGGACTGCGGTCGCGCCACTCCTCGAGTCGGCTCAGCAGAACGCGGTTCACCCGAACTAGCTCGGGCGGCCGCGACCTCGCCGCTCCGACTGTAAAACGTTTTACATCGGGCCGGCCCGAATTCGGGCCGCGCTCAGCCTGAACTCAGGCAGCCGCCCAGTGCAGGGCGCGGCAGGAGTAGGGAAAGGCCTCTGAGTCGAAGCCGGTCAGCCGGTCAAGGCCGGTGCCGTCAGCGTTCATCACCCAGACCTGGGCGCTTTCGACGGCCCCGAACAGGAAGGCGATCTGGTGGCCGTCGGGGGAAGGTTGCGGCCGGAACGCGTCGCCGTCCACCGACGGCCCAATGGCCGTCGAGGCGGTCAGGCGCGCCGGCGGAAGACCGGTGTTGACTCGGAACACACGCCACTGGCGTCCGGTGGAGACCTCCACCCGAGCGCTGAAGACGAGGTCGTTGGAGTCTGCCAGCCAGGCCGGATCGGCGATCTCTCCGGTGGCGACGGTGCTGACCCTGGCGGCTCCCGAGAAGGACTTCACCCGCAGTTGGGCCTGGACGCCGCCGGCGCCAGGCAGCAGGTAGGCGAGCCGACTTCCATTGGGCGCGAAGGTGAGGCTTGTCACCACATCCGGCTCGCGCTGCACCCGGTACTGCGCGCGCAGGGCGACATCGTAGACTCGGATCTCGGTGCCTCCGAGGTCCGGGCGGGCGAAGGCGACCCGGTTGAGGTCTGCGGAAACCGCCGCCGCGCCGACTCCGTCGGCGATCAGAGCCTGGGTCCCCGCAGGCAGGAGTCGGGTCAGGCGGGTTCCGTCCAGGTATACGTAGCCGGCCTCGGGACCGAGGTATGCCGCCCAGTCGGCCTTAAAGGGCAGGCTCAGCTCGGCCGCTCCGAGCGGGTAGTCGGTCCAGGACCGGTCCGGGTGCCGGACCAGCAGGTTGGAGGCGTCCGGCGACCAGGAGAAGGCGTCGACGGCGGCCTCTTCCAGGATTCTCGGAAAGCCCGCTTCGTCGACCATCCAGACGCCCGACCCGACGTCGGTACCGCTCTGGGTCGCGACGAAGGTGATCCAGCGGGCAAGGGAGCGCACGACGCCGGTCTGGAAGTGAAGCTTGGTCGGGGGTAGATGGTTGCCGTCGGCGTCGGTCGCGTTGGCCGAGATCGACACCTCGTAGTCGGCAAGGGGAGCGAGCAGGCTCTTCGGCGCGATCAGGATCCGCTTGGCGTCGGAGGGGTCAGAGCGCACGGCAAAGGTGACGGCGGGCGAAAAGGTCACCGCTCCGCGAAAGCTCTCCGCGTCCATCTCCCGACTGAAGCCCAGGGTCAAATAGACGGCCGGGTCGACCTTGGCTTCGCCCTTGGAAGGTACGGTGGCCAGCAGTTCCGGCGGGAGCTCGGTCTGGAAGCTCCAGCTGTGGTTGAAGGTGTTGACGTTGCCGGCCGAGTCGCGGTAGCCGGCAGCGAGGCCGACCTGGTACTGGATGTTTGGCCGGAAGGTGTCGTGGCGGAAGACCAGCGTCTCGGGCGCTTCCCACTCGACGCGGCCGGACACCTGCGGCCTGATGCTGAAGCGGGCTGCGACCGAGGCGCGGTCCAAAGGCCTGTCGAAATGGATCCGGACCGGTTGGTTGGTGCGCACGTCGCGCGCTCCCCGACCCGGTGAGATGTCCAGGATCTGGGGAGGGCTGTCGCACCCGACCAGCAGGGCCGGGACGAGGACGATCACCAGCAGGAGCGTCGTCACCAGCGCTCGGGAGGCGACCCGGACGGTCTCTCGCACGGCTAGAGGTAGGTCTGCAGCTGAGCCCTCATGTCCTGCTCGAGCTTCACGAGCAGGGCGGAGTCGACGAAAAGCAGCGAGATCTGGCTGACCTGCGCCACCGCAGCCTCGATGCCGGCCTGCGAGCGCTCGGCCGAGCCGAGCAGATCCTTCACCTTCCGCGAGCGTGCGCCGAGGGCCCGATCGGCCATTCCCTGCAGGTCCTCGACAACCGCCTCCCAGTCTGGTGCGCCTCTCCCTGATGCGGCCGCGGGAGCAGGGCCGAGCGGCGGCGCAGCGGCCTCAACGTGGGGCTCCTCACGGAGGGCCGGCATGGAGGTGGTCTCGGCCACCTGCTGAGCGTGGAGCTGCTCGGTGCTGTAGGTCGGCATGGTGGCGGTCTGAGCCGTCGGCGGCGGTGGTGCCGGAGCGGGCTCGGGCATCGCGGCCGGTGCTGCTCCCCGGCCACCCTTGCCCCGGGAGCCGACGATCTCGTCCACGTCGAGCGGCGGCCGGCCGGCGCTGCCGTCGGCGGATTTGACCTCGATCATGGCGTTGCGGTCGGAGCAGAGCTCGAGGACCACTTTCGGATCCTCATCGATGGAGCGCGATTCGCTCGTATAAGCGCCGGTCGCCTTGCCCTCGGTCAGGATGATGATGCCGGTTCCGCCTTCGCCCCGAACCATGACGCTGCCGGTCAGCTTCTGGTCGTGCAGGTACTCCAGGAGCGCGGGCATGTCCACCCAGGCCGCGAAGAGGTTGGTGTAGATGGGGCGCGCCACGACCAGGTCATAAAGGCCATCGACGATCTCCACCGGGAGGCCGACGACATCCAGCACGCCGTGGCCGTGGGTGACCTCCTCGTTGAAGGCGAGCAGCGCCTCCCGGCCGCGGCTGAACCTGTCGCCGGGGTCGAAGACGCACTCCTGGGCGGCGCCTTCGCGGAAGAGGATCAGCCCGCTGGCATGTTCGGTCAGGAGCCGCACATAGCCGGTGTAGCCCTCGGTCTCGAGGGTCGTGATCAACCGAGGAAAGTCGACGAAGGACGTCTTGAGCGAGTCGTAGACGACCTCGCCCGCGGGCACCGGGATCGGCTCCCGCCCGTGTTTCGGCTGGGGGCGGTGCTTGACGCCCTTGCGGGCCGGGGCTTCCTCCAGCTGGTCGGCATCCTTGGTGCGTTCGGGTTCCTCCGCGCGCGCAGGCGGAGCCGGTTTCTCCTCGGCCATGGGGGCCGCGGCCGGTGCTTGCGCGGTCGCCTCGGCGGGACCGGAGCCGTTCTCGCCGGCGGCGTTGACCAGTTCCGGAATCGACGACTTCACGGTCTCGTCAGCAGGCAGCTTGGCCTTGGCATCGAACGCAAAGTCACCGTCTGGCCAGCGCAGCGCGCCGAGCACCGCATCATCGCCGGTGGCGCCTTCGCCGGTGGCGTGGAAAAGGTGGCCGAACAAGAAGTAGAGCGTGTAGGACTGGCCGTCGTTCTTGACGGTCAGCGTCCCCGTCGCTCTCTCCGATTGCGCGCCTTCCAACAAGGAGCGCAATGCTGTCTCTTTCAGTGAGCCCTTCGCGTGCACTTAAACTCCCACCCCATTTGGGCAAGCCGCGATCTCGGACCGCAGCCGAATCACGGCTA
>VBHN01000093.1:529-4177 GCA_005881155.1 Chloroflexota bacterium | reverse complement strand
ATCGCCGAGGGAGTCGAGCTGTTGACTGGTACCCGACTGGGGGATGCAAGTCAAGGTGGGGGCGCAGGCCTCTGCGAACGGAGTTACTGGAATAATGGTTGGGCCGGTGAGCGTGGTTGAGCCGGGAGTTGTCCAATCGATGTGGAACTTCCAGAAGACCAGTGACGAAGGGCTATCCAGGGCGAGGACGAAGTTCGGCGATCCCGCCGGCGGCAGCCGGCTGCCGTCCAGGTCGGAGGTCAGCAAGCCACCAAAGGCAGGGCCCACGTCGAAGCATTGCTGGCTCGCAGGCAGGCCTTGCAGCATCTGGCCCCGGTCGTATGCGCAGACCAACCCGCCTACGAATGGGCCGGTGTCGCTGGTGAACTGGTTGAACGTTATGTAGTAGGCGTCCGGCCAGACCGACATCTTCGGATAGTCGGGGAAGTTCGTGTACTGGAAGGAATACCGGTTGTAGGTCCCCGTCGGATCGGCGGTCGTCGAGACCGCGAAGCACTCCAGGTATGGAGTCGTCCTAACGGAGAACTGCTGGACCACCCACCGGTTAGCTAAGGCGTCGTAGCGTACGGTCCCGTCGCCGTCGTTGTTGGTCTGGCAGCCTCCCCCGAAACCGGACCAGATGGTGTTGTTCGCCGTTGGGCCGGCCAGCACAACGCCCGTCTTGCTGAAGACCGCAAAACTGGTGTTGACCATCTCAACGATGTGGTTCGGCCCCACCGTTGCGTTGGTGTCAGGAGGTGCGGACTGGACGCTGAAGGTGCCGAAGCCCATCCCGACTCCGTCGAAGTTATTGACTGTCGCGGGGACGGCCGGCGCCTTTGTCGGCGCCGTGATCCGATCTGCGCTTGCGTCCCCAGCCGCGCGGTGCGGGAGGAGCCTGGCGGGGTGCGACGCACTCGCCGCCGGCTTTTGCACCTTGATCATTTCGCTGAGACGTGCGGAGACGTCGTGGTGTACGGCTGCGGACACGATCGCACCCTTCCTGACGGTCGGAGGAGTCGAGCTGGCGGCATGGGCCTGGACTGAGCCGCTGAATGCGATGCTCACCAACACGGCCAGTAGGATCGGAATGGCCGGCAGTCCGCGCTTCGTTCCCTGTGTCAACGCCAACCCCCCAAAGCCGCCGCAACCGCGTGAACTCCGCAACGGTAACACCAGGCGCGGGCCGGCGCCAGAGGCAGCAGCCCTCAGGTCAGACCTGGGGTATGCCCAGCCCCTCCAGCCAGCGCTGGTAAGTGATCAGCGGCAGGTCGGCCGGCCGCACATAGAGCATCAGCCGTGAGCTGAGCGGCGGCAGCAGCCACGGCCGCTGGCTCTCTACGACCGGCTGGTCCTGGGACTGGATCACGTCCTCGAAGACGAGGTAGGTCTCATCACGGGCGGGATCGCGATCGAAGTCGCGCGCCACCTGGAGAAAGATCCGGGAGCGGTTGTACGCCAGCGGCTGCATGGTCTGGAAGAGCACGAAGTTGCCGCCCGGCGCCTCCTTCTGGAGGCGGATCGTGCTCGGGTAGACATGGTTCGTGTAGGTCACCGTCACCAGCCCGGTGGCTCCCTCGGGGCTCCCCAGGGAGACGTTGGCGGGCTGCTCGACGGAGTAGGCAGCGACGACGTGGTCCCCCTCCACCGAGGCCCGGTGGTCGGGCGGCTCGGGATGGGCGCGGTCGCCGAGCAAGCCGGGGTGGACCCAGGGAAAGTGTGTGTCGTCGAGGGCTGCCATGACGATCCGGGTGGCGGCCGCGTCCCACACCTCGTAGACGCGGTAGGCCGTCTTGACGAAGGAGTCAGCCGCGAACTCCGGGTAGGCCGGCAGATCCGCCGCGGGCTCTGGCTCCAGGCAGACCCAGACAAGCCCGTAGGCCTCCCGGGCCCCGTAGCAGGCGACCTTCGCCTCGCGGGGGATCGCGACGCCGCGCCGGGCCGGGATGTCGACGACGGTGCCGCTCCGGTCGTAGGTCCAGCCGTGGTACGCGCAGCGGAGGCAGTCGTCGACGATCTCGCCGATCGAGAGCGCGGCTCCGAAATGCCGGCAGAGGTCGTCGAAGGCGACCACGGTTCCGCCCAGCCGCGCCAGCGCCAGGCGCCGGCCCAGCAGCTCGACGGCCAGCGGCCGGTCGACGAGCTCTGAGGCCAGACCGACCGGGTGCCAGAAGCGGGCCATGCCCTGCTCGAAGGCCGCGACCGCATTCGGGTTCGGGGCGTTCATGCGATCCGTTCGAGCCCTCCGAGGTAGGGCCGGAGCGGCTCCGGCACGGTGATGGAGCCATCCGCCTCCTGGTAGTTCTCGATCACGGCGTCGACGGTCCGGGTGAGCGCCAGGCCCGACCCGTTGATGGTGTGGGCGAAGCGCGGCGGCGCTCCTGGCTCCGGCCGGTAGCGGAGGTTGGCCCGCCGTGCCTGGAAGTCATTGAAGAGCGAGCAGGAGGAGACTTCGAGGTAGCGCTGGAGGCCGGGGCACCAGGCTTCCAGGTCGTACTTCTTGTACTGCGCGAAACCCATGTCTGCGGTGCACATGGCAAGCACCCGGTAGGGCAGCCCGAGCCGGCGCAGGATCTCCTCGGCGTTGGTGGTCAGGGACTCCAGCTCCTGGAGCGAGCTGCCCTCGTCGGTGATCTTCACCAGCTCCACCTTCGAGAACTGGTGGAGGCGGATGAAGCCGCGGGTGTCCTTCCCGGCAGCGCCCGCCTCGGAGCGCCAGCAGGGCGAGTACATCACGTACCGGATCGGCAGCCGGCGGCCGTCGAGCAGCTCGCCGCCGTGCCAGTTGGTCAGGGGCACCTCAGCAGTCGGTACCAGCCAGAGGTCCCGATCGGCAAGGCGGAAGGCCTGGTCTCCGAACTTGGGCAGGTTGGCCGTGCCGACCATGGCGTCGCTGTTGACCAGGAAGGGTGTCTGCATCTCCGTGTAGCCGTGCTCGCGGGTGTGGACGTCGAGCATGAACTGGACCAGCGCCCGTTCCAGTCGCGCGCCGGCGCCCTTGAGGCCGGCGAAGCGAGACCCGGCGATCCTGGCCGCGCGCTCGAAGTCCATGATGTCCAGCGTCTCGCCGAGGTCGTAGTGGGTCCTCGGCTCGAACCCGAAGTCCCGCTTCTCCCCCCACTCCCGGAGGACGACGTTGTCGGCCTCGCTCTTGCCGACCGGCACCGACTCGTGGAAAAGGTTGGGGACGAAGAGGAGCAGCTCGTCCAGCTTCTGCTTGCGCTCCTCGGCCTCGGCCATCCTGGCCTTCGACCGCTCGCCCAGCTCCTTCAACTTCGGGACCAGCGCCTGCTCCTTGGTCTGCGCGAAGTGCTTTGAGAGCGCGTTCTGCTCGGCCTTGGTCTCCTCTGCCTCGGTCAAGAGCCGCCGCCAGTCGGCGTCGAGCGCCAGGACCTCGTCGATCGGCGCCTCCTCGCCCTTGAGCTCGGCGGCGCGCTTGACCCTGTCGGGCTCCTTCCGGATCAGCTCCAGGGGAAGCACCCCTAGGCCTTTCGCAAGTGCGGGAAGAAGAGCACGTCGCGAATCGAGGGCTGGTCGGTGACCAGCATCACCAGCCGGTCCACGCCCATCCCGAAGCCGCCGGTCGGCGGCATCCCCTGCTCCAGCGCCACCAGGTAATCCTCGTCCATCGGGTGCGTCTCGTCGGCTCCCGCCGCGGCCGCCAGCGCC
>VBHN01000093.1:0-405 GCA_005881155.1 Chloroflexota bacterium | reverse complement strand
GACTCGACCTTCTTCTCGTAGAGCTCGTTGACGACGAAGCCCCACGACATCGCGGGCTCGACGGACACGCCGACCCGGGCCGCCGCGGGGTGGAGTTCGGGTTCGCCGAGCACGTCCACGCCGGTCGCCTCCTTGATCAGGTCCGCCATCTTCCGGCGCGGGTAGGGCGGGGTGAAATCGAGCTCCTCGCCCTGGTAGCTCAGCTGCAGGCTCCGGCCGGCCGCCTTGATCGCGTAGGGGATGACATCCTCGGTGAGGCGCATCACGTCTTCGTAGTCGGAGTAGGCCTCGTAGAACTCGAACATCGTGAACTCGGGGTTGTGGCGCGGCGAGAGTCCCTCGTTGCGGAAGACGCGGCCGATCTCGTAGACCTTGTCGATCCCGCCGACGATCAGCCGCTTCAGG
>VBHN01000092.1 GCA_005881155.1 Chloroflexota bacterium | reverse complement strand
GATCAAATGATCGATTTTGTCAAGGATGGTCTCGTGTGGGCACGCTTCTTGATCGATTTTGAGCCTGAAACGATCACAACCGCTCTTTTGGGGCTAGGATGCGCGGAATCATGCTCATGGCCGAGAGGCGGCGGCTGATCCTCGAGCACGTGCGGCGGCGAGGGGTGGTTTCGCTCCGGGACATGGCCTCGGTGCTCGGGACCTCGGAGATAACCGTCCGCCGCGACCTGTCGGCCCTGGCCGACGAGGGGTTGGTCAACCGCACCCACGGCGGCGCAGTCCTTCCCCACGGCCTGGCCCATGAGCCGACCTACCGGGAGAAGGCCACCCAGGCGGCCGCCGAGAAGGCGGCCATCGGGAAGCTGGCCGCGCACCTGATCCAGGCCGGGGATTCGGTGATCCTGGGCGCCGGCACGACCACCCTGGCGCTGGCCCGAGAGCTGCGCCGGCTGCCCGAGCTCACGGTCGTGACCAACAGCCTCCTGGTGGCCGACGCCCTCCTCGACGCCTCCGGCATCGAGGTGCTGCTCACCGGCGGCACCCTGCGCCGCTCCATCCACGCCCTGGTCGGACCGCCCGCCGAGCACTCGCTGCGCGGGCTGCGGGCCAACCAGGCCTTCCTCTCCGGGAACGGCCTCACCGCCCAGCGGGGGCTGAGCACGCCCAACCTGATGGTGGCCGCCACCGACCGCGCCCTGGCCGCCGCGGCCCGCGAGGTGGTGGTCCTGGCCGACCACACCAAGATCGGGCGCGACACGATGTGCCAGACCGTGCCCTGCTCTTCCATGCACATGCTGGTCACCGACCCCGCCTCCGACCCGGAGGAGCTGCGGGCGATCGGCGACTACGGCGTGGAGATCCGGATCGCCTCACCGGAGCAGGGGCGCGAGGAGGAGTGGGTGGAGCCGGGAGTGGCGGGCTAAGGCCGCCGGATGACGTGCAAACGCCGGCCTAGAGGAGCATTCGCACGGAAATGACTACTCGAAGGCGGTCAGGTAGGGGCGTTCCGCCTCCCACATCTCGTCGAACAGCCGGCTGATCTCATCCAGCGAGCACACGGCCGCCGTCAGCGGGTCGAGCATCAGGGCCAGGCGGGCCTTCTCGCGGTCCCGCTCCAGCAGGGACTGGACGACCAGCTCGTGGACCGCCATGTGGGCCCGGTTGAGGGCCGCCAACTGCTCGGGCAGGGGTCCGAACTCGCAGGGCTGGATTCCCCTCCTGTCCACCCGGCAGGCCACCTCGACGCAGCCGCCCTGGGGCAGGTTCTCGATCCAGCCCTGGTTGACCACATTGCCGTGGATCTCGACCGGCCGGTCGAGCTCGACCGCCTCCACGATGTAGGACGCGTACTCGTGGCTGCGGTGCAGCTCCAGCTCCAGGCTGCCGTCGACCAGGCCCTGGACGGCGGCGGCGTTCAGGAGCCGCCAGCTCGGCCAGTTGTGCGCGTAGAAGCCGGACTCGCCTCTGTAGCCCGAGCGCACGTACTTCTGGAGGAGGTCCGGCCGCTTTCGGAAATAGGGCACGTACTCCGAGAAGTGGCCGCTGGACTCGGTCACGAACGCGCCCAGGTGGAGCATGACCTCGAAGCGGACAGGGTCCTTCTCGTAGATCTCGGGCAGGCGGGCGCGCTCGCGCAGCCGCGGGTACTGGTCCACGCCGTCGCGAGCCAGGGTCGTGAACCAGGCGTTGTGGTTGATGCCGGCCACCCGCCACTGCAGCTCCGGGTAGGGGATGCCCAGGTACTCGGCGAGGTCGCGAGAGGTGCCCTGCACGCTGTGACAGAGACCGACCACGGAGAGCTTGGTCGCACGGGCGGCGGCCAGCGTCAGGATCGACATCGGGTTGGTGTAGTCGGTCCGCAGCGCCTTGAAGATCCCGCCCGGGCCGATGGTGTCGCCGATGCACTGGTCGACGCCGTACTTGAGCGGGATCACATAGTCGGGCAGGACGTTCTCCAGGCCGGCCACCTCGATCGAGTTGATCACGTAGTCGCTGCCGGGCAGTGCCTCGGCGCGGTCGGTGCTGGTCGTCACCGTCCAGTCCCGGCCGGAAAGCTGGATCACCTTCTCGGTGATCTGCCGCGACAGCTCGAGCCGCTCGGCGTCGATGTCGACCAGGGCGAAGGTGCCGGAGTGCAGTTCGGGCGTCGCCACCAGGTCGCTGATCAGGCGGGCGGCGAAGGTCGAGCTGCCCGCACCGATGTAGGTGATCTTGGGCATCGGGGGTCAACGCGGAAGAATAGAAGAAATCCTCTTCAGTGCCGGCGACTGCGCGGAGGGCGGATGAAGGTGCCCAGCGAAAGGCCCAGGTCGGAGAGCCCGGCGGAGATCAGCGCCGGATCCGCTCCCTCGGAGGGGTTGATGGTGAGCCGGCGCACCTCCGGCAGGCGCTCGAGCTCGAAGTCGAGGACCGGCGCGAACCCCGCCTCGGGCAGCGCTTTCGACGCGGGCTCATCGCCGAGGCCGCCAAGCCAGAGTCGAGACAGACCCTCCCGCGAGCACTCCCGGGCGACGTGGACCAGGAGCGCGCGGAAGAGCCCCGCCCGCCGCTGCGCCGGCAGCGTGACGCAGTTCCAGAGGTAGGCCTCGCCGGGGCCGGGCCGGATCTCCAGCTCCAGCTCCCCGATCCACTCCGGCCCCTCCGAAAGCCAGCCGTAGGCGATCACCTCAGGTCCGCGCCAGGCCGCGAAGCAGCGGCAGCCACGAGCGAAGCGAAGCTGGACCAGGTCGCCTTCGACCCCCATCGCGGCCGCCAGCATGGGCTCCGAGCCGGCGTCGACCTCATGCAGGTCTGCCCCGGCGGTGGAGGACGGCGGGCCCGCGCCTCGCAGGTCCGCCGTCCAGAGCGTCGCGTTCAGAAGCGGAAGAAGAGCTTGCGGACCTGCTCGATGACCTCCGGGTCGCCGCTGGCCGAGCCACCGGGGAAGCGCCCGAAAACGGTCAGCACGAAGTCCGCCGGCGTGTACTCGAAGAGCGCATCACAACCTTCGAAGCCGCCGGTCTCCGGCGCTGACGACCACTGGCCGTCCTTGACGGTCGCGCGCCACTTTCCACCCCAGGGACCGCTGACCGAGATCCCGTAGACGCAGTCGACTCCCTTGGCGGACTCGGCGTCAACCGTGTACTGCATGATGATGTGGCAGTACGGGATCAGGATCCCGGCCGACGCCTCGTCGATGGTGGCCAGCTTGTCGCCCAGCCCGTACTCGATGTCATACGGGTGGATGCCGTAATCCATGATCTGGAAGGCCGCGTAGAAGCCGGCCGGCACCGGCCCCATGTAGGGGTGGGTGACCATGAAGCCCGCCCACTCCTCGGGGGAGAGCCCCTCCAGGATCCGGGTCCACTTGTCCATGTCGCCGCGCAGGCGCTCCAGGACCTCCTCGCGCGGGAGCTTCCGGAAGTCGAGCGCGTGGTCGTTCAGGGTCTCCCCCATCACCTGGAGGCCCAGGGCGCCAGGCGCCTCACCCTTCTTGGCGGCGTCCCAGCGCGCGAGATAACCCTCGGTCACATCGATCATGTGCCCGGCGAGGTCGCGCACCTCCCACTCCGTGCAGCGGGTCTGGACGTTCCAGTTCTTGGGGTCGGAGACCATCTCCCAGAACTTGTTGCGATCGCGGGCCAGGACCTCCATCACGGTCTGCTTGCCCTCGGGGGCCATCGGGTTGACGGGTGCGACCATCGTGCTCATCGGCTTTCCTTCATTCCCTCCATGGCTTTGGGTGCGGCGGGCGCCGCGGGCGTCGGGACGACGATCGGCGGCAGGTTGAACTTGAGCGTCTCGCGACGCCCTTCGTATTGAGGCGGAAGCTGGAGCGCAGAGCCCAGCGACTCGGCCGGCTCGTCGACGGTGAAGCCGGGCTGGTCGGTGGCGATCTCGAAGAGGACGCCGCCCGGCTCCCGGAAGTAGATGGAGCGGAAGTACTTGCGGTTGATCACCGGCGTCACCTGCCGGCCGGCTCCGACCAGAGCCTCGCGCCAGGCCAGCTCGTGGTCGTCGGCGGACGCGCGCCAGGCGACGTGGTGAACGGTTCCGATCGCCTCCTCCCCCTTCGGCGCGTCCGGATCGGCGACCAGCTCCAGCACCGCGCTCGGCCCGCCCTCGCCGGTCTGGAAGCGGACCCGGCCGGCCTCGCGGCCGACCTCCCGGAAGCCGAAGTTCTCGGTCAAGAAGCGAGCCGAGGGCCCCTCCTCGTTGACCAGCAAGGTCACCGAGTGGAAGCCGCGGATCGCGTTCTCAGTAGCCACCGGGCCCTCCGGCCAGGGCGCCCAACGCTCGTCGGAGGCCTGGCCGACCAGCTCCAGGCGCAGCTGGTCGGGGTCGCGGAAGGTGACCACGTCGGTGTCGAAGCGGGTGCTCTGGATCGCCTCCACCCCGTTTTCACGCAGCCGCGCCAGCCAGAAATCGATCGCTGCGGAGGGGATGGCGAAGGACACGGCCGCGACCTGGCCGGCGCCCTGTGCCCTCCACGGCAGGTGGGGCCAGCCGAAGAAGGTCATCGCCGTTCCCGGCGTGCCCAGGTAGTCGGCGAAGTAAAGGTGGTAGGTGTCGGGGACGTCGAAATTGACCGTCTTCTTGATGAAGCGCAGGCCGAGGACGGTTACGTAGAAATCGACGTTGCGCTGAACGTCACCCGTGATGCAGGTGACGTGGTGGATGCCGGGAACACTGGCAGGCATCGCCAACCCATGTTAGTCCGCGCGCAGGTGCCCGGAAGCCTCCTCCTCGACCCGGGTCCAGATCTCGGCGGCAAGCGGCTCCAGGCGCTCTTCCTGGAGGTGGGCGACGAGGCCGATCGCCCGTGCCATCACGGCTAGGCCGCGGGTCACCTGCCAGTCCATGCCAAGCTCGCCGGCGATGGCCGCGATGGCGCCGGTCGCGTTGACCGGCAGCGGCTTGCGGTAGGCGCGCGTGGCTTCCATCGGCCGCGACCTGGAAGAGCCGCGGTGTGCGCGGGTCGATCGGCTTGTGGATCGGATGGCCGAGGCCCGCGACCGGACGGCGCGCCTTGCGGGCGGTGGCGACCACCTCCCGGGCGAGACCGACCAGGTCGGCGTCCTCGGCGGCGCTTCCCAGCGCCTCCTGGAGCGTTCGCGCGGCCTCTTCGATCGGTCCGCCGAAGCGGTCGCCGAGCCCGAGCAGGCCGGCGGCGACCGCGCCCTGCAGGGACTCCGGCGCGCCCAGGTAGGTGAGCCGGGTGGCGATCGCGCTGGGCGTCAGGCCGTGCTCGACCAGGGTGACGGCGATGGCGTTGAAGACGACCGACTCGGGCGGAGCCGGCAGCCGGCCCAGCAGCTCCAGGAAGGCGACGTCGCCCAGCGAGACGTGACCGATCAGGTCGACCAGGTCGTGGCCGCGGACGACGATCCGGTCGGCGCTGCTCCAGGCCAGGTCCGAGCGCAGTCGCTTGCGCCCCGGGCCGGCGCTCATGGTTGGGGAACCGTGAGCCGCGTCTTGTAGCCGGCCTCGCCGAACTGCGATTCGGGGACCAGCCGGACGCCGGCCCGGAAGGTGAGGACGGTGCGGATCGCCGCCTCGATCTCGCCCGCCAGGGCGGCGTCGGCCCCGCTCTCCGGGACCTCGACCTCGACCGGCACCGGCGGTTCGATGGAGACCCCGGGGCCGACCTTGAGGACACGCGCGCGCCCGGTCACCCGGGGCCGAAAGCCGCCCACCACGGAGAGGATCGCGGTCGGGTAGACGTTGACCCCACGGACGATGAACATGTCGTCGCGGCGGCCGATGCAGCGCATCCGGAAGCCGGTCCGGCCGCATCCGCAGGAGGTTCCCTCGATGCGCACGAGGTCGCCGCCCAGGAAGCGCACCACTGGCATCGCCTCGCGCGTGAGGTGTGTGTAGACGAGCTCGCCGACGGCACCGCTCTCGATCGCAACCGGCTCCCGGGAATCAGGATCGACCAGCTCCGGCCAGACCAGTCCCTGGCCGCAAAAATGCATGCCTTGCTGCTGCTCGCACTCGCCGAAAAGCGAGGGCGCCACGTCGCCGATGCCCATGGCTTCGTTGACCCTCACGCCCAGCACGCGCTGGATGTGGTCTCGGACCTCCGGGATGCCGCCACCCGGCTCGCCGCCGGTGACTACCTGGGCCAGCGGCCAGTCCACCGCCGAGGGCTCGGCCTGCTCGACCCGGTTGGCGAGGTACTGGGCGAAGGAGGGCGTGCCGACCAGCGTGTCGGCGATCCCGGCACGGAGCGCGAACAGGGTGCGCTCGGTGTCACCGGGACCGACCGGCACCACCCGGCAGCCGATGCGGCCGAAGGCCTGGTAGGTGTGGCCGGCCACGAACGGTCCCGCCCCATAGGTGGAAAGCACGCTCGACTCGCGGTGGATGCCGGCGGCGAAGTAGCTCCGGCTCCCGATCGCCGTCCAGGCCTCGGCGTCGGCCTCGGTCAGCGCGAGCACGCTCGGCGAGCCGGTGGTGCCGCTGGTCTGGTAGACGCGTTTGACGCGCTCCGGCGCGACGCCCAGGTTGCTGCCGAAGGGCGGCTCCTCGTCGATCGCCTGCTTGAGCTCCTGCTTGCTGGTGAAAGGGAGTCGCGTCAGCTCGCGGAGGCTCAGCCGAGCGTGCGCGGCCCCCGCCTGGCCGAGCTTTCGCGCGTAGAAGGGCGAGCGGCCGGGCAGGCCGGCGAGCTGCGCTTCCCAGGCGGCTTCGGCGCCGGCGAACGCCGCCTCGGCGGATGCGGTTTCAGCCTCTCGATCCCAGATCACGTCTCAGGCATTATCTGGCCATGCCCGCGCCCCACCTGCTGGCAACCACGGTGGTGGGCAGCTACCCGCAGCCGGAATGGCTGGTCGACAGGCAGCTGCTCGGCTCTCGGCTCCCGCCGCGAACCCGGGCCCGCGAGGTCTGGCGGGTGGCGCCGGAGCTGCTCGAGCAGGCCCAGGACGACGCCACCCTGCTGGCGATCCGGGACCAGGAGCGGGCGGGCATCGACATCCTCACCGACGGGGAGATCCGGCGCGAGAGCTATTCGAACCGCTTCGCCACAGCCCTGGAGGGCATGGACCTGGACAACCCGGGCAGCGCGCTCGACCGCACCGGCCACCCCAATCCGGTGCCGCGGGTGGTCGGGCCGATCCGGCGCGCGCGGCCGGTGGAGGTGCGGGACGTCCAGTTCCTGCGCGCCAACACCGAGCGCGTCATCAAAGCGACGCTGCCGGGGCCCTTCACGATGTCCCAGCAGGCGCAGGACGACTTCTACCGGGACGAGGAAGCGCTGGCGATGGCGTTGGCCGACGCCGTCCGCGAGGAGATCGCCGACCTCTTCGCGGCCGGGGCGGACATCGTCCAGGTCGACGAGCCCTACCTGCAGGCCCGCGCCGAGAAGGCGGCGCGCTTTGCCGTCCCGGCCATCAACCGAGCGTTGGAGGGGGCGGCGGGCACGACCGCGCTCCACACCTGCTTCGGCTACGCGCACATCGTGCACGACCGCCCGAGCGGCTACCCCTTCCTCAGCAACCTCGACGCGGTGCATGTAGACCAGGTCTCGATGGAGTCGGCCCAGCAGAAGGTGGACCTCTCGGTGCTGGCGTCGCTGCCCGGGAAGCGGCTTATCGTGGGCGTGCTCGACCTGGCGGATGAGAGCCCGGTCGAGAACGTGGAAACCGTCGCCGGGCGAATCCGGGAGGCGCTGCGTCATCTGAGCCCGGAACGCCTGATCGTCGCTCCCGACTGCGGGATGAAGTACCTGCCCCGTGAGAAGGCGTTCGCCAAGCTGCGAGTCATGGCCGAGGCTGCGGCGCTGGTGCGCTCCCAGCTCTAGAGCAGGAAGTTTCCAAGCGGCTGGCTGAAGAGGTCGGGGTGCGCCTTGAGTGCCATGAGCATCGCCTCGCCCGACAGCTCCCGAACGTCGTACTGGCAGAGGGCCACGACCGGGAAGCGCCGGAGCAGCACGTCCAGCTGCGCCTCGAAGCGGAGCATCTCCGCTTCGGAGCTGAACGCCTGGCGGACCGAGTTCATCTCGGCAACGATTCGGATCGGGCCACCGCCCCGCCCGACCGCCTGCCAGAGCCCGGTCTCCCAGAAGGCCAGCGCCTCGGCGACGGTGCTGCCCGGCGCTCGGGCGGTGGCCAGCTGCCCGCTGGCCAGAGCGGGGTCGAGGAGCCCCGCGTCGGCCAGGGCCGTCCGGTGAGCGTCGACGTAGGGCGACTCGCCGATCAGGAAGCACAGTTGACCGGCCTTCAATCCCTCATCCAGGAAGGGGGGGGCCAGCCTCACCCGTCCTTCGTCGGTGCTGTAGAAGACGGCGTAGTGACCCTTGCCCCGGATCGAGATCCCTCCCACGGTGACGGCGTCCGAAGGGCTCGTCCTGGGAGCCTGGCCGGCGTGCCCGGCGCTGGCCAGGAAGGCCCTGACGTCGCCGGCTTTGAAGCGGCGCTCACGACGCCGTCCCGTCCGCTGGACCGGCAGCAGGCCCTGGTCGCTCCAGCGCCGCACGGTCGCCTCACTTACCCGTAGGAGCTCCGCCGCCTCTCGCGTCCCCAGCAATGG
>VBHN01000091.1 GCA_005881155.1 Chloroflexota bacterium | reverse complement strand
AACTGGCTGGGCATGAAGATGACGCCTGCCAGCGCGGCCGCCGCCGCCGCTCGTTCCGCGGAGGTGTTGTAGTAGTAGCCGACGCCCGCGTCGACCGCGAGCCCGACGCCGGCGAAGAGCGCGACCATCATGAAGGCGATCAGGACCACGGCCTGGCCGGCCTGAGACTTGATCCAGCGCTTACTGGCGATCATTTGCGCCAACGCTTCCTCATTTCCCTGGAGCTCACGCCAGCACCGGCGCCGCACGAAGCACCGTGTACTCGTTGAGCGAGATGGTGAAGGTGGCAAACCCGGTCGGCGGGTGATAGCTCCAGACCAGCCTCACGCCGATCGAGGTCTCGTTCGGCGGGATCTGCTCGCGGAGGTTGATGCCGAACGGATAGCCGTTCTGGTTGTTGCCGGCCCCGTCGTACTGGTCATAGAGGTCGGTGGCCTTGTTGAGGACGCCGGTCATGGCGATGGCGACCGCGAGCACGTTTCGCACGATGTCCTGGTCGACCTGCGCGGTGGTCACGCCGGGGTTGGTCTCCAGCCCGCCGATCTCGGCCGCGAGGCGGGCGCCCTGGCGCGTCGCATAGCCGGCGATCACCTTGTCGGAGACCATCACTGTCGCGTCGAAGGAGCCCAGGAGCAGCCAGAGCAGCACCGGCACCGAGATGGCGAGCTCAACCAGCGCCTGCCCGCCCTGCCGCCGCCGGTGGTTGAAACGCATCAGTACGTCTGTGGCTCCAGGCGGATGTAGAAGCTCTGCTTCAGGTTCAGCGGGCCGCTGAAGAGAAAGAGGCCGCTCTTCCAGGTGTAGCGGTAGTAGATCGTCACGCCCAGGAAGTCGGACTGCCCGTTGATCACGTCGCGGCTGCTGGGCGGCCAGTTGACGGCGCCGATCGGGGTGCCGTCGAGCTGGTAGCTGTTGAGGTGAGCACCGTCGGGCGCCAGGGTGCCGTTGGCCTGCTCGACCTGGCGCTGGATGTCGATGTGCTGGACGGTGGCGAGCCTCGTCTGCCCGAGCGCGGTGTTCCTGATGACCTGGATGGACAGGGTGTCCGCGATGGCCGCGTTGCCCGACTCGGACTCTTGCCGAGCGCCCTCGCCGGCGGCGAAGCGCGCACTGCCAACACTGAAGAGGAGCAGGCCCGCCTCGAGGATTCCGAGCAGGAGCAGGAAGAGCACCGGGGCGACCAGGGCGAACTCGGTGATCGTCTGGCCACGGCTGCGCCGAGCGGCCTCCCCGCGGCGTCGACGATCGGCCTCGCAGGACCCCGAAACCCGTCCCTCGGACCTACCCATCGTGGAAATCAACGGGATTATGAGGAGCAACTTGCGGGTTGCCGACAAGTCATTTTCGGAAGCTCGACGCATGGTGTCCGAAGTGGGGTCGCCCGCAACTGGGCCGGTGTTAAAGTGCTGCCACTCGTGACTGGGAAGGGGATAGGGCCGATCGCGGCGGCGCTCGGCCGGCGCGGCCGCATGACCGCGGTGGAGGAATTTCTCGACGCCGACCGTCGCGCCCTTGCCGAGCGCGTCGCGGAGATCTTCCGCTGGATCTTCCTGGTCGTCCTCCTGATCCTCAACAACTTCGGAGGGGTGCGCTTCGCCGGGGCTCAGCTCTTCGTCAACGCGATCCTGCTGGCCTGGGCGGCGGCAAACCTGGTCATCACCATCCTGCTCAGCCGGGGCTTGAAGCCAGGGCCTCAGTTCGGGCTGGTCACGATGGTGGGGGACATCCTCGCGGGCGCCGCCCTGGTCTACTTCTCCAACGGCCTGACCAGCCCCTACATCCTCGCCCTCTTCCTGGCCATCATCGCCAGTGCCGTCCGCTTCGGCCTCTACTTCAGCGTCCTCTGCGCGGTGGCGGTCTCCTTCATCTACCTGTTCGTGGGCGGCACGGCGCCGTCGCTGCAGGACTTCACAGTCCACCCGCAGGTCGGCCTGGAGGCGCTGGGCCGGGTCTTCCTCTTCCTGGTCGTGGCGCTGGTCACCGGCCTGATCGGCGAGGAGCTGATCCGGGAGCGGCGGCTGGCGATCTCCCGTGCGGCCCAGGCCGAGGCGCTCCAGCAGATGAGCTCCGCGCTCGCCTACAGCCTGGACGTCAACGACCTTTTCGAGGTCGTCCTTCAACAGGCGGTCCGGATCACCCGGGCCGAGTCCGGGGCGCTGATCCTGAACACGGGCGGCCGGCTGCAGCTGGCCGCCTACCACGGCCGCGGCGGTCGCAGCGACAAGGCTGCCATGGCCAAGGGGGACGCCCTCATCGAGCGCGTGATGGAGACCGGCGAAGCGATCCACATCAAGGGCGACAACCACCCCTACCACGAGCTTCTCGGGATCCAGCCCCCGCTCTCGGTGATCGTGGCGCCGATCCCCGTCCAGGGGCGCGTCGCCGCCGTCATCCGGCTCAGTCACTACAGCCAGTCGGACGCCTTCAGCGACCAGCAGTTCTTCCTGGTCAACGCCCTGGCGGGCAGCGCGTCGGGGCCGCTGGCCAACTCTCTGCGCTACGAGCGGAAGACGCGCGAGGCGATCACCGACGGCCTGACCGGGCTTCTCAACCACCGCGAGTTCCGGCATCGCCTCGACCTCGAGTTCTCCCGCTACCGGCGGCGAGGCACTCCCTTCAGCGTGATGCTGATCGACCTCGACCACTTCAAGTCGGTCAACGACTCGATGGGCCACCACCACGGTGACGAGATCCTGAAATCGGCCGGCGACCTGGTCCGGCGCACCACCCGGGACAACGACCTGACCGCTCGCTACGGCGGCGACGAGATCGTGGTCCTGCTGCCGGACACCGACCAGGACCAGGCCCGCTCGGCGGCCGAGCGGATGGTGGCAGCCGTCCGCCGGAACCAGATCCCGGCCACGCCGGCGCGCGACCTCACCTTCAGCATCGGCGTCGGCACCTGTCCCGGTGACGCCAGCAGCGCGGACGAGGTGCTGATGGCGGCGGACCAGGCGCTCTACTTCGCCAAGCGCTCGGGCCGGGACTGCTCGGCCTCGGCCAGCCAGCTCACCCGCTCTTTCCTCGACGATCCCAAGTCGCTGCTGAACGAGATCGCCGAGTCCGGCCCGCAGATGGTCGTCGCCATCGCCCGGGCGATGGACAAGCTGGACCCCGCCGGCGACGGACACTCGAGCCGGATCTCCTTCTTCGCCGAGGCGCTGGTCAAGAAGCTCGGCCGTCCCGAGGGCGAGGCCGAGCTGGTGCGTTCGGCGGCTCTGCTGCATGAATCGGGCCGAGCCCTCTTCGCCGGCGGCGCCCATCTCGACCGCAACTGGCAGACGGACCACCCGATGATGGATGAGGACGTGGTCCGGCGCGGTCGGTTTCTGCCGGAGCTGGTGGAGATCCTCCGCCACCACCACGAGAACTGGGACGGTGGTGGATCGCCGGACGGGCTGCGCGGGCACGACATCCCCCTCCTGGCGCGGATCCTCGGCGTGGCCGAGGCCTTCGAAGCCATGACGCGCGATGGCGCCACCCTGCTGGAGGCGGTGGACCGGCTGACCGAGGGCTCAGGCGGGGCCTACGATCCCCAGGTCGTCGAGGCCATGGCCGCCCTGGTCGGGGAAGGGGAGCGCCTGGCTGCCATCCTGCGGACGCCTCCCCTGCGCGTCCAGCGCGCGCTGGAGCCGGCCGCGAAGTCGTAGCCGGCGCTTTTCCAGGTCGGGCTCCGGCCCGATCCTGCTGAGCGCCGCCTCGACCACCTTCATGGCCGCGGCGGGCTGCTTCAACCGCCACTCCAGGACCACCGCCTTGCGTCGTGCGACCAGGTAGGCGGCGTCGAGGTCTCCGAGGTCGGCCGCGACGGTCAGCGCCCGCCACGCCGCCGAGCGCCGCCCGCGCCTGAGCAGGTGCCGGCCCAGCGCGTGCCAATCGTGCGCCTCCATGGCCGGGTCGGCTCCCCGGAGCCGGTGCAGTAGGCGGTGCAACAGGTGTTGCAGGCTCAGCACGTCCTGGCGGTTGTGTTCGAGGGTGGGTTCCAGGGTGGTGCTCCAGCCGTTGCGGAGGTAGTCGAAGTAGGCCTGCGGGATCAGGTGGCCGGGTATGTCGTCCTCGCGCTCGAAGCCGAGCAGCCGCTCCTCCACCGCCCGCAGGGTGCAGCTCTCGAGGCGCGGCCGGAGCAGGCTCCGCGCCAGGTGGAGGAGGTCCATCCGGGCCATGAGCCAGCGGGTCCGCAGTAGAGGCAGGTCGAAGGAGAGGCCGTTGTAGGTCGCAAGGCCGGGGGTGGCCCGCAATTCGGCGTCCAGAGCGGCGAGAAAGGCGGGCTCGTCGCTGGGCTCGGCGAGGAAGAGCTGAACCAGCTCCACGCCGTTGGGGTGAGGCCGGGCCACGGCGGCGGTGAAGACCTGGGTGCCGGTGCCACCCGCCAGCCCCGTCGTCTCGGTGTCGAGGAAGCTGAAGTCGTCCGCCTGCAGGCCGCCCAGCTCGGAGCGGGCATCGGCCCGCTCGAGACGCCCAACCGGCAGCACCTCCGCCCAGCGCCAGGTGAGGCCGTACTCGTTCTCCACCGGCTCGAAGCCCCGGGGCGGGATGCGGCGTGGCGGTTCGAAGGGAGCCGTCCGGCCGGCCGGGCGCCGAGGGAGGCTGCCTAGGCTGCCAAGGCGCTGGCGTAAAGCATCGACAGACACGCCTCTTTGGCTCCTTCCACGTTCTGCAGGGGGCCGACGCAGGACGGGCAGCCGGTGGCGCACGGACACTCCTCGACCAGCTGCGCCGCCGAGCGAAGCAGTTCGTCATGGAGCTCATAGAGGCGCGCCGCATACCCGACCCCGCCGGGGTAGACCTCGTAGACGGTGACGGTCGGCCTGGACGTGAACGGGGAGCGGACCTCGGGCAGGGCGCCGAGGTCCCGGGGATCGCACATGAGGCGCAGGGAGGCGACGTGGCGCAGGGCGTGGGCCATGCCCTGCAACCCCGCTTCCATTTGGTCGCGATCGAGACCGGCCCAGGCGTCGTCGTCGAGGCTGGTCCAGTAGGCGGTGGTGTGCAGCGTCTGCTCGGGCAGGTGGATGGGGCCGGAGCCGATGTTCTCGTGGGTCTGGAAACGGATCTTCTTGAACATCGTCGCCAGCGAGGTGACTTTTATCTCTCCGTGGGACCGGTCGAGCCGAATTCCGTCGGGGCCGGCGAAGGCGTCCAGGACCCGGATCGAGACCGAGTTGAGGGCGGTCGTGTAGTAGTCGACCTGGACCGGGCGGACGTAGGCCTTCTTCTCCTCCCAGTCGAGCCGGTCGACGTGGTACTGGGCTCCTTCCTGGAGGTAGATGGCCTCCTCGTGGAGGAGCGTCGGCGCCGAGAACTGGTCCATCTCTCCGATCACGTCCGGCCGGGGTTGGGAGGTGTCGACGATGACGACGTTGTCCGCCGCCATCCGGCGCAGCGACACCCCCTCGGCCGGGAACGACTCCCGGTTCCAGTACCAGCGGCCCCCCGACTGGCTGGCTACCCCGTCCTCCTGGAAGAGCTCCAACAATGGCCCGACGTCAGCCTCTCCGAACCGCTCCTGGTCGGCGAAGGGCAGCTCGAAGAGCGCGGCCTGCAGGTGCCCGGCCTGGACCAGCAGGTTATCCGCGTCGATCAGCCCCTCCTCCGGGCTCGAGCCCAGGAAGTATTCCGGGTGGCGGACTATGAACTGGTCGAGAGGGCTGCTGGAGGCGACGAAGACGGCCACGCTCCCGCTCCGCCGGCCGGCGCGACCGAACTGCTGCCAGGTGCTGGCGATGGTGCCCGGGTAGCCGACCAGCACCGCCGCCTGGAGGCTGCCGATGTCGACTCCCAGCTCCAGCGCGTTGGTGGAGACGACGCAGGTGACCTCGCCGCTGCGTAGCCCCGCCTCGATCTCGCGCCGCCGCAGCGGCAGGTAGCCGCCTCGATAGCCGCGGACCCTGCGCTTGGTGTCAAGGCGTGGCGCCAGCGAATGCTGGAGGTAGGAGAGCATCACCTCGACGCTGACCCGCGACCGGCAGAAGGCGATGGTCTGGATGCCCTGTTTGATCCAGGGCGAAGCGATCCGGCAGCCCTCCAGCAGGCTGGAGCGGCGCACCCCCAGGGAGCGGTTGACGAGCGGCGGGTTGTAGAAGACCAGCCGTCGCTCGCCACGCGGGGCGCCGTTGCGCTGGATCAGCTCGACGTTCTCCTCCTCCAGCAGCCGCTCGGCCAGTTCACGCGGGTTGGCGATGGTGGCGGAGGCGCAGAGGAAGCGCGGCGAGGAACCGTAGAACTGGCAGATCCGCTTCAGCCGCCGGACCACGTTGGCGACCTGGCTGCCGAAGAGCCCCCGGTAGGTGTGGAGCTCATCGATGACCACGAACTCCAGGCCGCTGAACAGCTTCCGCCAGCGGGTGTGGTGGGGAAGGATGCCGGTGTGGAGCATGTCCGGGTTGGTCAGGACGATGTGCCCGGCTTCGCGGATTGCCGTGCGCTGGCCGGCCGGTGTATCGCCGTCGTAGGTGTGGACCAGGAGCCGGACCGGCAGCCGTGCGGTCATCTCGCCGAGCTCGACCATCTGGTCCTGCGCGAGCGCCTTGGTCGGGAAGAGGTAGAGCGCGCGGCTCTCCGGCCGCTCCAGGATCCGCTCCAGGACCGGCAGGTTGTAGCAGAGTGTCTTGCCGCTGGCGGTGGGGGTGACGACCACGAGGTGGCGGCCGGCGCGGGCGGCCGCGCGGGCGTCGGCCTGGTGCGAGTAGAGGCGATCGATGCCCCGGCTGCGGAGCGCCAAGGCGAGGTCCTCGGGCAGGTCGGAGGGAAGCTCGACCAGCTCCGCAGGCGAACCGGGGATGGTGTGGTCGAGCGTGACCTCACCGGGGAAGGAGGCTGGATCGAACGGGGGCAGAGCCACCCGCGAACGCTAGTC